>NZ_DAMBKZ010000003.1:0-365804 GCF_032066345.1 Brucella sp.
TCCCATTGCTGAGCACCGCGATGCGATCGGAGAGCGCCATGACTTCTTCCAGATCAGAGGTTGAAAAAAGAATGGAGAGACCTTCGGCAGCAAGCCTGCGCATGGTGCGAAAGACATCGGCCTTTGCTCCCACGTCAATGCCGCGCGATGGCTCGTCCATCAGAAGAACTTTCGGATTGGTCATCAGCGCCTTGCCGATGACAACCTTCTGCTGATTACCGCCAGACATCGAGGTGACTTCGAATTCGGGGTTCGGTGCCTTGATCGAAAGGTCTTTGATTGCCTGTTGAATGGCCTGCTTTTCACGCTTTGGCGTGATGTGGAAGAAGCGAGCCAGCCGGTCGAGACTTGCCAGTGTCAGATTGCTGGCAATCGACAAAATCTGTACCAGTCCTTCGCGCTGGCGATCTTCCGGTATGAGGGCAAGACCACGCCGGATGCGCCGGGTCGTATCGCGCTCTTTCACTTCCTCGCCATCGATATAGATATGGCCGGTGGAATGCCCATGCTGGCCCATCACACATTCGAAAAACTCGGAACGTCCGGCGCCCATAAGGCCGTAAATGCCCAGAACTTCGCCTGCACGCACAGTCAGGGAGACGTCATCAACTGCAAGCCCGCCGGTTGCACGCGGCAGGGTGATGTTTTCAGCGCGAAACCGCTCTGCACCGATCTTGTGGGTCACAGGCTTGGCAAAATCCTTGGCATCGGAGCCAATCATCGAACGCACGATCCATTGCGTATCGATATTCTTGATCTCTTCCTGGCCGGTGATTTTTCCGTCGCGCAGAACCGTGATGTAATCGCCAATCCGCATCAGTTCTTCGAGACGATGCGAAATATAGACGATTGCCACGCCCTTCTTTTTCAGCTCGGCAATTACCTTGAACAGAATGTCGACTTCGGCTGCAGAAAGAGCCGATGTCGGTTCATCCATGATGACAATGCGTGCATCGAGCGAAATAGCCTTGGCGATTTCGACAAGTTGCTGCTGACCGATCGGCAGATCGGCGACGAGCGTACTTGCACTGATACCTGCATCAAGGCGGTCGAGATATTCATTGGCCTTGACGACCTGCGCCTTATGATCAATCCCGCGCAAACCGCGTGTAATTTCGCGCGTGGCAAAGATATTCTCTGCCACCGTCATGTTTGAAAACAGGTTGAGTTCCTGAAAGATCATCGCAATGCCGCGCTTCTGTGCGTCGGCGGGGCTGTCGAATGACACTTCCTCGCCATCGAGAATGATCTTCCCCATGGTCGGACGCTCAACGCCCGCGATGATTTTCATCAGCGTTGACTTGCCAGCACCGTTTTCGCCGACAAGCACATTGACCGAACCACGGCGCAATTCGAGATTGGCGCGCTTGACCGCGACAATGCCCGAATAGACCTTGGAAACATCCTCAAGCTTGAGGACGATATCGTTTTTCTCGTTCAATTCCGTTTCCATCGCTTATTTCTCCAAAGAGATGGAAACAGGCGTGACGAGCGGAAGCTGGCCCTTCGATGGCAACGGGAAAGCACCTTCGGCTTTCACCTTCATGCCAACCAAATCTTCGCGCGGGAGCTTTGACAGAACATCGTCATTGACGCGGGTGTTGAACGCCTTGCCAAATTGAGCCCAGTCGATCTGATTGCGAAACTCGTTGAAGTTCACAAAGGAGAGGCTGTCGCGGATTGCGCTGCCACGAACGGTCGGCCCGATCTGTACGCGTGCATCGGCCTTGCCATCGCCATTGCTGTCGACATCAACATAGGCTGCGCGCGATTTCGTTTCGGCGGCGACCACAGTGCCTTCGAGCTTGGCTGCAAAGGTCCAGGGGGCATTGCCCTGCTTTTCGCGATGACCGTATTTTGCTCCAGCGGCATCCGCATCTGCGTTTGCTGCCTGCATCACTTCATCGAGCGTTGCCGTTTTTTCGGCAAAAAACGGCTTAACTTTTGAATCCCAGATGTCGGCAACCGAACGATCGGGATTGAAATTATCGCCGCGTGCTTCTGCGGCTTCTTCTGCTGTCGGAGTCTTGATGATTTTGCAGCCCGAAAGCGCGACACCGCAGGCCAGCAGGATAATGGAAGCTGACTTCAGCACTGACATGATTTTATCCTCGGTATTAGGAACATATCGGGAGCGCTAACATTTGTTGGCGCTCCCGAAGTCGCAAGCCTTGGGAGTTAGTCCTTCAAAGCGAAGGTTTCGAGCTTGTCTGCATTGTCAGGATTGATGAGGACGCAGTCCATCAGCTGCTTTTCTTCAGCAGGTCCCTTACCGGTCTTGATGTATTCGTCAGCCTGGACGACAGCCATCTGTGCCTGAGCATAAGCTGGCTGAAGAACAGTTGCCTTGATACCGCCAGCCTTGATCGAGTCACGAACATCATTGGAGCCGTCAAAGCCGACAACGATAACGTCCTTGCGACCCGCAGCTTCAAGGGCTGCCCATGCGCCCATGGCCATGGTGTCGTTGCCGGAAATCACGCCCTTGATGTCAGGGTTTGCCTGCAAAATGCTCTGCATTTTCGTGAAGGCTTCAGTTTGGCTCCAGTTGGCAGACTGCTGCGCAACCATCTTCATGTCTGGATATTCGTCGATAACGTCGTGATAGCCCTTGGAGCGGGTGCCAGCATTGAGATCGGATTCACGGCCGAGCAGCTCGACATAATTGCCGGCTTCGCCCATCAGCTTGACGAATTCTTCAGCACCGAGCTGAGCACCCTGATAGTTGTTGGACACGATCTGCGAAACAGCAACACCCGAAGCGTTGATTTCACGGTCGATCAGGAATGAAGGAATCTTCGCGTCTTTTGCCTTCTGAACGGCAGCAATCGATGCTTCCGAGCCGGCATTGTCGAGGATGATAGCCTTTGCGCCACGGCCGATGGCTGTATCGACGAGCTGCGACTGCTTGGTCGCGTCGTCGTCATGCTGAAGGATCAGCGTATCGTAGCCAAGTTCCTTGGCTTTGGCTTCAGCGCCGACGGCTTCAGCCTTGTAGAATGGATTGTCGTGTGATGGCGTGATGATCGCGATCAGATCAGCAGCCCATGCTGGCATGACTACGCTGCCTGCCAATGTTGCCGAGACGGCTGCAATCGCAAAACCGCGCGCAATTTTCCTGCGGGTAAACTTCATGTAGACCTCCCAATAAGCCCCGTTTCCCAAAAGGGCGGTAAAAAAGGAGGGCGGATTACGCCCTCCCAACTGACGTCACGTAATGCGACGGATGCTTTCTGCGATTTCTTCCGGTTCGAAAACGTTCTTCCAATCGTCGCGCATCAGCGCAGGAATACCGAATTCGATTGCCTTGTTGCAGGCATCGGAGAATACGCCCTGGACTTCACCAAAGATGACGGCGCCGAGAACATTCATGTGGCCGAGCAGGAAGTCGCGTGCTGCTTCTTCAGGAACACCGCGACGGACGCATTCGTCCATGGCCTGCTTCATGACAACCAGAAGCGACGCGCAAACGGTTTCCGAAAGACCTGGCTCAAGGATTGCGAGCTGTTCAACGGTTACGCGGTGCGAACGCATGACTGGCGCCCAGATGACCTTGGCGATTTCTTCACCAAGTGCATAAGATTCTTCCGGACCCTGCATCAGAGCCGAAACGATGTGCTGCTTTGCAAACAGACCGCCGAAGTGGTCCTTCTTTGCCTGCATGTCCGTTTCGTCGTTGAAGATCGGCGGATGGCACGGATGGGTTACGAAATAGGTGAGGTCTGCGCGTTCTGGCAGATGGCCAGCAAATGGTGCAGCTGCGTCGAGCGCAATAACCATCGTGCCTGGCTTCAGCTTGTCAACGATGCCAGCAGCAACTTTACCGATGATGGTGTCCGGCACAGCCAGAATGACGACTTCAGCGCCCTCGAGACCTGCATCTGCATCGATGGTGTCGATGTCGAGTTCGTTCTTCAGGCGTGCCTTGCCTGCGTCGCTGACTTCGATGTGGCGTACGTCAAAGCGCGAACCTTTGAGGTTCTTGGCCAGACGGTAACCCATCTTGCCGCCTGCGCCGAACAGAGCAATAGCTGTCATGATTGTATTTCCTTCCCGTAGTTTTGGTAGCTTAACTGGTATAACCAGTCAATGAGTATTCCAGATTCAAGAGGTCAGGCCATCACGAATCTGGCTGAAGTACCCGTCAGAACCGACCTGACCGCCTTTGAGAGCAACCTGGAGGCCGTTGGTGGCGGCATGCGCGCCGTGAGCCGTACAAAGCGGCGACCCCGGTGTTTGTGGAAGCGGCAAAAGCGTGGTGAGTGCATCGACATGCAATTCACGCAATGCGTGGCTGGAAGTGTCACCGCCTGCAATCACTGCGCGGGTAAGCTGTTCGCGCTCGACAAGGCTGCGGAGGATAAAACCGAGGCTGCGGGCCAGCTTGTGGCGGCTGCCTGCGATCTTATCGATTTCAGTGCCTCGATCAGCCGACGGGCCAAGGGCGGTGTTGAGGATCACGCTGTTGCCCTGCTGGAGCGCCTTCTGGCCGTCAGCAATGGCAGCTTCGATTGCCTGATTGCCGTTTTCGCCGAGAAGATCGAGCGGATTAAGATCAATGCCGGTAAAGCCCGATGCGGTCGCGTGGCGGATCTGGCGTTCCGTGGTTGGCGACACGCTACCCGAAACGACCGCGATGCGGTCAGCCTTGCCTGGAAGCGGAAACTCTTTTTTCGCACCGATCAGTCCGACCTTGGCCCAGGCGGCCAGAAGCGCATATTCAACGCCGGACGAGCCAGCAACGAACCAGCCCATATCAGGGCGCAGACGCCAGAGCTGTTCACCTGACTGCAGCTGGCTTTCGTGGCTGTCGACGTCAAGCAACAACATGCCGTCAGCATCTTTGACAATCGCGTTTACACGTTCATCGGCGTCGGCGGCTGAAAGCGCTACGAGATCAGCAAGCACGGTTTTCAGTGCTGTCTGCTTAGCCAGATGCTCGCGCAGGTCCGCTTCATGCATTGGCGTGACGGGATGGCGGCTCATGACCGGATGGCGGTCAATACGATAGATTTCGCCCTGATAGGCGGCAAAGAGATTGCCGAAAGCGGTATAACGTTTGAGCTGCGGTGCGCCGACAATCAACGGTACATAGGCTTGATTGAAGATCGCTTTGCCAATTTCTACCGCCTTGCCGATATTGCCGACATGAGGCGCAGAATCGAATGTCGAGCAGACCTTATAATGGGCAATCGCAGCATTTAGGCTTTTGAGCCAATTGAATGCAGGCGTGAGATTTTCCTGCATCCATTCCGGCGTTTCGCTGCGGCTGGTGCCTGCAAGGCCGATAGCCTTACAGTGTGAAAAGCGCGAAAGAAGCTCTTCGTCTGGCACATTCATGAACAGCACGGTGTCGACGCCGTTGGAAGCCATGGCTTCCATAACATCGGTCGAGCCGGTGAGGTCGTCACCGTAGTAAGACAGCAGCAATTCGTTGGAAGCCTTGGTCATTATTCGCCTCCTCCATTTGAATTAACGGAGCCGAATTTTGCGAGCGAAGCTGCAAGCTCAGGATGCTCAACAGCATAGGTTTCAAGTGGGATGCCAGCGACTGCTGCTTCCCATGCCTGCTGTACGGCGCGAACACCAGCTGCCGGGCCGCCCGGGTGGCTGACAATGCCGCCGCCGCATAGATAAAGCAGATCCGTCGTGCGACCTGTGCGCTCATAGGTTTCAGGTGCCTGTCCGCCCCACTGGCCGGAACCAGCAACAGGAAGCGGGCAATCTGATGGGTCGAACAGCGGCGTGCTGACAGCCTTGAACGAACTGACGAAGCTTTCATCCGGCTCCCAATATTTCACGCGGATGCCGTTGATCTGGAACTGATCGACGCCGAGAAGGCGCCAGAACTGCTGATAAACACGGAAATCCATGCCTGCGCCCGGATTGCGGGTCAGAATATCCCAGCCATTGCGATGCGCGTGCAGAACAAGGCCAGAGCGCTTGCGCAGGAAGCTCATGCCGCCAAAGCCGACCGAATTGATGTTGACCACGGCGCAATTGCCGCCCGCCTCCAGCACCATGTCATGGTTGCGCATCATCTCGTCAGGATCGGCGTGCGAAATGCCGAAGGCGTACATAACCTTCTTGCCGGTCTTCTGCTCGTGATTGAGAATAAGCGGCATGATAGCGGCGATGCGCTCTTTGAGCGGCGAATAGGCCGGGCTCATCAGCTTTTCATCATCCTTGATGAAATCGACGCCGGATTCGATCAATTCGCCAACGAGTTCTGCTGTTTCATGCGGACGTAGGCCGAGCGCGGGCTTAACGATGGTGCCGATGATCGGACGCTTTTCAACGCCCGTCAGACGACGGCTGCCAGCAATGCCGAACTGCGGGCCGGGATGCGCGCTTTTGAAGGCTTCCGGCAGCTTCATATCGACCACACGGATGCCGGTCATACCCTTGATCGAGTAAACGCCGCCAACGGCAATCGTCATCAGTGCTGCAAGATCAGTACCGATTGCGTCGAGCGGAAAGGCGATGTCGACATCGGCGCGCTTGATTGGGCCGTGACCTTGTTCAAGTTCTGGCCAGGCTGGGACAGCTGCATCTTCAAGCGGACGGATTTCCAAAACGCGTGCTGCAACGCGGGCCTTGAGCTCTTCTGTTTCACCGGGGAGGGCGACAAAAGTGCCGGTCGACTGATCGCTGGCGATCTTGGCGGCCATCTTTTCGATGCTGCCGGTTGTCTCAATGCGATAGGTCAGACAGATATTCATCGGATTGTTTGTCGCTCGCTGCTCGTGTTCCACCCATGCCAGAGAGTCTCTGACAGTTTATTCTGCGCATTTGCCTGAAAGTATCTCCTCACTTTCCGGGATGCGATTGAAGCGCTTGGCTCTGAGTGCGAACTGGTATAATGAGTATTCCAATATCTGCAAGCGGAAAATTGTTAGCCCATTCACGAGAGCGTGGGTAACGGCTTTCATCTGATCGCTTGAAGATGCATAAGGGGGAGAAAGCTCATGAACAGTGAGATGCAATGAACAAGCCCATGGAACCTATCGTTCGCCGTAAGCTATCCGACGAAGTTTTCGACCGGCTCGAAAACATGATTACGTCTGGCGAATTGACGCCCGGCGATGAAATGCCGTCTGAGCGCGTGTTGATGGAGCGTTTCGGTGTTGGTCGCCCGGCGATCCGCGAGGCGATGCAGTCGCTTGCCAAAATGGGGCTCGTCAGCATTTCACATGGTGAACGTGCTAAAGTTCTCAAACTGACTGCGCGTTCAATTTTGCAGCAGGTCGATCCAACAGCCAAAATCATGCTGGCGCAATCGATGGATACGCTAGAGCATCTTAAAAGCGCACGTATCTTTTTTGAACGCGGCATCGCACGCGAAGCGGCACTCAAGGCAAGTGACAAGGATGTTGCGGAGCTTCGCGCCATCGTCGAACGCCAGCGGGATTCGCTGGGTGATGCCGATGCATTCATTTCAGCCGATATGGAGTTTCACATCCGTATCGCGAAGATTTCAGGCAATCCGATCTTTGTCGCGGTGAGCGAATCCATGCTTGCCTGGCTGCGTGAATATCACACGCATATGCTGATCTGGACGGGTAAAGAAAAATACACGCTAGTCGAGCATGAAGAGATTGTAGACAAGCTGGCCGTCAAAGATGCGGATGGTGCAGAAGCGGCAATGCTCAATCACCTGGAGCGTTCGCGCGCGCTTTATACAAAATAGCCTTTTTCGAGAGGCGCTCTGTTTGTATTTACGCGCATCCCGAAAACCGGTTTCCACTTTTCGGGATGCGCTTTAATTTTCAGGAATGTTCTCTCTGAAAATCACCTGAACGCGAGGTGGCTGCTGGTCGAATGGCTCGCCCTTGATGCTGCTCATCAAGGTGGCCAGTGCTTCGCGTGCTTCAACGCGCGGATTCTGGTCAATGACGGCATCCATCGTGCCATTCAACAGAAGTCGCTTGGTGCTTTCGGTCAGTTCATGGCCGATGAAAATAACGGAATCCGATTTTCCCGAATCCATCAGCGCCTGTCCGATGCCCTGATTGCCAGCTCCGAGATTATAGATGCCTGCAAGGTCGGGGTGGCGTTTAAGCAAAGCTATGGTTTCTGAGTAGGCTTTTTCGCGGCTGTCTTCGATCTCGTTGAGTTCGACGATATTTAAGTGCGAAAACTCTTCCGCAATGACACGTCGAAAGCCCATCTCGCGCTCTTCGTGGCCGCGATAGGAAAGGGATCCGGCAAAAAGCGCGATTTTGTTTTTGGGCTGTTGGCCCAGAAAGCGACCGAGAATATAGCCGCCGAGGCGACCAGCTGCACGGTTATCGATGCCGATGTAGCCGACGCGCGGCACATGCAGAATGTCGGACGCGATGGTGACGATATGGGTGCCGGATTCGGCGAGGGCGCGCATGGCTTCACGCACGGTTGGGTGATCCAGTGCAATCACGCCAACGCCCTGTGCCTGCCCCTTGAGGTCTTCAAGGGCGCGCGCAAGCGTGTCAGGGTTGAAGCCTTCGACACTATGGATTGTAAGCTCGATTTCGGGCCTCAAGGCTGCTTGCCTCGCGATCTGGTCGCGCAGATTTGCAATGAAGGTGTTGGTGCCCGCTGGCAGAACGAAAGCCAGTTTGATGCGGTCGGTGGTATTTGCATTGAGCTGCGCGCTGCCGGGGAGATAGCCAAGATTGCGCGCGGCTTCGAGGACGATTTCACGCGTGCGCTCTTTCACACCTTCGCGGTTGTTCAATACGCGATCGACCGTGGCGCTGGAAACGCCCGCTGTTCTGGCAATGTCACTCACCGTGGAACGCAAATCACACTCCTCATCAAAATGATGGAAAATGATGTATTTCGATTTGTGTAAGATGCAAGGCTTCTTGTGTCTCAGTCATCCGTTTTCCTCATGAAATCGGCTTTGATGTTGTATAAATCCATCAAAAAGCATCATTAATTTATATATGAACGTTGAAATTCAAAAGAATGTTCCGAAAATTGATCAAATACGATGTTAAATGATGTAAAATGATTTTATATGATGTTGACACTGCTGCATTGAATCTTCATTAATCCTCAAAATGCTAATGGAGGTTGGTATTTTCCTCGAATGAGGACGGGCCTACTCGTCGATCATTCGATGATATGTGGGCTTGGAAATATAATGGGAGGATGCAATGAGCGAAGCGCGGGGCTTTGTTCCTGATCCGCAGGTGCGGGCTCGGGATTTCAAAATCGGCTGCATCGGCGCAGGAATGATTATGGCCGAGTGCCATCTTGCGGCCTATAAGGACGCGGGCTTTACGGTCGCGGCAATCGCCTCACGTACCAAGGCAAAGGCCGAAGAGGTCGCCGCGCGCTGGGGTATCGCGACCGTGCATGACACGCCAGAAGCGCTGATTGGCGACGAAGCTATTGAAATCATCGATATTGCTTATCCGCCGGATCAGCAGCCTGCACTCATCCGCAAAGCGCTCGCACAACCACATATCAAGGGCATTCTCGCCCAAAAGCCGTTGGCTCTGACGCTTGAAGAGGCCATTGCGCTTCGCGATGAGGCGGCAAAAGCTGGCAAAATCCTCTCGGTCAATCAGAACATGCGCTACGACCAGTCGATGCGCGTGTTAAAGCAAATTCTCGATAAGGATGAGCTGGGCGCGCCCGTCATGGCGACAATCGAGATGCGTGCCATCCCGCATTGGCAGGTGTTTCTGGAAGATTATGACCGCCTGACACTGTCTAACATGAGCGTGCATCATCTCGATGTGCTGCGCTTTCTGTTTGGTGAGCCTGACACCATCACTACGCTGACACGCACTGACCCACGCACCCAGTTTGAACACAAGGACGGTATCACCGTATCCACGCTGATGTTTCCGAGCGGTGTGATGGCTGTTTCGATGGAAGATGTCTGGTCCGGGCCGCGCGAGGAGGGCTTTGACAGCGATATTTACATCAAATGGCGGGTCGAAGGTACGGATGGTGTGGCACAGGGCACGATTGGTTGGCCGGATGGTTCGCCGTCAACGCTGACTTATGCCTCCAAAAAGACGACAGACGGCAAATGGGTAAGCCCAAAATGGGAAACCATGTGGTTCCCGCACGCCTTTATCGGTGTGATGGAGCAGCTGCAATACGCCATTCAGTCTGGCGAGCCGCCAGCGCTTTCAGTGGCGGACAATGTGAAGACGGTCGCACTCGTTGAGGCTGGCTACAAGTCGATCGATGAAGGCCGCACTGTCAAATTGTCCGAGATATCAATCAATTAAACGAGCACATCCCGAAAAGTACGAAGCGGTTTTCGGAAAAGATGTGCATTAACAAAGAATCTTAACGGGAGGGTTTCGATCATGATGCAGGTGGGTATTTTCAGCGGCTATTTCCCTTATTCGCTTGAGGAAACAGCTAAAAAAATCCGTGCACTCGACTTCAATACGGTCCAGCTGGATATGCATTTCAAGGATATCGATCTGAGTGCGGGACAGATCACCAAGGACAAATGCGTCAAAATTCGCGAGACATTCCGCGATCATAATCTGCCGATTTCATGCATTTCCGGCTATACGAACATCATTCATCCGGACAAGGCAGAGCGCGAGCGCCGCGTGGGTTATCTCAAAGAGATTATCCGCCATGCGCAATATCTCGGTACGCCTTATGTGATTTCGGAAACCGGTACTTACAACACTGAATCCGACTGGGTTCATCACCCGAAGAACAAGACCGAAGAAGGTTTTGAAGAATGCCGCAAGGTCATCGCTGATCTGTCGCAATTTGCTTATGACCACGGTGCGATTTTCCTGCTCGAAACCTATGTGAACAACGTCGTCGGTTCGGTCGAGGAAACGGTGAAAATGTTTGCGCAGGTCGATCATCCGGGCCTTGGCCTGCTGATGGACCCGACCAATTATTTTGAGACGCACAACATCGACCGGATGGATGAAATTCTCAACCAGGTGTTCGATACGTTGAGCGACAAGATCAAGATCGGTCATGCCAAGGACGTCAAGCGCTCAGGCGACGACAAGACGGAAAAGCATGCTGATATCGGTGATGCCGATGCCCTTGAAAGCCATACTTTCCGCGGCGTTGGTGAGATCGAACTGCCGGCTCCGGGTCTCGGTTCGCTGAACTATGACCTCTATCTCAAGCGCCTTGCACAAAAGCATCCGAATATTCCGATGATTATCGAACATCTCGATGAGGCCGATGTGCCACGTGCGAAGAAATTCCTCGATGGAAAGCTACGCGCGCAGGGACTTTAGTACCACCTTGGGCGGGGTGGGGCGGCCGGTGCTATAAACAAGCGTTTGAACACCGGCCGCCTTTGACTGAAATGGCTGTACGCCGCAGCATTTAAGGTACCAGAATGGTGAAGCTTTATGGAGAGGTAAGGTCGCGTCGCGACATCGCCGCGAGCAGCGGCTCTTTTGCGCAATTTGCAGGCGTTCGCCTGATGGTGCTTGAAGACGGATTGGAACGCGGCATTAGAATGCTGGAGTTTCGTTCAGGCACCGGTTTGCGCTTTACCGTTCTGGTTGATCGCGCGCTCGATATTGCCGATTGCGACTATCGTGGCATGGCTATCGGCTGGCATTCCCCGTCCGGTTTCCGCCATCCAGGACTGCATGAATATGAGGGCGAGGGCGGTCTTGGCTGGATGCGTTCTTTCTCCGGCCTGATGGTGACATGCGGTCTGGACCATATCCTCTTCATGTATGACGAGGCGGCGGACCATTATAATTACAAGCCGCGTCAGACGATCAAGCACTCCATTCATGGCCGTGTTGGTACTATTCCTGCAAAGCTGACCGGCTATGGCGAGCGCTGGGAAGGCGACGAATGCACTCTCTGGTGCGAGGGTGTCGTCACACAGGGAACCGTGTTCGGTGAGCATCTTGAACTGACACGCCGCATCGAAATCAAAGCCGGTACAAACGATATTAAGCTGACGGATCGCGTGACCAATCGCGGTTTTTATCGCACGCCGCATATGTATTGTTATCACATTAATGTCGGGCACCCCGTTTTGGCCGAAGGCTCACGTTATCTGGCGCCTGTCAGGGATGTGGTCTGGGCGGCTCATGCCGGAGAAGACTACAAAAAGCAGAGCGTCGGCTATCGTACGCTGCCTGCACCGCAGATGCAGTTTCATGAGCAGGTCTGGCAGCATGAAATGGGCGCTGATGCCAATGGCGAAGTGTCGGTTGCGCTGGTCAATGACAAGCTGGGCATCGGTTTTGAAGTCGTTACCCGCAAGGATCAGTTCCCCTGCATGTATGAGTGGCAGAATCTGCAGGCCGGGCAATATGCGCTCGGCATCGAACCTGCCACCAATCACGTTCTGGGACATGGTGCTGCCCGTGACCGCGGCGAGCTGATCTGGCTCGAGCATGGCGAAGAGCGCCGTTATGATAGCACGTTCCGTATTCTTGGTGATGCGGCGAGCATCGCGGAAACAGAAACACGCATTGCCGCAATCGCGAAGCAGCCAATTGAGGAATATCCGGTGCCATCAGGCAATCACATTGCAATTGGAGGCCGCTCATGACCGCACCATCGCCGTTTTCCGTTGCGGGCAAAACCATTCTCTACACGGGGGCTGCCGGTGGCCTCGGTCTTGAAACCACGCTCAATTTTCTACGTGCTGGCGCACGGGTTGTGGCTATCGATCATGATCCGAAAAAGATCGAAGAGTTGAAAGGCAAGGCAGAGGCCGAGGGGCTTGCCGGGCTTTCGATCCACGCGCTCGATCTGTCGGATTTGCAGGCACTCCGCCCCGCATTGGAAGCGATTAGTCGTGAGGCCGGTGGCTTTGATGTCGTGATCAACAATGCTGCGATTTATCCGTCCAAGCCATTTGAAGACTATACGCTTGAGGAAATGCAAAAAGTGCAGCACATCAATGTCGATGCAGGCATTGTCTGTGTCCAGGTGGCGCTGCCGCATATGCGTGAAAAGGGGTGGGGTCGTATTATCAATATCGCTAGCGTGACTGCCTATGGCGGCTGGGCGCAATTGTCGCCTTATGTGCAATCAAAGGGGGCGCTCATCGGGCTTGCGCGTGCCTGGGCACGCGAGTTCGGTACCTATGGCATTACCGTCAATGCAATTTCGCCGGGTGCTTTTCCAACAGATGCCGAGAAAATCCACCCCGACCCGGAAGGCTATACGAAATTCGTTCTTGAGCATCAGGCTGTTAAGCGTCGTGGATCGTCGCGGGATATTGCCTCGGCTTTGATGTTCCTTGCCTCTGATGAAGCAGGATTTATCACCGGGCAGACCTTGAATGTCGATGGCGGATGGGTGATGCATTAAGGAAAGAGTTTGCATTGGAGGAATGCGTGAGGAAGCTTTATCTGGCGGTTGGGTCGCTTAATCGCGAAGCCCCTTATTTTCAGGGTGCGCGTGGCAAGGGTCTTTCCATCTACGCATTCGATACGACGACAGGAGATGCGTCGCATATATGCGCGACATCTTCCGTCGATAATCCAACATTCCTGAGTGTCGCGCCGGATACAGGCGTGATCTATGCAAATTCCGAAGTGTTCAGCTGGCACGAGGGAACGGTCAGTGCCTATCGTTTTGATGCTGAAAAGGGTGAACTTGTTTATCTCAACAAGCAAAGTGCCCAGGGCAGCATAACTGCGCATAATACCGTGACGGTGGACGGAAAGTTTGTGCTTGTCGCTAATTATGCGATGGGATCGGGCGGGCCTGATCATTCGCTTGTTGCGTTGCCAGTGTTGCCTGACGGCAGCCTCGGGCCGGTTGCACATAGCGTTCGTCACGAGGGTAAGCTTGGGCCTATTGTCGACCGGCAGGAACGCAGCCACCCGCATTGCGTGGTTGAGACACCGGAAGGCGGCATGTTTCTGTCTGCCGACCTTGGCCTTGATGAAGTCATTGCCTATCGCCTTGATAATGATGGCAGTTTCAAGCGGGTGAGCAATGTTGCGACGCCACCCGGTACTGGTCCTCGCCATATCGCACAGCATCCTAATAGCCGGTTTGTCTATATCTCCAACGAACTGAATTCCACGGTTTCGCTCATTGAGCGCGACGGCGATGAGATGCGCCTTGTTCAGACCTTGCCGACAGCGCCAGCGAATGTTGAGTCGCATGGCGCTGATATTCACCTCTCGCCCGATGGTCGTTTTCTTTACTGTTCCAATCGCGGTCATGACTCGATCACTACATTTCGTGTGGATCAGGAGAATGGCAGCCTGGTTGAGATCGGTCACAGCTTTACGGGTGGCGCAACACCGCGTAATTTTACGCTGACACCGGATGGCAATTGGCTTCTGGTCGCTAACCAGAATGGAGATTGCATTGCGATCTTCGCAATCGATAAGGAGACGGGAAATTTGACCGATACGGGCAAACGGATCGAAATTGGCACCCCCGTCTGTGTCAGGCCTTTCTATCTGTGAGTGTTGAAGCCTCAACACCGCGAAAGCAGCGCCGCAAAGGTTCTGGTGTGACCATGGCGGATGTGGCTGCGGCTGCAGGGGTTTCCATGCAGACCGTTTCGCGCGCGTTGCGTTTTCCAGATTCTGTGATGCCTGAAAAGCGGAAGCTTATTCAGGATGCAATCGAGAAGACGCATTACGTTCATAATCTCGCGGCAAGCCATCTTGCATCGCATAAAAGCAATACGGTTGCGGCGATTATACCCACGCTGTCCGCATCTGTTTTTGCTGACACGATCCAGCATTTTTCCGATGTACTGCATCAGTCCGGTTATCAGATATTTTTAGGCAATACTGATTACCGAATGGAGCGCGAGGAAGAAATCATTCGCAGCCTCCTCGGGCGGCGTCCGGATGGCGTTTTTCTGATCGGCACACACCATAGCAAGCGCAGTGTTGCATTGCTCAAACGTGCCGAAATTCCAGTCGTTGAGGGCTGGGATTTTACCGATAAACCGATTGACCGGCTGGTTGGATTCTCCAACACGGCGGCGATCACTGAAATGGTCAGTCATTTGATCAATACGGGTCGGCGCTATATTGTATTTGCCGGTGTAGTTCGGAAAGGCGACAGCCGTGCTGCCGAACGCCGTGCCGCATTCAAAGCGGCAATGGAGCAACAATTCCCGGATGAGAAGCCACGCATCACTGTGGCAACAGAAATGCCGATTGCCATGGCTTCGGGTATCGATCTTCTGCGACGGGCGCTGGCTCAATATCCGGAAGCCGATGCTGTCATGTTTTCAAGTGATATTCTAGCTTCCGGCGCCCTTCTGGAGACGCAGCGCATTGGTATCAAAGTGCCACAACGCCTCGCGATTACAGGCTTTGGCGACTTTGAACTTTCGCGTCATCTGCTGCCGCCATTGACGACGGTTGCAGTACCTTCCGCGGAAATTGGACGGCAGGCAGGCGAGCTTTTGCTTGAAGCCATGCGTGGTGAAACATCGACAAACACGATTGTCGATGTCGGTTTCGAACTCAAGATCAGGGCTAGTGGCTAATAACCATCTGATGCTCGAAGTCGGTTAGCACTTCGCAGCCATTTTCTGTCACATGCAGCATGAATTCGAGCCGCACGCCGCCAGTGTCCGGATCGAAGGCGGTGGGTTCCACCATGACAACCATGTCTTTGCGGAAACGCTCTGTTTCATAGCTGACAAGCCGTGGCCATTCATGAACAGATGTACCGATAGAATGTCCGGAATGATGGGCATAGCCATAGCCATGTGCTGCGATATGGGCCTGCAATTTTTGATCCAGTTCACCGATGCCAAGGCCTGGGCGGATGATTTCGATTGCCAGATCAAGCGCCGATTTTACGGCCTTGAACTGTTTCTCAAACCCGTCAGTTGTTTTGCCCAGCATTGCCGATGCGCAGCTGTCGCCCCAATAGCCTTTGACGCGCGGTGCGAGATCGCAGATGAGTGGGTCGCCGGTGGCAACGATGCGGTTTGTTGGCCAGCCCATGAATGCTGATGTGCGGGTTTTGCCGGATATGAAATCGCCGGTAAGTGGCAGGCGTTCAGAGGCTCTGCTTTCCATGGCGAGCCTGATGTAGGCAAATATTTCCAGCTCGCTGCGGCCAGCCTTGCTGTGCTCAATAAACGCGCGTTGCCCGGCGGAAGCGGTAAGCGCTGCCTCACGCAATAGCGCGATCTCAGTTGTTGTTTTCACCATGCGCTGGCGCTTGAAAGCATCGTCAATCGATACGCGACGGCATGTGTCGATAAGTGGGAGCAAGGACAATGGAAAGCTGTTCTGCTCTACGGCAATTGCTCCGCCGACACCAAATTTGGTGAAGAGTTCCTGCGCGGCATTGAGATAGTTCGTAAAAATGTCTGTCGGCTCTTTATATGAAAAACCTTCATATGTGAGAACGATCTGTGCCCAGCTTGGCGTATCTGCTTCGAGATTGGTTACGACAAGTCCACATTCGCCGTTTTTGCCAACCAGTGCGATGGCAGGTCCACCCGCAAAGGGTGATGGCCCCGCTTCAATGGAAACGATATGACCTGAAGCGTAGGCGATGCCATCGGGGCTGGTGAAAATGCCCCAATCGGCACCGGATGCTTTGATGGCGTCAATTGTCCGTGCAAGCCGCTCGTCCAACGGGTTCTCCTTCAGATAAGATTACGGATATGGCGATCACGGCCATAGGCTGCGACAAGGAGCAGGATGAGGACACCGAGTGACGACTGTACCATGGCATCCGAAAACCCCATGCCGATGAGAAACGTGCGAAGTTCCATCAGCATGATCGCGCCAGCCACCGTTCCGACAAATCCGCCGCGCCCGCCGATCAGTGCGGTTCCGCCGATAACGACCGCAGAGACCGTTTGGAAAAGATAGGGCGTGCCTACTGTCGCACTTGATGAGCCGGTGAAGCCGAGCAGAAGAATGCCAGCAAGTGCCGCAAACATGGCACTGAGGCCAAAGGTGATTGCCCAGATTGCAATCGGTCTGATCAGTGCCAGTTCGGCGGCTTTGATATTTGAACCCAGCGCATAAAGCTTGCGGCCATAAATCGTACGGCGCAACACAAAGACGGTGCCGAGGGTCAGCAAAATTGTAAACGGGATCAGCCAAGGGAATGGCAAAGGCCCGATGCTGCCACCCAGTGACACGAAATCATTGATGAAAGCGGGCGCTGAACCTGTCGGCAAGCCGCGTGTCCAGATTTGTACGCCCGCTTGAACCATCGTTCCGACACCAAGCGTGACGATGAGTGGGTGAATGGAAAGCGCTGCCGATAATGCGCCGGAAAACGCACCGATCAGCCCCGCCGATGCCAGCACGATAATACCGGCTAAAAGCGGTGACATTCCATCGCCATAGAGGCTGGCGAAGACAACATTGGCAAAGCCGATCACAAACGGAATGGAAAGGTCGATGCCACCAAGGATCATCACCAGCGTCTGACCGAGTGCTGCAATAGCAAGCAGTGCAGCCAGAACCAGCATGGCGCGAATGGAGAAAAGGCTGGCAAAGCCCGGAATAAGGGCTGCTCCCAAGAGGAACACCAACAGGACCCCGATGAAGGCGACCAGCGCGCGATTTGTAGCCAGTGCCTTAATCATGACTGTGCCACCTTGCGTCGGAAATAGAGTTTTAGTTTTTCGGAGTTGAGACAAACGGCCAGAACAAGGACTGCGCCATAGACTGCCTGAAGCACGAAGGTTGAGACGTTGAAGGCCGTCAACATGCTTTGCAGGAGGAAAATACATGCTGCACCCAGAAATGCTGCTGTTAATCCGCCAACGCCGCCGGCGAGGCTGACGCCGCCAAGGGCGACTGCAGCAATAGCAATCAGCGTATAGCCGGGACCGATGATCGGATCACCTGAGCCAATGAGAGCTGTGAGCGACAATGCTGCGAGTCCTGCGAATAATCCGGCCAGCACATAAGCGATGAAGCGCACGAGCGGAACATTGACACCAGCGGTGTAGGCGGCTCGATCCTCGCTGCCGACGGCCATAAGCGTCTCATAGAAAGGCAGGCGTTTGATACCGATCCATATCAGAACCGCAGCGCCTACCGGCAGAATGGACCATGGACCCGCCAAAGATGACAGCCATGCAGGTACCGAACCTGATGGGGACGGCAGGATGGTTAGCGCCAGCCCGCCAAATATCAAGTAGGTGCCAAGCGTTGCAACAATTGGCTGAATACGGATGATCGCCGCCAGAAGGCCATTTAATGCGCCAGCTAGAATACCGAGTGCAATTGCTGCGGGGACGATGATGTAGGGCGAGGATATGCCGCCTTTTGTGATCAGTATCTGAACGAGAATGACATTGATCAAACCCACGAGCGGACCAACGGAAATGTCAATCGAGCCGCGCCCGGCAAGAAACGGTATGGTAATTGCGAGCGAAGTCAGCAGCAGCGGCGCTGCAAGCCCCAACACCGAGCCCCAGTTTGACGGTGCAAAGCGTACCGGGTTAAGCACAATATTGATGACAAGCAGAATGATGAACAGGATTGCGGCGAGCCGTGTTTCCTGACTGCCGCAGAAGATGCGCCGCAAGCCGCTTTTGTTGTCGGTTAAGATCATAGCTCCACCTCATCCTGCCCGAACATGGCTGCAAGGACGCCCGACATCGACATTTCGGATTTGCTGATGGTTTTTGAGTATTCAAAATCGCGGAACACTGAAACGCTGTCGCAGATTTGCAGGATTTCTTCGATTTCGCTCGACAGGATGACGAGCGCGATACCTTCTTCACGGGCGAGTTTACGGAAGGCTTCATAGAATTTCATGCGGGTGTTGAGATCAACGCCGCGTGTCGGATCGTTGAGCAGCATCACACGCGGTTTGAGCGCCAGAAGCCGCGCGAGCAGCACTTTTTGCTGATTGCCGCCGCTGAGTGCCGTGATCGGCGCGTCCATTGCCGGATAGCGGATTGACAGAAATTCGGTATAGCGCTGCAGCTCTTCCTTCTGTTTGCGGCGGTTGAGAATGCCACCCCATGAAAAGCGTGGCATGGAAGGCATACCAAAATTATCGAGTACGGAAAGCACCGGGAAAATACCGGTCGCGCGTCGGTCACGCGGCAAGTAAACCACGCCGCATCTGGCTGCATTGTGATGATTGCTATAGGCACTTTGTTCACCGGACCGGGTGACGATTTCGACCTTTGAATGGCGAGGCTGATTGAAGCCTGCAAGCGCCAGCAGAAACTGCTCCTGGCCATGACCTTCAAGACCTGCAAGTCCGGTGATCTCACCGGCGCGGATTGTGCCGGACAGCGCTTTGCGCCCCGGCGCAAGCACGAGATTTTCATAGGTAAGAATGATCTGATCACTCGTCATGGAGATGAGCCTCCGGCGCCATGAGTTCCAGAAGGATCTGACTATTGATCTGCTGCCTGTCGAGCGTATCGACAACATGGCCGCTGCGCAGCACCGTGACCTCATCGGAAAGGCGTTTCACCTCTTCCAGCCGGTGCGAAATGAAGATCACAATATTCCCGGATGCAGCATAATCTTCGATTGTTTCAAAGACGAGATCACGATCTGCATAGTCGAGCGCTGCTGTTGCTTCATCGAGAAGCAGGATCGAAGGACGGCTGATGAAGGCGCGCGCAATTACAACGAGCTGCTGTGCTGCTAGTGACAGGCTGCCAGCCGCTGCGTACAAGTCGATCGGAAAGCGTGCAATTTTTGACAGAACTGCGTGGGCTGCCTTTTCGCGTACTGATTTGCTGACTTTACGGGTAATGAGCCCGTCAAATCCGAGAAAGATATTCTCGACTACCGAACGATGCGGAGCGATCAAAACTTCCTGAAAAACCGTTGCAAGGCCCAGTGTCTTCATATCTGCAGGCGATCTGGCCGAGATGGTTTTGTCGTTGAGAACGACACGCCCATGCGTGGGTGCGACCACGCCAGACAATATTTTCAGCATCGTGCTCTTGCCCGATCCGTTCTCCCCCAGGATCGTATGAACGCCATGGCTGAAAGTCACATTGGCATTTGTGAGCGCAATTGTTTCGCCATAACGTTTTTCAAGGTTTTCGACCTGTAGTGACATGACTGGAGCGTGCGTGATGTTGGGCAGCCCCGCTTCGGCAAGCAGCCTGTGTATGCTGGATGTGCCCAGCGGGGGATGCTCAGAGTCTGGCATAATGAAATGACTTTCTGCATGCGATAAGCGAAAGTCATTGCCAATGGTTTGGGCCAATTGATCTGGACCAATTGACCTTGGCAATGACGTTATTCAGCGCGTCGTCCTGCAAGCGCTTACTTGGAGCAGGAAGCTGGAACTTTCGCGAAATCATAAAGTGCGGTGGCGCTTCCGTTCGAGAAGTAGCCATTAAGCAGTTCTTCCGGGAATGGATCCTGCGGTGGTATCGGGAAGATGGCCGCGGAATCCGGCTTCATGCAGTCCTTGTACCAATTTGGAAGGTCGGCCTGCGTCACAAGCGGCATCGGAGCGATGATCGTATTGACGAGCGGCTTCTGGCCTTCAAGAACCCGTAATGCGACCCGGAAAGCGTTCTGGGCTGCAACATGCGGTGATACTTCACCGCCATAGAACTTGAACGTGTCCTGATTGGCATTCCAGTAGCCAAGTGCATCGCCTGAAATGGAAGCCGCAATCAGGGGAAGCGGGCGGCCTGCTTGCTGGAAGGCTTCCGCAATAAAGCGTGCTTCGCTGCCCGTCGACCAGACTGCATCAATCTGCTGCGGTGTGGTGGCAAGTGCCTGAAGCACTGCGGATTTCGTTGTCGTGCCGGTCCATTCGCCGCTCACTTTACGGGCAATCTTGAGATTGCCGGACTCTTCAACGGCTTTTTCAAGTCCGGCATTTTCCTGCTGGACAAGCGGATGACCGGAGATGCCCTCAACCTGAAGAACGGTGCCGCCATCTTTGAGAACTTCCGCAATGCCTTTGCCCATCTGGTAGCCCCAGAGGTTCTGGTTGTGCATGACATTGATCGCATTCGGGGTCGTTACGGAACCAGCGGACGTTATAACCGGAATGCCAGCCTTGAAGGCATCGTCAATCACGGCATTGAGTGCGGTGGAAGAACCGGCAATCGTCGTGATGACATTACAGCCCTGCTCGATGAAGGCGCGAATTTGCGAAATCTGCTGTGTGGCATCACCATTGGAGTCTGAAACAACATATTCAGACACATCACCTGCGGCGATAGCACCATCCACAAGGCGCTTGAGTTCGTCATTGAAGGTTACACGCCAAGGATTGCCCATATAGGATTCCGAATGGCACCAGCGCCATGGCTTGGCTGGCGCTTTGAAATCACCATAAGCCGAAGGGCCAACTTCAACCACATCGGTATAAAGTGCCTGAATTTCGGTTGGCAGGGTGCCGAGTAGTGCCGTGCGGTCCTGATTTTGCGCACTCGCGCTCAGCGCAGATGCCGACAAAATGGCGAGTGTGAGTGCCTTCAAACCAAGGCCTGAGCGAATTCTGGTCATGTGTTCTCCTCCAGCGTGAACCTCCCGTTCACTTGTAAAAACTTTATTCACATATGCGTCATCGCGTCAATTGAAAAATGTTAGCGCTAAAACATCTTGCGGCACTATCTCATAAATCATGAGGATATGAATATAAAAATGTTAGCGCTCACTCTAGACAAGGCGAAAATATTGGATAGGTTCTGACGCAAATGGATTTGAGCAGGGAGTGGAGCTGCCATGGGTGTTTTATCAGGATATCGTGTGCTGGATTGTTCAATTGCGATGGCGGGGCCATTTGCGGCGCAGCGGCTGGGCGATCTTGGTGCCGATGTGGTGAAGGTTGAGCCGACGACAGGCGAATGGCAGCGCCATGTGGCGGCGGGCGGTGCCGAAGGCAATCGCGTTAATGTCTCTTTCCTGTCGCTCAACCGTAACAAGCGTTCGCTCGCGGTCGATCTCAAATCACCAGATGGAAAACAGGTGCTTCTTGACCTCGTGAAAACCGCCGACGTGTTTTTGCAAAACTATCGTCCGGGCGTCGCAAAGCGTCTTGGCGTCGATTACGAGTCGCTTTCCAAGATCAATCCAAAGCTGATCTATGTTTCGATCTCTGGCTATGGCGAGGACGGTCCTTATGTCCATCGTCCGGGACAGGATCTCGTTTTGCAAGGGATGTCGGGCGCTATGCTTTCGGCAGGCCGTGAGGGCGAGCCGCCAACCGCCGCCGGGCAATATCTGGTGGATGCCATCACCGCATATACTGCTTTTGAAGGCGCGCTTGCAGCACTTCTCCATCGCGAGCGCACGGGTGAGGGGCAGTTGGTGCAGGTCAATATGCTCGATGCGATCACCACCATTCAGATGCAGGAACTTTCGGTTTTCACCGTCGGTGGCAAGCCGCAAACCCGTTCGGCAGAGCCACATGCCCATGTCTATATCCGGGCGCCTTACGGTGCTTTTGCAACCTCTGACGGCTTTATCATCGTCGCTTTTCCGAAGCTGAAAACGCTGGGTGAAGTGATTGGCGAAGACAGTTTCCTCACCATGAATGATGAGGTTGATACCTGGGCGCGCCGCGATGAAATCTTTGCCAAGACACGCGATAAGCTGAAAACGAAAACCTCTGCCGAATGGCTGGAGCTTCTTCGCGCAGCCGATATCTGGTGCGGCCCTGTCTATGGCTATGCCGACCTCGTGGACGACGAGCAGATCAAGCATAACGGCACCTTTGTCGAGTATGAGCATCCGACAGAGGGCAAGGTAAAAACGCCGGGCTTCCCGATCCGCTTTTCCAAGACGCCATCGACCGTCGACCGTGGCGCGCCAGTAACCGGGCAGGATACGCGGGATGTGCTGGCCGAAGCCGGATATGCGGCAGACAAGATCGAAGCACTTGAGAAATCTGGCGCTATCGTGTCGGGGAACATCTGAAATGCAGGTGATTAAAGCTCTCACCTGGGATCATCCGCGCGGCTATAATGCATTGGCGGCGGCATCAAAATTGCCGGATGTTATTGCTGCCGGTCTGGACATCCATTGGGACAAACAGCCGCTAGAAGGTTTTGAATCCCACCCGATTGCTGATCTCTGCGCCCGCTATGATCTCGTGGTTCTCGATCATCCGCATGTGGGTGAGGCCATATCTGGCGATTGTCTGCTTTCACTTGAAGACGTGTTTGGCGCTGAAACGGTTGCTGAGCTCGCCAAGGCCAGTATCGGTCCGTCATTGACGAGCTATCGCTTTGCGGGCAAGCACTGGGCGTTGCCGCTTGATGCTGCAACGCAGGTTATGGCTCTTCGTCCCGATCTCTCAGATGGTGTGCCGGTCACTTGGGATGAGGTACTTCGTCTATCGCAGCACAGCGGCAAGGTCGCGCTTTCGCTTGCCGGTCCACATGCCTGCCTGTCATTTCTGTCTATCGCGGCAGCTTTTGGCGAGCCACCCGCGGAAAAAGATCCGAACATATTGGTTTCTGAATATGTGGGGCAGCAGGTCTATGACCTGATGGCAGAACTTGTGGCGCGCAGCCCAACGTCTGTTCGGCAAAATAATCCCATCGCTATATTGGGCCACATGGCCGAGCATGACGATGTTGCATTGTGCCCGCTGGTCTATGGTTATGTGAATTATGCAGCGCCGCAAAGTGGAAAGCCTGTCGCGTTTCACAATGCGCCACGCGCAGCCAATAGTGGTCGTCCGGGCTCTACATTGGGCGGCACGGGCATTGGTGTTTCGCGCCGCGCTCAAATCACCTCGGCGCTCAAAACCCATCTCTTGTGGCTGATGAGCCGTGAAGCCCAATCCGGGTTCATTCCCGATCATGAAGGCCAGCCATCGCGCCGCGAAGCCTGGCATGATGAGCGGGTGAACCGGCGATGGGGCAATTTCTATCGTAACACGGCCGACACTCTGGAGCAGGCCTATGTGCGCCCGCGCCATGATGGCTACATCGCCTTTCAGGGCAAGGCTTCGGCGCTTTTGGGGGCGGCCTTTGATGAACGCCGCCCGGCATCTGCAGTGTTGAATGAGCTGCAAATTCTCTACGCCGCTTCGCGCGTGCATGGCGGTGAAAGGTAGTTTTCCATGACTGAAGACATCAAATTCGAGATCGACGGCGCGGTTGCCGTCATCACATTAAACCGTCCGCTGAAACTCAATGCCGTGACGCCGGAAATGGCTGATGCCATCGTTGCAGCTGTGACCGAATGCAACGACAGCGACACGATCCGTTGCGTTATTCTAACGGGCGCTGGAGAACGTGCATTCTGTGCGGGCTCGGATATTCGCGAACTCGATACCTATGAGACACCGTGGCAGTTCCGCAATCGGCCGGATTACTGTGATGCATTCCGCGCGCTTCTCAAGCCGTCGATTGCAGCTGTCAATGGCTATGCCTTTGGTGGTGGGCTCGAAACTGCGATGTCCTGCGATATCCGTATTGCTTCTGATAATGCGCAATTTGCGGCACCCGAGATCAAGCTCGGCTGGATCGGTGGTGGCGGGATGGCGGCCCATCTGGCGCATTCCATAGGCGCATCCAACGCAGCACTGATGATTATGACAGGCGACCCGATTTCAGCCGAGAAGGCAGAGCGCTGGGGGCTGGTGAGTGAAGTCGTGCCGCAGGCCGATCTGCTCACGCGGGCGCGCGAAATTGCGAGTGTGATCGCATCGCGCGCACCGATTGCTGCCGAAACCGCGAAGCTCAACCTCAAAGCTTCTGTCTCGATGCCGCTTGAAAAAGCCATCGAATACGAGCGCGACCTGCAAACGATCTGCTTTGCAACTGCTGATGCGCAGGAGGGGCGAGCGGCGTTCAAGGAGAAAAGAGCGCCGGTTTTCAAGCGGCGCTAACAAAGGCCGGGGGGCTTTATATACGTCAAATCGAGGGAGAGGGATTTTGACAACCGAAACTATGAGCAAGCAGAAGGCGCTTGGCAGTACTATTTTTGCCAGCACCATTGGCACCGTCGTTGAATGGTATGACTTCATTCTTTACGCGACGGCTGCAGCGCTGATCTTCAATCATCTGTTCTTTCCGCAATTCGATCCGACTACCGGTATCATTGCGTCTTTTGCGACCTATACGGTCGGTTTCCTGGTGCGTCCGCTGGGCGGCATCGTCTTTGGCTGGATGGGCGACCGCATCGGGCGCAAGCCTGTGCTGATGCTTACCCTTCTTATGATGGGTATCAGCACAACATTGATCGGTTGTCTGCCGACTTATGACTCAATCGGTATCTGGGCACCGATCCTGTTGCTGGCTCTTCGCGTGGTTCAGGGGCTTGGTGCTGGTGCAGAATATGCGGGCGCTGTGGTCATGGCGGGTGAAATCGCAGGCAATCGCCGCGGCTTCTTTGCAAGTCTTCCCGCTGCAGCTGTTGATGTGGCGACAATTCTTGCAGCAGGCGTGTTTGCGCTTTTCACGCTTCTGCCGGAAGAAGCCTTCATGAGCTGGGGCTGGCGCGTACCGTTCCTGTTAAGCGGTCTGGTGCTGTTTCTTGGCATCTATATTCGCCAAAAAGTGCCAGAATCGCCTGAGTTTTTGCAGGTAAAGGAAGAGCGTCGCGACGCCAAACTACCGGTGCTTGAAGTTCTGCGGGACCACCCAAGAACAATGCTGGCGGCAATGGGTGCAAATTTCGCGCCAAACCTGTCCTATGTGTTTCAGACATTCACATTGGCCTATGCGACGTCGAAGCTCGGCTTCCCGCGTGAAATCATCCTTATTGGCGTGATGCTTTCAAGTGCGTTCGGTGCGGTTATGTGCGTGGTATTTGGCGCTCTGTCTGACCGTGTTGGCCGCGTGTCGATCATGGCCATGGGGTCTGCTGCTGCCGCAATCTACTCGCTGGTCTATTTCCAGCTTCTGGGTGCCGGTACGCCTTGGACTGCAGTGGTGCTGATTATCATCGGGCATGCGATTGGTGCGCGTTCTTCGTTCGGCGTTCAGCCATCGTTTTACTGCGATATTTTCCCAACGGAAGTTCGCTACAGTGCGATTGCCTTTGCGCGAGAAGTGACGGGTGCGCTCTTTGTTGGCCCACTGCCGCTGCTCGCAACAGCTTTGGTAAGCTGGTACGAATCCGCCTGGCCAGTTGCTGTGATTACTGCGCTTTATTGCCTGATCACCACAGTATCCGTGCTCTCTGTAGAGAAAGCGCAAAAGCTTGATGCGGAGGCCAGAGAACGACGCGGTCTGGTCGAACAAAAAGCGTAGCCGCGAATTCGCAACTACGCTTACAGCGGTTCCAGTTATAGCATTTCCAGCAAAAGTGCGAAGCGGTTTTGCGTCGGATAATGCGTAAAAACAAACAGTTACAGCGGTTCT
Source organism: Brucella sp. (assembly GCF_032066345.1). Classification (NCBI taxonomy): domain Bacteria; kingdom Pseudomonadati; phylum Pseudomonadota; class Alphaproteobacteria; order Hyphomicrobiales; family Brucellaceae; genus Brucella; species Brucella sp. Next base: position 26,198 of record NZ_DAMBKZ010000003.1, read on the forward strand.
AACGATTCATTCTTAACTGGAACCGCTGTAAGACTAAATCGTTGGAACCGCTTCGCACTTTTGCTGAAAACGCTCTGACCGGATTCCGGTCAGAGTTTTCCAGTCATGGCTGCATTCAGCAAATCAAGTGCGCCCTGTTTTGTGAGCTCGATTGGATTGCCGCCAGCCGTTGGATCGACGATGGCCATTTCGGCGATTAGGTCTTTGCGGGCTGTATCGAGTTCAAGGCCTTTTACGAATTCCGGCAATGTATTCGGTACGCCGAGGTCTTTGCGCAGCTTCAAGATAGCATCAACAAAACCATCGAAACCACCTTCAATACCAAGATAATCCGCAAGGCGTTCTATGCGCTTTTCGATAGCTGCGCGGTTGTGTTTGAGCACATAGGGCATGAAAACGGCATTGGTCATGCCATGATGCGTGTCGTAAAGCGCGCCGATTGGGTGGGAGAGGGAATGGATGGCACCAAGCCCTTTCTGAAATGCCGTTGCTCCCATGGAAGCTGCGGCCATCAGATTGGCGCGCGCTTCAATATCTGCGCCATTGGCATAGGCTTTGGGCAGATTTTCAAACACAAGACGGATGCCTTCAACCGCAATGCCGTCAGCCATCGGATGAAAGCCCGGTGCGCAATAGGCTTCCAGACAATGTGCCAATGCATCCATGCCGGTGCCAACTGTGATAAAGGGCGGCATACCGGTTGAAAGCTCTGGATCAGCAATGACCGTTACAGGCAGCATTTTCGGGTGGAAAATGACTTTTTTGGTATGGGTCGATTCATTGGTCAGCACGCCTGCGCGGCCAACTTCCGAGCCGGTGCCAGCGGTTGTCGGTACGGCGATAATCGGTGCAATCGCATTGCTGTCGGCTCGTGTCCACCAGTCGCCAATGTCTTCAAAATCCCAGACATCGCGGGTCTGGCCTGCCTGAAAAGCGATGAGCTTGCCCAGATCAAGCGCCGAGCCTCCACCAAATGCAATCACGCCGTCATGCTTGCCGTCTTTGAAAACCTGCACACCAGCATAAAGATTGCTTTCAACTGGATTGGGCTTCACATCGGAGAAGACTGCATATTTGACGCCAGCTCCATCAAGAATGGCGAGTGTGGAAGCGACGACAGGGAGTTTTGCGAGACCGGGATCGGTAACGAACAATGGGCGTTCGATACCGGCTGCTTTGAGAACTGCAGGCAGTTCCTTGATGCGACCCGGCCCGAAAAGCACGTTTGTCGGGAAATTCCATTTGGAAGTTAGAGTGGTCATGTCATTCTTTCCGAATAATGCGTCAGACAAATTGTTCAGATTTTTTCACGCAGGTGGAAGGATTTTGGTCGCGTGAGATTGCCGTAACCAATGGGCGAAAGGGCCGCCCCCTTGCCGGTATCTTTCACCCCCGTCCAGACCAGTGCCGGGTCGAGATAATCGCAGCGGTTCATGAAGACCGTGCCGGTTTCGATGCGGTCGCCAAGGCTCGCTGCATGGTCCGTGTCGCTTGTCCATAGCGAAGCGGTGAGGCCGTAAATGCTGTCATTCATCAGCGCGAGCGCTTCTTCATCATTGCGCACTTTCATGATGCCAACAATGGGGCCAAAGCTTTCTTCACGCATGACACTCATCTGGTGGTCGACATGGGTGAGCACTTCCGGCGCAATATAAGGCGAGCCGGCGGTGTCGCTCTCAACCTTCATATTGATGTGCGCTTTAGCGCCCTTGCGCAAGGCTTCGGTCTTCTGCTCGCGGATGAGATCGGCAAATCGTGCCTGCGCCATCGGCCCCAGCGTGGTTGCGCTATCGAGCGGATTGCCGACCACATATTGCTTTGTGAGGTCGATGAAGCCATCGACGAAGCGATCATATACTGCCTCATGAACGTAGATACGTTCGATGCCGCAGCAGCATTGACCGGAATTGAAAAAGGCACCATCGACCAGATTGGCGACGGCATGGTCGAGATTGACGTCGGGTAGCACATAGGCCGGGTCTTTTCCGCCAAGCTCAAGCCCCAGAGACATGAAAGTGCCGGAGGCTGCCTTTTCGATCGCCCGGCCTCCGCCGACGGAGCCGGTAAAATTGACATGGTCGATTGAGCCAGACGCCAGCAGCTTTTCCGTAGACGTATGATCAAGAACGATATTCTGGAACACGCCTTTTGGAATACCAGCCCTCTCGAAGGCTTGCGCGAAGCGTTCGCCGGTCAGCAGTGTTTGTGTGGCGTGCTTAAGAAGAACCGTATTGCCCGCCATCAATGCCGGAATGATCGTGTTGACGGCGGTGAGATAGGGATAGTTCCAAGGCGCGATTACCATGACCACGCCGAGCGGAACATGCTTTACGTAACGGCGAAAGCCATCTTTCTGTGCTGGAACATAAGGCTCCAGCGCTTCTTCTGCGATGTCGATCATATATTGGCCGCGTTCCTGAACGCCGCCATTCTCGCCGCCATAGCGCGTTGGCCGCCCCATTTGCCATGCGATTTCAGGGATGATCTCGTCCTGCATTGCAGCAAGCGCATCAAGTGCCAAACGGCAATAGTGCGCGCGTTCTGCGATGCTTGTAGCTGCCCAGCCGGGTTGCGCCTGGCGTGCCGCCGTGACCGCCGCCTGGATCGCGGTGTCACTGGCATAGGCGCGTTCTGCATAAATCGAGCCATCGATAGGGGAGATAATTCTGGCCGTGCCGCTCATTGGGCAATTCCTCTATGCTTTATATAATTCAATAGCGTTCAAAACCGCGATGCAGTTCCCAGTCTGTGACCCGGCGGTCATATTCAATCTGCTCCCAGTGCGCGGTGTGGACATAGTGATTGACCACTTTTTCACCGAGCGCTTCCTTGAGGAATGCCGAGTTTTTGAGGGCTTCTGCCGCTTCGCGTAGCGTGTATGGAATTTCCTTGAGTTTGACCGCGCTATAGGCGTCCCCCACAAATGGATCTTCCAGCTCCAGATTTTCGTCGATACCCCTAAGCCCTGCTGCAATAAGAGCTGCAAAGGCCAGATAAGGGTTGAGATCGGCTCCACCGATGCGGCATTCGATGCGAATGCCTTTTGTGCCTTCGCCGCAGAGCCGGAAACCTGCCGTGCGGTTGTCCTGGCTCCACATGATTTTTGTGGGCGCGAATGTGCCCGCCTGAAAACGCTTGTAGGAGTTGATATAGGGTGCCAGAAAATAGGTATAATCAACCGCATATTTGAGCTGGCCCGCCACCCATGAGCGCATAAGCGGTGTCATCGTATTGGGTGCTTTGGGATCGTAGAACAGCGGTTCTTTGCCGTCGGCACTCCAGATGGAGTTGTGGATATGGCTCGAGCTTCCCGCCCTGCAATAATCATACTTCGCCATGAAGGTAATGCACTTGCCATGAGCCTCGGCAATTTCCTTCATGGCATTTTTCATGATGACATGGCGGTCGGCCATCTCCAGCGCTTCTGCATAGCGAACATTGAGTTCCTGCTGTCCCGGTCCCCATTCGCCTTTTGAGTTTTCAACAGGGATACCTGCTGCGCCCAGATGATTGCGCATGGCGCGCAGAACCTGCTCTTCCTTGGTGGTCAGATGGATGACATAATCCTGCACATAAGGAGAGGCGGTTTCCATCTCCTGCCAACGTTTTGCGCGTGCGGTTTTATATGTCTCGTCAAAGAGATAGAATTCGAGCTCCGACGCGAAATAGGCGCGATAACCGCGCTCATGCAGACGCGCGAGCTGCTTCTTGAGGATAGCGCGCGGTGAATGCGCAAGGTCTTCGTGGTCGTGATGGTCAAGCACATCGCAGAGAACGATGGCTGTCTTTTCCAGCCATGGTGCCAGACGCAGAGTTGAGAGATCTGGCTTGATGACGAAATCGCCGTAGCCCTTGTCCCAGCTTGCGGCCTCATAGCCGGGCACCGGCTCCATATCGATGTCGTCAGCCAGAAGATAGTTGCACCCATGCGTTTCATCATGGGCGGATTCCACAAAGAATGGTCCGTAGAAGCGTTTGCCAATCAGACGCCCCTGCATGTCCACAAAACATGCAAGCACGGTATCAATCTCGTCATTTGCGACGGCTTTTTTCAGTGTGTCGAAAGTCAACTGTTCGGCCATTTAATGCTTCGCTCCTCACGGGATAAAATCATGGGCGCCGCGCATTGTTGCGCGGCGCCCTAAATTGTTAGCTGTAGCGATAAGGCGCGCCCGCATTGCGCATCGTTTCCTGATATTTCTTCAGGATTGCGACCACTTTGGCATTGCGTTCGCTTTGCTTGGCAACATCGTCCCAGAACTCAAGCGCGGCGTCTTCAATCTGCTTCCATTCGGATTCTGGAATGGTGGTGAGTTCGAGTTTGCCGCCGGTGGTACGATAATGCGCTTCACCCCACCAGTACCAATGCTGGCGATGATAGTGCGAGGAATCCATCGCGAGCCTGAAGAGAGTCTTGAGGTGATCTGGCACCGCCTCCCATTTTTCGGTATTCGCGAAATAGGAGCCAGCCCATGCACCATTGATGTTGTTGGTCAGGTAGTATTTGTTGATGTCTGCCCAGCCGACAGTGTAGGCCTCGGTTGCGCCACACCATGCAACGCCGTCGAGTTCGCCGGTCTGGATGGCGACTTCAATGTCTTCCCAAGGTAACGTCACAGGTACGACACCAAACTTGGTGAGGAAGCGTCCGCCGGTCGGGAAGGTGAAAACGCGCAGTCCCTGAAGGTCGGCAACGCTGCGGATCGGTTTGGTGGTCACGAAGTTACACGGATCCCATGAACCTGCGCTCAGCCAGGTTACGCCCGGAATTTCCTTGTAAGCTTCTTCCCAGATTTCGTTGAGGCCGTGCCAGTTAAACAATGCTGGCACATCGAGGCTGTAGCGCGATGCAAACGGGAAATAAGCCCCGAAAACCGCGACATCGACAGGCGATGCCATGGAGTCATCATCGCTCTGTGCTGCATCAATTGTACCTGACTGGACAGCACGGAAAAGTTCGCCCTGCGGCACAAGCTGATCAGCGGTATAAAGTTCGATCACCATTTCGCCGTTCGCAGCCTTATTAAAGGCGTCGATCGACGGCTTGATAACGTGTTCTGCGAGTGCTGGACCGGCATAGGTCTGCAGTCGCCATTTGATCGGGCTTTGTGCCCGCACATAAGGTGTAGCCAGTGTGGTGGCGCCTAACGCGCCCACGGTTGTCAGCCCCGCTTTTTTGAGAAAGTCACGTTTATTAAGCTTGTTATTCTCGCTCATGCCCATTCTCCCAATTGTTGTTTGATGTTCCCTTTATTGCTGCTGGTCTGGCCGCTTTCCGGCTCTTTTGACCATTCTTATGCGTGTTCCTCCGTAATTTTTTCATCGGCCCATGTACCAGTTCGGCAGCCACATCGCGATCTCAGGAAAGATCATCAGGATGATGATCGTCAGCACCATGAGAAAGAAGAATGGCACGATGGATCGATAGATATCCATTAGCGTGACCTCTTTGGGCGCTAACGCTCGCATCATGAAGAGATTATACCCGAATGGCGGCGTGATATACGCAATCTGGCAGGTGATGGTGTAGAGAATGCCAAACCATATAGGGTTGAAACCGAGGCTCTTCACCAGTGGGATATAGAGAGGTGCCACGATCACCAGCATAGCGGTGTCATCGAGGAACATTCCCAATATGATGAAGGAAAAAAGCATCAGAATTAGAATTGTCCAAGGCGACAAATCAAAAGTTCCAAGCAAAAGCCGCTCGATTGCCTTCACTGCACCAAGGCCATCATAGACTGATGAGAAGCAAAGTGCTGCCAGGATGATCCATAGGAACATACAGGTAATGGTTAGCGTGTTACGGGTTGTGGTTTCCCATACTGCTTTTGTCAGGCGCTTGGTGAACAATGCTGCCAGAGTTGCCAGAAGAGCGCCGACTGCAGAGCTTTCAACGAGGCTCGTAACACCTGTCAAAAACAACCCCATCATGGTCCCAAAGATGACAAGTGGAAGCAGGCCCACTTGAAGCGAGGAAATGCGTTCACGCCATGTAATTCGCTCAAGTTCTTCCTTGGGTAGAGTTGGTCCAAGTTCTGGATTCAGGCGGCAACGGATATAAATATAGATGGCGAAAAGTGTAGCCATCAGCAGGCCGGGGCCGATACCTGCAAGCCAGAGCTGGAGCACAGGCTGGCGTGCGATCATCGCATAAAGCACCAAAACCACGCTTGGCGGGATCAGAATGCCAAGCGAACTGCCCGCCTGAATAACGCCCGTGACCATGACCTTGTTATAGCCGCGCTTCAAAAGCTCAGGCAAAGCGACCGTCGCACCAATGGCCATACCCGCCACGCTGAGACCGTTCATGCAGGAAATGATGACCATCAGGCCGACGGTGCCGAGTGCCAGACCGCCGCGAATGCCGCCAAACCACACATGGAACATGCGGTAGAGATTGCTGGCGATGCCGGATTCCGAAAGCATGTAACCCATGAACACGAAGAAAGGCACCGTGATCAGCGGATACCAGTTCAGTACCGCGAAGGTGGCGTTGTAAGGCATCTCGAAAGAGCCTTTGCCCCAGAGCAGAAGGGCCGCAATCGCGCCGACAAAACCAATGACGCCGAAGACACGCTGCCCGGTCATCAGCAGCAGCATCATTGTGGCAAACATGAAAAGGGTGATGAGTTCCGAGCTCATATGTGATGCCCTTCCTCAATCGCCGGTCCTGCAATTGTATTGATTGGCTTTCCGCGTAACGACGCCCAATCCTTGAAGAAATTCGAGATGCATTGCAGCAACAGCAGGAAGATACCTAGCGTCATGATGAGTTTGATAGGCCACAGGACAGGTGCCCAGGCAGTATAATTCTTCTGGCTATAGACGATGGCGTAATTGGTTGATGAAATCCCACCCATAACCATCACTCCGAGATAGAAGATGATGAAGAGAATGGTGATCATGTCGGTGATCGCCTTCTTACGTGGGGTAAGGCGATCAAAGAACAGATCCATCCGCACATGTGCTCCTTGCTGCATGGCGTAAGCACCGCCCAGCAGATAATAGGCTGAAAGCAGAAACTGGGACATTTCGAGTACCCAGTTGACCGGAACGCCCAAAACAACACGCGAGAAGGTCGAATAAAGAAGACATGCGCCGAGCACGAAGAACAGATACATCGCAAAACGCCCGACATAGTAGTTCAGTGCATCAACATATTTGACGAACAGTCTGATTGGCTTGGGCATTTCCCGCTCCTTCAGGCTTTCGATCCGCTGAGTTGTACTTGAGAGGCAAGATCGTTTCCGATTGCCGCGAAAATGGTAGTCAGCCGTTCGGCCCATTGCGCCTGTGTTTCTGCACTCGCAATTTCGTTGTTGCGCAGTTCGATCATCACACAAGGGGTGTTGCGTGGGCGCGCATGGCGTTCCAGCGTGTAATAGACCCGGTCGGCAGGCGAATAAGGCTCGTTAATGCCGACAGTCAGGCTCTTGTCTTGGGCAAGCGCTGCAATCAGCGGCTTTGCAATGCGATCATCTTCATCATGGATGATGCCGATCTGCCATGGTCGGGAAACGTTGCGATATACCGGCGTGAAAGAATGGATGGTAACGATCCAAGACGGCAATCCACGCTTGGCGCGTTTCGCAATAACTTCCTCGACGCAGGTGTGAAATGGCCGGTGCGAAAGGTCGATCCTTGCAGTGCGTTCAATCGCGCTCAGATCATGATTGCCGGGGATGATGGTGGTTTCGCTGATCTCCGGGATGAGGTCAGTCGCATGGAGTGGCCGGTTGCAATCGATCAGCAATCGGGACAGCCCGGACTCTACCAGTGGGGCGTTCAAGCCTGAACTCAGCCGACGAGCAACCTCAACCGCGCCGGGATCCCAGGCTATATGCGCTTTCAGTGCTTCAGCGTCTAAACCAAGACTGTTGAAGCTCTCCGGAATAAAATTTGAAGCATGTTCGCAGACAAACAGCCAAGGGCTGTTGCCGTCCCCATTTACGACAATAACAGGCGCGCACGAAGCCGTGCGATCTTCTCGCTCGTCCGTCATTCTGTTTGTTCCCCGCGCTGTAACTTATGTTACGTTTTTTCAGATTATGCGCTATTGCGGATTATTTGATACGGCCTATGATAATTTGTCAAACACAATTTCGCCCAAATTTGAAAAGGGCAGACTTGAATGGAAACAGCGTGCAGACGAGTGCCACAGTCGCTGAACTGATCAATGAACGGATTGATGCAATGCCCGCGGGCGAGCGAAGCGCTGCGCAGACACTGATCGCGAATTATCCCATGCTGGGTTTGAAAACGGTCGCTGAATTTTCAGCACAGGCCGGGGTCAGTTCGCCGACAATCCTGCGCTTCGTCAATCGCCTTGGTTTTCAGAATTATCCTGATTTTCAGGCTCGTTTGCAGGATGAGCTTGCTGCCCAATTGCAGTCTCCGCATCATCGCAATGAGCGGCCGGACAAAGAGCAGGACAAGGCCTATCCTGCTGTCGAGCATACGCTTGAAAATATCCGCGAAAGCTTCCGACATCTGGGCGAAAAGCAACTTAAACAGGCGGTTGCTGCTCTTTGTAACTCCAAGGGCAATGTTTACCTGATCGGCGGACGTTTCACCGACCCTATCGCGCAATATATGGCAGCGCATATGACCATTATCAGGCCTAACGTTTTTCATCTTGGCGGGCAGGAAAGCGTCTGGCGGGATCGTCTGCTTGATATGGGCAAACGTGATGTGCTGGTGGTGTTTGATATTCGCCGTTATCAGGACAGTCTTCTGAAGCTGGCGGAGAAGGCGCGCGGGCGAGGGGTGGAAGTGATCCTTGTGACGGACCAGTGGCTGTCGCCGATCGCGCGTGTATCGCGTCATGTTCTTGCAGGCCGCATAGCGGTGCCGTCTGCATGGGACTCATCGGCGGCACTTTTCGTGCTGGCTGAAACAATCATTCGTGAAATGACGCGCGTTCTGGAAAAAGACAGTGCAACCCGTATCGCTGAACTAGAAGCATTGCGCTGATTACCAGTTGAGAGCTTAACTCGGGTATCCCTTTGAAAAACAGTCGCTTCGGCGCTGCTGGGAACGTCGTTCCCTCGCAGCCTCGTTGTTTTGCAGCTGTTATAACGCGCTCAAAAGCTTTGTCTCAATAGAAATGAAAGCACAAAAGCTGCTTGACTCAACTTATGACATAAGTCATATGACAGAGGCTGCGTTTACTCGATGAGGATCAGGGTATTCAAAAGACGCCGCGGGAGGAAAAGTCGAAGCGCAACAGGGAACGTGCTTGGACAAAAAAGCTGGAGGAAATCATGTTTACGAAACTGTTCAGGCGGTTTGCGCTTGCGGCATCTTTCGCGTCTGTTGTGTGCTTTGGTGCATCATCGGCGATTGCGCAGTCTCTGTCGGATATCACTGGAAAAGGCACCGTAACGATCGGTGTGCTGACGGGCATTCCGCCCTATGATACGGTTGATGCCAGCGGCAAGACCGATGGGTTTCTCGTGGATGTAGCACGCGATGCGGCTAAGGCGCTTGGCGTCAATCTCGAAGTTGTGCCGGTCAATAACGCTTCTCGTTCGGCGGCACTTGAGTCCGGTCGCGTCGACTTTTTGATCGCGCAGATGACTGCGACGCCAGAACGCGCAAAGACGTTTCTCATGACCAATCCCTATGGCGCTTATGAAATGCGTTTCATTGCCGCCAAGGATATGAAGGTCGAAACTCTGCAGGATCTGGCTGGAAAGCGCATCTCGGTGCCAAAGGGAAGTACGCAGGATGTGGCTGTTAGCGGCTATGGCATCGAAGGCCTGGAGGTTGTCCGTTTTGATGACGATGCGCTTGCAATGCAAGCTCTGATTTCAGGCCAAGTCGATGCGACAGCGGCAGTGGCAACAGTTGCAGAAGACATCATAAAAAAGCGCAACCTCACCAATCTGGAGATCAAGAAAGACGTTCCGATCTTTACGCTCTATTGGTCGATGGCTACCCGTAAAGGCTCCACTGAGCTGCATCAGTGGCTGAACAACTTCATCTATTATCAGGAAGTGACCGGTCGCCTGAATGAACTCCACGAGAAGTGGATCGGCGGACCTATTCCGGGTGGAAAACTCCCGACGTTCTAAGCCTTTTCTGTCTGATCGGCGTCGCATGCCGCAATGTATGCGACTGCCCGTTCCTTCATGCCGTGTTCTTTGTGCAAGGCCCCGCCCGATGAAAGAATATGCATAAAAGTTAAAGTGTTACGGCACCTCGCAATCCCGCTTCTGCGCCGCTGTTAACTCTGAAAGATCAACACAATGGCCTATGAGATGGACTTCGCTCCGGTCCTAGCCCGAGCTCCCGAGCTTGTAACCGGAACAATCAACACGATAATCCTGTCAGCAGAGGCAATTGCCATCGGCCTTACGATCGGTCTTGCTGTGGCTCTGCTGCGCTTCGATGGCCCACGCTGGGGCAGGAAAATCGGCGCGGTCTATGTTGAAGCATTCCGCAATACACCGCTTCTGGTGCAACTCTTTCTGATCTACTTCGGCTTGCCTTACACAGGGATCAAGCTGGACGCCAATCAGGCGGCGATATTCGCTGTATCACTTAATCTTGGAGCCTATTCGGCAGAGATATTTCGTGCAGGTCTGATCGCCATTCCCAAGACCCAGATTCAGGCTGGTTTGGCACTTGGCCTGTCTCAGTTTCAAGTCATGCGCTACGTGGTTTTGGTTCCTGCGCTTCGCATCATCTATCCGGCATTGACCGGCCAGCTGACACTGACCTTGCTTGGCACTTCGATTGTGTCGGCGGTTTCGGCGAAGGAGCTGACCATGGCAGCAGGCACGATCGAGTCACAGACGTTCAGGAGCCTTGAAACCTTCTTGATCGTGGCCGCCATCTATATCTGCATCACGTTTTTCTTCCGCTTCATCTACATGCTGTTTGGTCTCTGGCTGTTCCGCCGCCGTGTGGATGTGGGCAATGAAACTGGGGCGCTGATGCTCGATGTTCAGGAGCAAAAGCCATGATCCAGTCATTCGGATGGACAAGCATTCAGTTTCTGATCCAGGGCCTTTGGTGGACAGTCGGCCTCTCGCTTATCACTTTCGTCTGCGGTGGCATTCTCGGATTGCTGTTTGCACTGGGTCGCTCACTCGGACCAAAGTGGCTGCGCTGGATCATCATGGGCTACATTCAGCTCGTGCAGGCAACACCACTTCTGATCCTGCTGTTCCTATCATTCTACGGTCTTAGCTTCCTTGGCTTCTACTTTCCGCCGCTGGCAGCTGCAGCAATCTCGCTGACGATCTACACGACAGCATTTCTGGCAGATATCTGGCGCGGTTGCATTGAATCGATCCCTCGCGCTCAGTGGGAAGCTTCGGATTCACTTGCGCTTAGCGGTACGCAAACGCTGCGCTACGTGATCCTGCCGCAAGCCTTTCGCATAGCACTCGGTCCAACAGTCGGCTTCATGGTGCAGGTAATCAAGAATACGTCGGTGACGGCTTTGATCGGCTTCGTCGAGCTTACCCGCGCCGGACAGCTTCTCAATAATATGACCTTCCAGCCTTTCCACGTCTTCCTGACGGTCGCGGTGATGTATTTCGCCCTTTGCTACCCGTTGTCGTGGTGGAGCGAGAAATTAAAGGAGCAGAAAAATGCCAGCGCTGCGCATTGATAACCTGCAAAAATCTTTCGGCTCTCTGCCTGTTCTTAAAGGTGTGGACCTCTCGGTTGAACCTGGTGAAACCGTTGCCGTTATCGGGCGGTCCGGTTCTGGCAAAAGCACGATGTTACGCTGCATCAACGGGCTTGAGCCATTCAACTCCGGCTCAATCGAAGTGGTTGGGCATAGGCTTGATGGCACCAACAAGGGTCTACGCGATTTGCGCAAGGAAGTTGGGATGGTGTTTCAGAGCTATAATCTGTTTCCGCATCTCACCGTCGCCGAAAACATCAAGCTGGCCCCGCGTCTTGTGAAGAATGTGTCCAAGGCAGAGCAGGAAAAGCTGGTCGATGAAGTGCTGTCGAAAGTCGGCTTGCTGGAAAAGAAGAATGCCTATCCAGACTCTATGTCCGGTGGCCAGCAGCAGCGTGCGGCGATTGCCAGATCATTGGCAATGAAGCCTAAGGTCATGCTGTTTGACGAGGTGACTTCCGCACTTGATCCAGAACTGACTGGAGAAGTTCTGAAGACCATCGCTGAACTCGCCAAGACCGGCATGACCATGCTTTTGGTAACGCACGAGATGGGTTTTGCCCGTCGTGTCGCGACCCACACCGTCTTCATGCATCAGGGAAAAGTCTGGGAGGCCGGGCTTTCTGAAGAAATCTTCGCAAATCCGAAAACGCCGGAATTGCAGGCGTTTATTTCCTCGGATGTGAAGTGAACCAGCAATCATCAATTCCCCACATAACTACTGACTCAAGGAGAGAGCAGTGCCTGTAGTTGAAAATCTGAAACTGGCTGAAAAGCTGCGCAATGGCGAAGCGACGTTCGGCACAACATTCTACACCGGTTCGACGACAGCAATCGAGGTTGCTGGTAATTGGGGCTTGGATTTTGCCTTCATCGACGCCGAGCATACGCCCGTCAACGTCGATACCCATATGGAAAAGCTGGTGATGGCAGCGCTCCTTTCGGGCATCGCACCGCTGGTTCGTGTTCGCGGCACGAATGAATGGGATATCCGCAAGTCGCTGGAAATCGGCGCAACCGGCATTATCGTACCGCAGGTCAATACCGCAGAGCAGGCTCGTGCAATCGTCCGGGCGGCAAAGTTTCCGCCTTACGGCCGACGTGGTGGTGACGCTTCATGTCGTGCCGCGGGTTTTGCCGGGCCGGGCTTTCAGTGGTCATCCTACATGGAACGCGAGAATGCCAACAAGCTCGTGATCCCGATGGCTGAGAGCTTCGAGTTCTTCGATAACATCGATGAAATTCTCGATGTCGAAGGCATTGATGTCATCAACTTCGGCCCAGCCGACTACTCGATCTCGCGCCGCATTTCGATCGACTATTCCATGTCGCATCCGGAAGTCGATGAGAAGCTGAGCGAGCTTATCGAAAAGTGTCATGCGCGAGACATCAAGGTCATGGCGCCATGCATTCCACCGGTCGCCGAGAGCGTAACCGCGCTCAAAAAGAAGGGCGTGGACATGATTATTATGGGCAATGACGTGATGTTCCTCAACGAAGGAAATCGTCGCGCGCGCGAAGCAATCGACGCCTCAGCCAAAGCGTAAAATCTGCGAGGAGAACCTACAATGACTGATATTTTTAGTGTCAAAGACCGCGTTGCGGTTGTGACAGGCGGACTTGGGCAGCTCGGAACGCAGTTTTCCAAGTCTTTGGCCGAAGCAGGTGCGAAGGTGGCAATCTTCAGCCGTCGCCCATTCACGAAGCAGCAGATTGCTGAAAAGTTTCCCGGACTTGAAGATCGTATCCGCGTTTATGAGGCGAGTGTCACAGACAAGGCTGCCCTTGAAGCTGCAACCAAACAGCTGATCGCTGATTGGGGCGTGCCGCATGTACTCGTCAACAATGCGGGTATCGATTCAAAGCCAGACGGTTCGGCGGAGCAGAATGCGCCGTTTGAAGTCTATCCGCAGAAATTCTGGGATGAGATTATCGATACCAATCTGACCGGCGTTATGCTGACCAGTCAGGTTATCGGTAGCCACATGGCATCCGAAGGTCGCGGTTCAATCATCAATGTCGGTTCGATCTACGGTCTCGTTTCGCCAAACCAGGCGCTCTATTCCTATCGTGAAAAACGCGATGGCAAGCCGTTCATCAAAGCAATTTCCTATGCCGCTTCCAAGTCGGGACTTATCAATCTTACGCGCTATCTCGGTACCTATTGGGGTGAGAAGAACGTTCGTGTGAACCTGATTTCATTCGGTGGTGTGAAGACTGCGAGCTTCGATAAAGAATTTATCGATGCGTTCCTTGATCGCGTACCAATGCGCCGGCAGGCTGAGATCAATGAATATAACGGTATCATCCGCTTCCTCGCATCCGACGCTTCGTCTTACATGACGGGTTCGAATGTCGTTGTGGATGGCGGCTTTACTGCTTGGTAAAGCTCGATAATACCGAGTAGGAGGAGGCTGAAACCAGAACCTGATTATGTCAAAACCTTGACATGAAATGCGAATTTACATATGACATATGTCATAACTCTAATGTAAATAAAACGCGATAATCGCGGCTTCGGAGCGGTAAAATGGTGATTGGTTCAGTTTCCCCTCATGTCGATCGCGGCAAGTTGCATATGCATATTGTTGCCGCGATAGAGGCGCGCATTCTGTCTGGTGAGCTTCAGGTGGGAGAACGTCTGCCTTCTGAGGCCGAGATTGGCAGGACATTCGGTGTCAGCACGCGATCTGTGCGCGAAGCCATGCAGGTTCTTGAAACCAAAGGGCTGGTGCGGCGTCGCCACGGTGAAAGAGCTGAAGTTGTCCGGGATGATGTCAGCGAGTTCATGGACTCACTAGTATCGTCAGTTGGATCGCTTTTTGCGCGTGACTCGTCCTATCTCGTTCAGGCCATGGATGTGCGTCGCCTGATCGAAGTGGATGTTACGGGGCGCCTCGCTTCTGGCGAGGGAGAACTGCGTGATGGAGTGACCGCAGCACTCGATGTCATGCGGAAATCTGCCGATGACAATGACTTCTCCCGTTTCGCCGAAGGCGACGCGGCTTTCCATCGGGCTTTGGTGCAATCTTTGGGCAATGAGATTTTAACGTCACTGCACGGCAATCTTCATTCGCTCATCTCAGAGGTCATCAAAGTATCGAGCCGGGTTCCGAGCAAAAAACTGAGCGCGGGGCTGGCCGAGCATGAGAATATTTATGGGCTGATTGCAGCAGGTAAGGCCAGTGATGCGCGCGAAGCCATGCGCGAACACATCACCAACAGTACGGCTTATCTCGAACAGGCGATCAGACAATCCAGAAACAGGCCTGAAACGGGCTAAAACGGAAGAGCAAAACAATGAGCAGCTATGATTATTCGCGCGTCAACTGGGATGCGATCAAACGCCTGTCGCGCTGGTATTCGGGCGATATTCAAGATGTCATGGACAAGCATGGCTTTTATGGCTTTTTGCAGGGACTGAGCCTGCAAAGCGAACTGAAGCCGGGGCAGGTGATCTGCGGTCCAGTCCATACTGTTCTCTATGAAAAAAGCACACGAACCGGCCAGCCTCAAGATGTCTATCACGGCACAATCGACAATGTCGTCGAGGGCGGCATTCTGCTGGTGGACGCATCCTGTGCTGAAGGTTCTGGCACTGGCGAGTTGATGTCGACTGGTGCGAAAACTGCCGGTGCTGCTGCAACAATCGTGAATGGTACGGTGCGCGATATTGCCGAAGTGAAAAAGCTCGAATACCCGCTTTTTGCGCGTGGCGTTAGCCCGGTCGGGGTTTCTGGACGTATGGAGCCGACCAAGTCGCAGGTCGAGTTGAACATCAATGGTGTTCGTGTGCGTCCTGGCGATGTGATTTTCGCTGATATTTCGGGTGTAGTGGTCATTCCTGAAGAACTGGTTGCCGTTATCGCCGACGATGCAGATGCCAATGGTGATGGTGAAATCCAATGCCGCGAACGTATCTTGTCTGGTGAGAAGTTGCAGAGTGTCTGGCCTTTGGGGTCAACCGGGCCTGTCTGACGAGCAGTTGAACTGCTTGTAGAGGACAAGCATCGGTTCTGGAGGAGACGATCACATGCAGGATATCATTCTCGTCGCCAATGGCGACTTGCGTGAAAGCGCGAATATTCAATGCTGGCCTGAACAGGCCAATATGGAAAGCCGTCTCGTTGCGGCAATCGAGAAATTTGGCAGGAAAGCGGTACGCGGACACGGTATCGATCCAAAAACCGGCCACGGTTTCATTGCAACGCAAAAGCAGGGCATTGAGGTTTTCTCGAAGATCAATCGAGATGCACCTCTGATTGTTGCGGAAGCGGTCTGGCAATATTCCCAGAATATTCTTGCAGGCCTCATCGCTCATCGTGGCCCGATCCTGACAGTCGCCAACTGGTCGGGAACCTATCCCGGCCTGGTTGGCCTGCTCAATCTTAACGGCTCGCTGACAAAGGCAGGTGTTGAATATGCGTCGCTTTGGAGTGAAGATTTCACCGATCAGTGGTTTCTGAACAAGCTCGATGAGTGGCTGAAAACAGGTAGGGTTACTTCACATGATACATCTCATGTGAAGTCGTTTAACCATGCGACTGTGCCGGTGCATCTTGTTGAGCAAGCTTCGCACATTGCAAAAGACCTTGTCGAGAACAGATCCATCATGGGCATTTTCGATGAGGGGTGTATGGGAATGTATAATGCGATCATTCCCGATGAACTATTGTTTCCGATAGGTGTTTTCAAAGAACGCCTCTCGCAGTCGGCGCTCTATCATGCTGCGATCAAAGTTTCTCAGGAGGATGCTCGGCAAGCCTATCAATGGTTGCTCGATGCTGGAATGACGTTTCATCTTGGCAAAGATGAAGCGCAGGAATTGACGGAAGCACAGGTGCTTGGTCAGTGCCAGACCTATATCGCTGCTGTACGTATGGCAGAGCAGTTTGGATGCGAGACGATTGGTATCCAGTATCAGCAAGGCTTGAAAGATCTGCTTCCAGCATCCGACCTCGTTGAAGGACTTCTTAATAACGAGGATCGTCCGCCTGTGCGCAACGCAGAAGGAGAGATCATCCGTGAAGGTAAGGCCGTAGTTCATTTCAATGAAGTGGATGAATGTGCGGGCCTTGATGCTTTGATGATCAATCGACTGCATCGTGCGCTTGGTGAGCCGGTCGAGACCACACTTCATGATCTGCGTTGGGGTGATGTGGATCGAGGCGGGACGACGGATGAATATGTCTGGGTGTTTGAGATTTCAGGTGCAGCACCGCCTGCTCATCATGAGGGTGGCTATCGAGGATCGGATTCTGTGCGGCAGCCTCCGATGTTTTTTGGTAAAGGTGGTGGCACCCTTCGTGGTATAGCCAAGCCCGGTGAGCTGGTCTGGTCGCGCATCTATGTGGAAGATGGGCGGCTTAAAATGGACATCGGTCGCGGAAAGGCGGTGGCGCTTTCTCCTCAGGAAACTGAGAGACGCTGGAATCTCACCAATCGAGAATGGCCGATGATGCACGGTGTGCTCTATGGCGTCACCCGTGATCAGATGATGGCACGTCATAAGGCCAACCATATACAGGTTGTCTATTCGCATGATGTTTCTGCGGCAGACGATGCAATGCTGGCCAAGGCAAGTCTCGCACACCAGCTGGGCATCGAAGTTCATCTTTGCGGGACGCGCGCCAATGGTGCGCCATTGCAATAGAGCAGAAAAAACCGGTTCCGATTTTCTAACCGATGTTGTAGCCAAGACGCTGCAAGAAGCGCCGATTTGGCGCAACTTGCCTGCATGGGAGGCATAAGGTGGACGTATTTCTGGGTGTTGATGTCGGTACGGGCAGCGCGCGGGCAGGGCTGTTTACACGCGATGGAGAGTTGCTGGCGAGTGCCAAGCAAAATATCCGCATGTGGAAGCAGGGTTCGGATATTGTCGAGCAATCCTCGGAAGACATCTGGCAGGCCGTTTGCAGCTCAGTGGCAGCAGCATTAGAGCTGGCGAATGTCGCCCCGGAATCCGTCAAAGGCATCGGCTTTGATGCGACCTGTTCGCTGGTCATTCTCGACAAAAACGGCAATCCATTGCCTGCGAGCCCTGCCGGTGACGCGGAGCGAAACATCATCGTGTGGATGGATCATCGCGCCCGCGAACAAGCCGAACGTATCAATGCGACGGCCCATCCCGTTTTGCGATATGTCGGGGGGCGCATTTCCCCAGAAATGGAAACACCTAAACTGCTTTGGTTGAAGGAAAACAACCCTGATACGTTCAACGCCGCCGGTCTCTTCTTCGACTTGCCTGATTATCTGACCTATCGTGCAACCGGTAGCCACTCGCGCTCGCTCTGCACGGTGGTTTGCAAATGGACGTATCTTGGCCACGAAAAGCGATGGGATGAGGATTACTTCCGCACCATTGGCCTCGGTGTGCTGGCTGATGAAGGTTTTGCCCGTATTGGAACCGACATTGTCGATATCGCCACCCCGTTGGGTCAGGGGTTAACTGAGCAGGCCGCAAAAGAGCTGGGTCTTGTACCCGGTACGGCGGTCGGCGCATCGCTCATCGATGCACATGCCGGTGGCGTCGGCACAATCGCGGGAAGTGCGGATGAGAATGATGCCGTCGATATGCGGTCAAGGCTGGCACTAATTATCGGCACTTCTGCCTGCACGATGAGTGTTACCGAGAAACCTGCATTTGTGGATGGTGTCTGGGGGCCTTACTGGGGCGCCATGATGCCCGGCCTTTGGCTTAATGAAGGTGGGCAGTCGGCATTTGGTGCCGCGACTGATTATCTGGTCGGTATGCATCCCTATAAGGCTGAGGCTGAGAAGGAAGCAGCAGCCAAAGGCCTGTCACTTCTCGACTACCTTGAACAGCTGGCTATTGATGCGACAGGTGAGCTTTCAAAGACAGCGCTGCTGGCAAAGGGACTTCATGTTGTCCCGGAGTTTCTTGGCAATCGCGCGCCAGACGCTGATCCTGATGCGACCGGCACCATAACGGGCATCAAGCTTGATGCATCGCGGGAAAATCTGGTTCGTCTGTTCGTTGCGGGTCTTTGTGGTCTGGCCTATGGCACGGCGGATATTCTTGATGCACTGACTGCCAAAGATATTCCAATCCGTACAATAATCGTGAGTGGCGGTGCTGCGCGCAGCCCGCTCATGCGTCGGATATTGGCTGATGCGACAGGGCTGGAAGTATCCCTGCCGTCTTCTGCCGAGCCGGTTCTGCTTGGCTCAGGCATCGCGGGCGCAAGCGCCTTTGAGAAAACGGATCTCGCTCAGATTGCTGCCAGCATGAGCGCAATCGCTGAAACGATTGCGCCGCAGGAAGGTTTGGTCAGCGAGTTCCATGCTGCGAAGCGCGATATCTACAAAAATCTGAAGCGCAGCGAGCTTGCCGCGCGTCGGCTGATGCAGAGGTTTTAAAGCATTTCCAGCAAAAGTGGGAAACGGCTTTGCGTCGGATATAGTGGTTCCAATCACCCGGTCTCAACTAGAGATGCAGTAAGCGGGCTTACTTACCCGCTTTGGGTGCCTTGAAAACGGGAAGCGGGTAAGTTTTGCCAAGAACAATGCCCGCTTTCTGCAATACGTCTTCCGGTGCAGCATAGGGTTTATGGATCCAACGATCCGGTAATGCGGCGATTTCCGGCACCCATTCGCGCACATATCCGCCGCCGGTATCGAACTTATCGCCTTGCAATACAGGATTGAACACGCGGAAATAGGGTGCCGCGTCCATGCCGCAACCGGCAACCCATTGCCAGCTCCCCGGATTGCTTGCGATATCTGCATCCACCAGCGTATCCCAGAACCATTTTTCGCCGTCGCGCCAATCGACCTGCATGTTTTTGCTTAGGACTGACGCTACCAGCATCCGCACGCGGTTATGCATCCAGCCAGTAGCCCAAAGCTGGCGCATCCCGGCATCAATCATCGGAACGCCGGTATTACCCTTTTTCCAGGCTTCGAACGCTTGTGGATTGCTTTGCCACTGAACGTCAGCCAGCGTATCGCGCATATCATTTTCAGCGATGTCCGGACGATAATAGAGCTGGTGATAGTGAAAATCGCGCCAGATCAGTTCGGAGAGAAATTTTTCACCGCCGGTCTGTGTGTCCGGATGCTCATCCATCAGCGAAAGCGTAGCATACCATGCCTGTCTTGGGCTGATTTCACCAAAGCGCAGATGCGGCGAAAGTTTCGATGTGCCTTCGACATTCGGACGATCACGGTCGCCGGCATAATTGCGGATGGTCTCATCGAAGAAATGATATAACTGATCGATGGCAGCCGCTTCGCCTATCTCCCACAGGCCATTCATCTTTTTTGACCAGAAAGGCTGTTTGTAAGCTTCCCTTGCAGGCTTGTGCTTGAGGCTCGATGGTTTTGCCTTCCAGTCAGAGGAGGAGAGCGGTCGGTTTATACCCTGCTGACGCAGCGTTTTGGCATAGGGTGTAAAGACCTGATAAGGGCCGCCGCTGCCGGTTTTGATCTCCCAGGGTTCAGCCAGAAGATTGCCTGCAAAGGACTCCACATTCAGCCCCTTGTCTTTCAATGTGGATTTGACGACTGCATCGACATCACGCTCCTGCGGCGCATAACGCCGATTCCAAAACACTGTATCGAAGCCGTTTTCTTCAATCAGGCTCTCGATGATATCGAGTGCATCGCCGCGTGCCACCAGCAGCTCGACATTACGGTCGTTGAGGCTTTTTTCGAGTGAATTGAGGCTCTGTTCCAGCCACCAGAGCACGGCACCTCCGGGTACGCGCAATTGCGGATTGGTTTCATGCACATAAAGCGCTGTGATCTTGCCACCCAGCTTAACGGCGGCTTGAAGGGCAGGATTGTCGGCAAGACGCAGATCGTTACGCAACCAGACAAGCGCATTCGCAGTCATTGAATGATCCTTATTTGACGGGCTTTAGGAGGTAGTGTCCGACGCCCCAGACATCACCATTTTCGTGGCCGAACAGTCCGGCAGTCGCCAGAAAGAACAGCCGCCAGCGGCGTTCCCAAAGAATGGCATCCTGCCCATAGACCTGTTGCAGAATTGGCCTGATCTGATCAATCGAATTGTCGAAATTGTTCAGCCAATCCAAAGCTGTTTGCTGATAATGGCGTCCAGACCAGCGCCAATCCTGCTCGACGGTGAAAATATCGTTGAAGCGATGCGGCAGGTCGAAGGCAGGCATGATGCCGCCAGTGAAGAAATGATGTGCGATCCAGTCGGCGGGATTTTCATGGTTGAAGCGATAGGAACGATCGCGATGCGTGAAGACATGAATGAACAATCGTCCATCTGCATGAAGCCATCCGCGTACGCGTTCAAACAGGGATTGCTAGTTCGACATATGTTCAAACATTTCCACCGAAACCACACGATCAAAGCGCTGGTCGATGGAAAAATCGTTCATGTCGGCGGTA
This sequence comes from Brucella sp., assembly GCF_032066345.1. Classification (NCBI taxonomy): domain Bacteria; kingdom Pseudomonadati; phylum Pseudomonadota; class Alphaproteobacteria; order Hyphomicrobiales; family Brucellaceae; genus Brucella; species Brucella sp. The sequence continues at coordinate 47,229 of NZ_DAMBKZ010000003.1, forward strand.
ATAACGGTGAGGTTCTTAAGACTGCGCGTTGCTGCCTGTGCTTCGATATAGGCGCGTTGTGAGGAAGAGTTTGAAACGGAGACGATCCGCGCGTTGGGAAATTTTTCAGCGAGATAAAGCGACAATGAACCCCAGCCACAACCAAGCTCCAGAATGTCCATTCCATCGCTGATATCGGCATGGCGCACAGTTTCGCTGAGCGCATAGGTTTCCGCCTCCTCGAGCGTTGTGTTCTGATCCGGATAAAAACAGCAGGAATATTTGCGTTGCGGACCCAGTGCCAACTCAAAAAACTGTGGCGGCAGTTCGTAGTGCTGGCGATTGGCATCATCCGTATGGGTGGCGACAGGGAAATCCTTCATGGTTTTCAGGAAATCCAACTCGGTCTGTTCAGATGTTCCGGCCAGTCGACGCTTGGTTCGGGCGCATAGATAATCGATACCCGCAAGCGTGATGGTATCGCTCAGAGGAACGCGCTCTGCAGCATTGATTGCATATGCCAGCATATTCATGTTGAGGCTCCTGATCTTGCGGGGCTTTTTCGAGGTCCGGGGAAAAACGCATTGACCCGGCTTTGCAGGGCACGGAATTTTTCACCGCGTGATTTCAGCATGTGTTCTTCAAGCGGCGGGATGCCGGAGACATGCACCAGCAGCCAGTACATCTGCATCGGAGCGAGAAGCGACAGCCAACTCCATGGCGATACGGTGATCGCCATCAGCGGCCACGCACACCAGAACAGCCATTCAAAGAAATAGTTCGGATGTCGGGAATAGGCCCAAAGGCCGGTTTCGCAAATTTCAGTTTTGGCTTCTGGCGTTTTGCGAAACTGCGCGAGCTGCGCGTCAGACAGGGCTTCACCAATCAGTGCAATGGCGATGATTATTACCGCGACTATATCCCAGAAAGATGGAAAAGCGTGGCGGCTAACAGCGGCGAGATAGACCGCCTGAACCAAAACAAAGGCTGCGAGAGCCTGTATCTGCAAAAACCAGAAAAGACGAGAAGAAGCATTTTCTCCCCATTCTTTTATCAGCTTCGCATAACGTGGGTCTTCACCATGGCCCATGCTTCGCTGCGCTATGTGTAAGCCAAGGCGAAGCGACCACGCCAGAATGAGGATCAGTATCGCTGAGCGCCGTTGCCATGTCGCATCCGCAAGCACCACAGCTATGACTGAAACTAAACCTACAGAGAATGACCAGATTGCATCGATCCAGCCGCTTTTGCCGCTCTTTCTTTCAAGCGCCCACGCGAGAGCCATGATGGCAGACAGGCTGATGGCAACAATTAAAAGCAGACCGGGTTGCATGGTGGACCTTTAGCCGAGAGTTCGCTTTTTCTTCTTCCAATACGTTCGGTCCGGCCGTTTGGTTTCGTAAGCAGCTCAAAAAAATGAAAAAAGTTTGATAGCCGATTGAACCAAACCCCTTCTCAAAACGTAAGACGATGAAAATGCAGCAAACACGCGGCCCAAGCATGCGGTGAAGAGAGGGACTATGGATATCACGAACCACTCGGGCAGCTCTAAACGTCTCAGGGTCGCGATTATCGGCAGCGGGATTTCCGGATTGTCGGCTGCATGGCTGCTTTCGCAACGCCATGATGTGACTGTGTTTGAAGCATCGGATCGCATCGGCGGCCACAGCAATACCGTCGAGTTTGAAAGCAGCTTCGGTCCGGTCGCGGTCGATACCGGGTTCATCGTCTATAATGAAGTGACCTATCCAAATCTGACTGCATTGTTTCGCACACTTGAAGTTCCAACCGCGGCATCGAACATGTCATTTGCCGTTTCAGTCGCAAATGGCGCTTATGAATATTCGGGCGGCACGGGCCTTGGACTCTTTGCCCAGCGCTCCAATCTGGTTAGCCCGCGCTTCTGGTCTATGATCCGCGATCTCTTACGATTTTATCGCAATGCACCAAAAGACCTCGCCATTATGGGCGGAATTTCTCTGGATGATTATTTAGCACGTAATGGTTATGGCCGGGCTTTCCGTGAAGATCATCTCTATCCGATGGCGGCGGCGATCTGGTCCACTCCTGCGATGGAAGTGGGGCGATATCCGGCAGCAAGCTTCGTTCGCTTTTGCTGCAATCATGGTCTTCTGGCTCTTCGTGACAGGCCTATCTGGCGTACGGTATCCGGCGGCAGTCGGGAATATGTAAAGCGTATCACCAAGCCCTATGCAGACGCGATCAGGCTTTCTACACCGATTAAATCCGTTCGACGCTCCGAAAACTCTGTCGAGTTAATTGACGGAAGCGGCATTTCCCATGTTTTCGACGATATAGTGATCGCCAATCATGCCGATCAGGCTTTGCGAATGCTGGCCGATCCGAGCGCGGATGAAAGCCGCATTCTCGGCGCGTTTCAATATTCACGTAATGAAGCAGTGCTCCATAGCGATGCATCTTTAATGCCGAAACGCAGGGCGGCGTGGTCGAGCTGGAATTACCTTACCAACGCAGCCAATGGCCCGGCGCAGCCATCCATCACTTACTGGATGAACCGCCTGCAACCGCTGGGCCAAGCGCCCGAGACTTTTGTGACGCTCAATCCATGTCGTGCGCCGCGTGAGGAACTGGTGATCTGTCGCGAGATCTATGAGCATCCGATTTTCGACTTGGCAACGGATCGTGCGCAGAAGGAAATCTGGTCATTGCAGGGACAGCGCCGGACATGGTTTTGCGGTGCGCATTTCGGCTCGGGCTTTCATGAGGACGGGCTTCAGGCAGGTCTTGCCGTGGCAGAAGATTTGGGCGGCCTGCGCCGCCCATGGCAGGTCGAGCAGGAAAGTGCGCGCATCGTTCGCCATCCTTTGCCAATCAGGGAAAGGGTGCTGGCATGACCGAACGTTTCCAGTCGGCACTCTTTCCCGGCCATGTGACCCATGCGCGTTTGCGGCCTAAAGTTCACAAGCTGGCCTATAAAATCTACTCGCTCCTGCTTGATCTCGACGAGTTGGAAACGCTTGACGGTAAGTTGAAGCTTTTCTCGCTCGACCGTTTCAATCTGTTTTCTTTCTACAGAAAAGACAGGGGCGATGGATCGACTGTGCCACTGCGCGAACAGGTCGAACGTGCCATGGATGCAGCCGGAGTAACGCCTGATGGCGGTGCGATCCGCCTGCTTACCATGCCGCGCATTGCAGGCTGGGCTTTCAATCCGCTGAGTGTTTTCTTCAGCTATAATCGTGGCGGCGAACTCGTGGCGATCCTTTGGGAAGTTGATAATACATTCCGCCAGCGCCACGGTTACATGATCCCCGTCGAAAACGCATCAAGCGGACGCATCGTGCAAAGCTGTGACAAGGCTTTTTACGTTTCGCCCTTCATGGATATGAAGCTGCGATATGAGTTTGAAGTCACACCACCGACAGACAGGCTCTCCATCCGCATCAACAGTTTTGACGATGAAGGCCTGCTTTTGACGGCTCGTCATCTAGCGCGCCGGGTTGAACTCAGCGACGCCGCCCTGTTGCGTGCCTTCTTCGCAATTCCATTTCTCACCCTGAAAGTGGTGGGCGGTATTCACTGGGAAGCGCTGAAAATCTGGTTGAAGGGCATCGGTTTACGCAAACGACCCGCAGCGCCTGACACTCCCATCACATCTGTTCGTAACGAGACCGTCCAGCAGAGGAACAAGGCCGCATGAGCCAGCTCGACGAATATCATCCACTATCCGCATCAAGCCGGATCGAACGACCTGCTTTCAGCCCTTCAGCTATTGTGTTGAAACGGCTGTTGAAACAGGTCCAGCATGGGCGTTTGGTTCTTTCGCTGCCTGGCGGTGAGGTCATTGCGGCCAATGGCTCATCACCCGACCCGGAAGCCAAGATCGCAATTGTTAAATGGAACAGCCTGCGTCGATTGCTGACGGGTGGGGATATTGGCTTTGCCCAAGCCTATATCGAAGGCGAATGGACATCGCCTGATCTAACCTCGGTCATCCGCTTTGCAGCGCGCAATCGCGATACGCTGCTCTCCACATTGCGTGGGTCGGGTTGGATGCGGGCGCTGAACCGTATCGGCCATCTGCTCAACGCCAATACGCGTCGCGGCAGCCGTCGCAACATCGAAGCGCATTACGATCTCGGCAATGATTTCTATGCCCGGTGGCTCGATCCTTCGATGCTTTATTCATCTGCGATCTGGAATGAGACAACGCATAGCCTTGAGAATGCGCAGGAGCAGAAGTTGCAGTGCATTGCTGAAAAACTGGCGCTTGAGGGCGGCGAAAAAATTCTTGAAATCGGCTGCGGCTGGGGCGCCTTGGCGGGCTATCTCGCAGAATATGGCGACGCGCATGTGACGGGAATAACCCTGTCTCCATCGCAGCTCGCCTGGGCGCAAACTGCGGTTAAAGAGGTTGGGAAAAGCGAGGCCGTTGATCTTCGCCTGCAGGATTACCGTGATGTGCAAGGTCAGTTTGACCGCATCGTATCGATCGAAATGTTTGAGGCCGTTGGCGAAGCCTATTGGCCGGAATATTTCGCAACCCTGAAGCGATGTCTCAAGCCCGGCGGTCGAGCAGTATTGCAGGTCATTTCGATAGAAGAAACGCGTTACGAAAACTATCGCCGCAAAGCCGATTTCATCCAGAAGTTCATCTTTCCGGGCGGCTTTCTTCCGTCAGACAAAGTGCTTGAGCGCGATCTTGTTAAGGCCGGTCTGGTGTTAACGGATACCGAGCATTTCGGTCATTCTTATGCGCTGACACTTGCCGAATGGCGTCAGCGCTTCATCGCCAATTGGCCGGAAATCGAAAAGCTTGGCTTTGATGATAAATTCCGGAGGCTTTGGGAATACTACCTTTGCTATTGCGAAGGTGGGTTTGAGGAAGGTGCGATTAATGTCGGCCTTTATACGATTGAACATGCTTAGGCTCCATACCCACTGACGGAGGAGGCGTCGATGAAATGGATACTGACGATCGGCATGATGACGGTGTTGTTTCCCTTCTCGGCGCATGCGGCTGAGATCAACGGCAACTGGGCGCGCGGAGATGGCAACGCGCGGGTAAAAATTGCCGGATGCGGCAATGATATCTGCGCCACAAACACATGGATCAAGCCTGGAACACCCAAAGAGAAAACTGGCGACCGGCTGGTGATGAGTATCAACGAGACTGCAGACGGGCGATATTCAGGCACTGCTTTCGACCCGCAACGCAACCTGACCTACAAGATCAGCGTGAAAGTCGACGGCGATAATATGACGACCAATGGCTGCGTTTTGGCTGGCCTCCTGTGTCGCAATGTGGGCTGGACCCGCATCAAATAAGAGAGTGAGCGATCGATGAAAGATTATCTCATCGCCTATATGGTGACGGCGGTTGCATTCTTGGCAATCGACTCCGTGTGGTTATCCAACATGGCGAATGTGTTTTACCGCCCTGTCATGGGCGACATGCTTGCGCCGAGTTTTCGTCTTGCACCGGCTATCGTTTTCTATGTGATCTTCGTGTTCGGACTGATTTTCTTCGCGGTGAGGCCCGGGCTTGTTGCTGGCAGTGGCACAGTCACGCTCGTTCATGGGGCACTTCTGGGGTTTGTCGCCTATGCGACTTATGATCTGACCAATCAGGCCACCTTGAAAAACTGGTCGTGGACCCTGACGATTGCAGACCTGATCTGGGGCACTGTTCTGTCTGCAGTGTCAGCCTATATTGGCTATTGGGTTACGTCGCGGATCAGCGGATAGACTGGAGTAATCATATGCAAAAATTGGGGCTTCTGGCCGTCTTCGCCTTCGTCATTATTGTTGTCGGAATGGCAATCGGCATCGGTTTCCCGCCGGGCGAATGGTATGCATCGCTTCAAAAGCCGTGGTTTACCCCGCCTAACGCCGCCTTTGGCCCCATTTGGACGATACTTTATATCTTCATTGCCATTGCAGGCTGGCGTACATGGATAAGTGACAGTGGGTGGCAGCGGCGCGGACCATGGTTTGGTCAGATGATTTTAAACTTCATCTGGACGCCTATTTTCTTTGGCGCTCATATGACAGTGCTGGGACTTGTCGTAATCATCGGGGTCTGGCTTTGCGTGCTTCTGTTTATTCTTCGCGCATGGCGACCAGATCGTATCTCGGCGCTACTATTCGTGCCTTATCTCATATGGCTATCGCTGGCGACCGCACTGAACGCGGCAATTGTCGTTTTGAACTAACAAAAAAGGCGGCATATTTGCCGCCTTTTCTTTAGATGCCAATCAAGGGCTGAACCAGCCGCATAAGCCAGCTCTGGAATTTGAGCGGAGCGTCAGTCACCGCCAGACAGATGCAATCCCCATCGGGTGAGGCAATCGGCTGATGCACAAGATCACCATCCGCTTCCTCAATGTCGCCACGAGCGAAAAGCCCGGTTTCGTCATGGAAACTACCGCTTAGCACCAATGTCAGTTCGCGACCGCCGTGCCCATGCTCGGGCACTGGCTTCCCCGCTGGAATTTTCAACAAGCGAACCTGTGTTTCGCTATCGCGCGTTTCGATGGGCACCTGATAAGCGCCTCGACCGAGCGATTTCCATTTCAAATCCGGTAAGTCGCCACCGACATAAGATCTCAGCGGTTCCGGTATCACGGCAGGCATTTTTATCTCGGCGCGTGGTGCCGAATGCACTGTTGACTGCGGTGCCTTCTGGAGCCTGTCTTTAAAACTATCCCATGTGGAAGCTTCAAGTTTCGTTGGCTCAACCGTTTCAAGAAGTTGACCACCTATGCACTCGAAATGATTCAAGCGAGAGCGACACTGAGGGCAGAGTGCAAGATGAGTGGCGACGGCGATGCTCCAGCCTTCTGCCAGTGTGCCAGCGGCATAGCTTGAAAGGAGTTCATCGCTCAGATGATGCTTGATATCCATCAGTGCGCTCCCGAATTATCGAGCGCTGCCCGCAATTTGCTGAATGCAAGTCGAAGCCGGGATTTGACGGTGCCGAGCGGGAGGTTAAGCTTCTTTGCGATGGCGCTATGCGTGCTTTCCTCGAAATAAGCGAGTTCAAGCAGGGTGCATTGTTCCTTCGGTAAGTCAGCCATTGCGGCGCGTAACTGGCTGGCAGATTGCTGCTCGGCAATCCTCAAGTCGGCTGGCTGCTCCTCATCGGGTACGAAGGCCGGATCGGTTGGGTCAAATTCCGGGCGGCGGGCGCGTCGCACTGCATCAATGCGCTGGTTGCGTGCGATGGTGAAAATCCAGGTCGACAAGGCTCCTTTGGAAAAATCAAACTGATCCGCCTTGTTCCAGACCGTAATCATGGTCTCTTGCATTAATTCTTCCGCTGTTTGCGTATCGGCAGACAGTTTGGCCATATAGGCCTTCACCCGGGGTGCGAAATGCTTAAAAATCGCCTCGAATGCGTCCACGTCGCGTCGGGAACTGACCGCCAGCATCAATTCCTCCAATGAGGGCTGATTTTCAGAAGCAGTCCGTTCATTCATCCGTATTGAATCCCGTACGCTCAGATGTGGCGAAGCCAGAAGCAGCAAATTGCGCTCTACTTTCTTGTGCCATGTCTGTGAGCCAAAGGAAACGTTTGTATTCATGAAGCCTCATACGAAGGCTAGATGAAACTGGATCACAGGCCGGGGTAAAAGGCTTCAGTTTTTTGCTTTCAACGATTTCGCTTTGACCGTCGGTGCCTGATCTGCGTATTGACCGAGATCCCGCAATAAGACAGTTGCCTTTTCGTAATTGACGGCCTTGGAGAAGGCATAGCCTTGGCCGAGCTGGCATCCCATCTGCTGCAGCGTTTCAGCAAGGGCCATAGTCTCGACCCCCTCGGCAACGAGTTTGATTTTCAGGTCTCCGGCAATTTGTACGATACCTTTGACGATTGCGACACTTGGGTCGCCCGGTGCCAACCTGCATACGAACGACTTGTCGATTTTGATAATATCGACGGGGACCGTGAGGAGATGCGCAAGGGCGGCGAACCCCGTTCCAAAGTCATCAAGAGCAATGCGGACGCCGAGCATTCGGAGGTTTCGAATGCCAGATGCCACCACGTCATCGCGTTGACCGATATACGCGTTTTCCGTCACTTCGATAATGAGATGTCGGAGTGGTACGTCATATTTGGCGAAAGTTTTAGACACAAAAGCCGCAAGATCGCCGACATAAAAGTCGGCAGCCGTCACGTTCACGCCAATATGCTGCACAGGCAGGCCGAGATCGAGCCAGCGTCTAATGTCCTGAGCAACGATGGTGAGCATGTACTGCGTGATTTCGGATGCGATATGCACATCCGAAAAGGATTCCTGAAATACCGACGCTGGTAGAATATCGCCCGACGTTGTGGTCATGCGGCTTAGAGCTTCAAAACCGATGACTTCCCTGGTATCGAGACGCATTACGGGCTGATAATGCGCAGTAATACGCTTTTGATCGAGTGCTTCGCGCACTTCTCGGATCGAATTGCGTCGATGGACAATGCGCGTATCAACGTTCGGTTGATAGCGTACAAAGCTGCCGCGCGCATTTTCCTTGGCGTGGTAAAGCGCAAAGTCTGCGTTGCGGCGCACAATCTGCGGCTGTGTATCTTGCGCGGCCAGAACAGCACCGCCAATAGTCACGCGTGGCAGGATTGTCTGACCGTCAAATTCGACATGCGAGGAAAGTGATTTAAAGATCAACTCCGCCGTGTGGTCGAGATCGTAAAGTGCGCTGTGGCTTTGGATGATGACGGTAAATTCATCGCCGCCCGTCCGGAAAGTTATGTCCGGTGCCATTGTTGCCGAAATGCTGGTTGCGATAGTGTGGATCAGAAAATCTCCGACCTCATGGCCGAATGTATCGTTGGTAACTTTGAGATTGTCGATATCGATGACGAACAAGGCCCAGCTGCCAGCCAGTTCGCAGCGCAATTGTGAAAGAGCGTCATCAAATGCGGCACGATTGGGAAGTCCTGTTTGTTCGTCAACTGTGGCTCTGCGCTCATAGTTGAGAATGCGCATTTCACGCGCCATCGCAAGATTGCAGAGCGTTGCACCCGTATTGATCACTTGCTGCTCTTGTGCCGACGGGGTGTGCTTTTTGCTGAAATAGACAGCCAACGCGCCGACGACCTCACCAGTCTCGTTCCGTATAGGTACAGAACTACAGGCCAGCAAACCAAAGGGCAGCACGCATTTCTTGTAGGTTGCCCACTTCGGATCATTTTCTATATCGGCAACGCTTACAGCGGCGTTGTGATAGATCGCGCTTCCGCAGGAGCCGACTTCCGGGCCGACCACTGTTCCGTCCAGTATTTTGCCATAGCTTTCAGGGATGCCCGGTGCTGCAAGCAGGTGCATCATGCCTGCACTATCGACAGAGCAGACCATCACGCTTGCGTCAGCGATCAGCTCCTCCATCTCAAGACAGAGTTGCACAAGTGTCTGCTCCAGAGGCTTGCCTCTTGCAATCAGCTCAAGAACAATGTTCTGGAATTTAAGCACGGGTTCCCCATAGTTTTTTTGCGTGCAATCTTTTAGTGCAAACGCATACAGCCTTTTTTACAGGTCTGTCTTTAGAGAACGTCTATTATAGTTACTTGTATGTATTATAGAAGTGCGCAGAATTTATCGAAATCTTGGTTGCTTTTTTATGTACGCTGATTTCATCAGCTCGGAAACTGTCGATAGCATTCTTCAGCTATCTGCCGTAGCTGGTCTCGGGATATCTCGCCACTTACCGCGTAGCCAAGCTCACCATCGATCCAGTAGAAGGTTTCAACACCGTCATTTGAGGCGAAGCGGAAGCTTGTGTCCCGGTTTTCAGGGTTCCGACCGACTATGACTGAAAGGCGCTTTCCAGCTGCATCTTCATACATGAAAAAGGCGCCGGGTTTGCTGTCCACTGGCAACAAACGACCACCAACCAGCTGAAAGCCAAATGTGCTTAGGTCGGGGATTTTAAGGTCAGGTATATTAAGCCGCTTTCCAAGCCATGTTGCCAGATGAGCTTCTTCTTCCGAGAAGACTTCAACCGGGTGGCGCACTTCGCTTGCATAGACCAGATAGGCCGCCTGTGCCTGCTGAGGTAATGCTTCGATGCTGGCTATCTGCTGGGGCTGGTCATAAATGCGGGAACCGGCAAAGCCGCCGAGGCCGCCAATCACCAGTGCGGCGAGAATGGACGCCGCAACAGCCCAGCGATAGCGCCGTTCATGTTGTCTGGTTCTCGCACGGATCAGGTTCGCATCGCTATTCTTCTCAAGCGCATAGCCGGAGAAGAGCTGTCTGATGCCTTCATTCTGCTTGCGCCATTCGTCGACGATTGCTGCCTGTTCGGGGTCGTTTTCGAGGATCGCTGCGATACGCGCGCTTTCTTCACTGGAAAGGTGTCCGTCCACAAAGCCATGCAGTTCCGCTTCTGTAATCGGAGAATTGCGTTTTGTCATGGGTTTCTCCGAAGCATTACGACATTTGAGCCGTTCATGTGGTCTGCGAGCCGTTGACGCGCGCGTGAGAGGCGTGACATTACAGTCCCTACGGGAATATCAAGCATAGTTGCTGCTTCGCCATAACTATATCCTTCAACGACGATCAGCATCAGGACCGAGCGATTATCTTCCGGCAGACTGTTGATGGCTTCTTCAAGCTGTTGCAACTGAAAAGGATCGCTTTCCGTTGAAGGAGAGCTGATGTTTTCAGCAGCATCCAGCGTTTCGTGCCGGGTGCGTGCTTTGCTTTTATAGCTGTTGCGATAAAGGTTGGTCATCATCGTGAGTATCCACCCACGCAGATTGAGGCCTCGCCACTGGCCGCGCCGGGACAGCGCTTTGGTCACGCAATCCTGCAAAAGATCTTCGCCTTCGGCATCGGATTTTGCAAGACTGCGCGAATAGCGCCGCATGATCGGCAGGAGGGCCAGAAGCTGGCCCTCGAAACTGTCGGGAGCAGGACGGCTCACATCGGCCTCATGGCTTTGCGACGTGCCAGACTCCATTAACGCCGTCTCCAGTCACGTCGCCGGCTTTTTTGTCCTTCATCCAGTAATAAAGCGGCATTCCGTCTTTTGCCCATTGCTCGCTGCCATCCTTGCGCTTTACCAGTGTATAGGTGCCAGAAGCCTTGTCACCCTTAGCTGCCATAAAAGGCGGCCAGTTCGTGGCACAAGTATCATAGCAATTGGACATGCCTTTGCTATCCTTGTCAAAAGTGTAGAGCGTCATATCTTTGGCACCAGCCAAAACCTGACCTTTGGATGTTTCCATCGTTTTGACCATGGGCGCTGCGAGCACTGAAGTTGCCGATACTGCTGCAATAGCCAAAACAGACATAAACGTTGCGGTTCTCATGGTTTGCCTCACATGGGTTCCAATCGCGACATGCGATATGACGTAAGACAATCGCGACACTCATTTTATTCCCGCAGTTCGGAAAAAATATTCATTTGACTGGGTAACGTTTTCATTAGCTGGCACAACATTAGAACATTATTGATTGCTGCCCGATTGTGAACTATATATGTAGCTACTCATATTATAGATAGCTATACAATGTCTCAGTCCAAACTAGAATTAGAAGCCGCATTCACGATGGGCCTTTCAACCGCCGCTCGAAAAATGCGCAATCTTTTTGACTCTCGTGTTCGCGAACGCGGGCTAACGCTTGCGCGCGCTCGCGTATTGCTGCTGCTTGCCGAGCAGCGAGACTGGAACCAGCGCGAACTTGCCGATGCTCTTGAGATTGAGCATCCGTCTGTTGTGCGTCTCCTTGATGGTCTTGAAAAGCAGCAGCTTATCTATCGCGCGGCTGTGGAGGGCGACCGTCGTGCCAAGCGCATTGAACTGACTGAAGAGGCACAGGCTCAGGTCAAGCAACTTCAGGAAATCACACAAGCCATCCGCGCGGAGCTTCTGCAAAAGATTGATCAGAAGTCGCTCGAAACAGCGCTAACCGTCCTTCAGGAAATCAGCCAGACCGTTGAAGCAACGCTGGCTGATAAAGACAGGTGATGCGCTATGTCCGAGAGAGGCGATGATAAACCGATAGCAGCAAAAGAGCCTGTCGCTCCGACACAGGTTGCAACGCCTGCCGTTCCGCATATGCCGGTTTACATGTCTGCAATCTATATAGCAGCGTCTGTTCTCATGTGGTCGACGCGCGGCCTCAGCATGTATTTCATCTCGGCAAACACGCAGCAGATTCAAGGTTCGCTCGGCGCGACCTTGACCGAAACCTCATGGGTGATTGCCGCCTACATGGCGCCCTATGCGAGCCTCACCATTCTTCTGGTAAAGATCCGCACGCAGTTTGGTCTACGCCGCTTTGCAGAAATCGCGATTGCAATCTTTCTGGTATCTTCGCTGCTGCATCTGTTGGTCTATGACATCTGGTCAGCGATCCCCATCCGCTTCATCGCCGGTGCTGCCGCCGCACCCGTTTCGACCATCGGCTTTCTCTATATGCTGGAAGCTTTTCCGCCAGCAAAGAAGATGACCTGGGGACTTAGCCTCGCGCTCACCTGTTCTGCGGCGGCTGGTCCATTTGCGCGTGTAATCTCGCCGATGTTGTTTGATATTGGACAGTGGCAGCAGCTCTATATGGTCGAGATTGGCCTGTCGCTGGCGGCTTTTGCCGTTGTTTATGTACTGCCAATGACACAGGTTCCGCGTGCCAAAGTTCTGCATTGGCTCGATTTTGTGGCCTATGGGCTGATCGCTATCGGCTTTGGTCTTCTGGCGGTCATTCTGGTTCAGGGCAAAAACTATTGGTGGTTTGAAGCGCCATGGATTGGCGTGTGCCTTGCGATATCAATCGCGGCTTTGGCTTGCGCCGCAGCGATAGAACTCAACCGCGAACAACCGCTGATGAATTTGCATTGGCTGTTTTCGCCGGAAATCCTGCGTTTTACGCTGATCCTCTTTGTATTCCGCATTGTGCTTGCGGAACAGACAACTGGTGCTGTGGGGTTGTTTCAGGCTTTCGGTTTGCAGGATGGGCAAAGTCAGGGACTATATCTCATCATTCTCGCCGCATCACTGGCGGGTGGCCTTGTTTGTGGCATGTGGATGAGCCTAGAACGCGTCTCGACTATCTTCGGGCTGGCGCTGATTTTCATCGCGATGGGTGCCTATATGGATAGTCACGCGACCAATCTCACGCGTCCTCACAATGCTTATCTTAGTCAGGCGCTGATTGCCTTTGGTGGCGCGTTGTTCCTGCCACCTGCCATGTTGACGGGCATCACGAAGGCGCTCAAACAGGGTCCGACCTATATGACGAGCTTCATCGTCATCTTCCTGTTTACGCAGAATATTGGCGGGCTGATCGGCTCGGCAGTGTTCAGCACCTTCATTGCGATCCGCGAAAAATATCATTCGGCTCATCTGGTCGAACAGCTGGTGATGTCCAATCCGGTGGTTGCACAACGCGTTCAGGCGCTTTCGGGTACTTACTCGAAGCTGCTGGCCGATCAGGGGCTAACCAAGGCTGAAGGGCTGGCTTTACTCGGGCAACAGGTTACGCGTGAGGCAACAGTGATGGCTTACAATGATGCCTTTCTGGCAATCTCCGTAATCGCTGTCGCCTCGCTTGGCTGTCTGATCGCCTATCGCATTTATGAAAATATGCAAATCCGTCGTCATCCAGAAGTGACGACCGTTCGTTAATCGATGAGTGTTTGAAAATGTCTGTTGGAAAGCAATATATTCGCGGTGGTTTAGCCCTTATCATCGGCCTTGCAGGTGTCCTGATGGTTCTCTGGGCGTGGCAATTGCCGCCCTTCAAGCACAGCATCGAGACGACCGACAATGCTTATGTCCGGGGGCAGGTCACGGTCATAAGCCCGCAGGTTGCGGGTTATGTTACTAAGGTCGATGTAACCGACTATCAAACGGTCAAACAGGGACAGCTTCTGTTTGAAATCGATAGTCGCAGCTATCAACAGAAGCTGGATCAGGCAGAGGCTTCGCTTGCCAGCAAAAAGGCAGCGCTAGCCAATTCCGAGCAGAGCCAGCGTTCTGCGGAGGCAACGATCCAGTCGCGGCAGGCACAGATTTCAGGCGCTAATGCAGCGCTGGAAGTGGCGCAGGCCAATGCGAAGCGCGTAGAGGCTTTGCTGCCGCGCGGTGTTACAACCCAAAGCTCGGCCGACACAGCGCATGGTACGTTATTGCAGGCGCAGGCTTCCGTTGAAGAAGCGCAGGCAGCTCTTGCGGTTGCAAAGCAGGATCTCCAATCCATTATCGTCAATCGAGACAGCTTGAATGCCGATATAGCCAATGCGGAAGCAACGGTGGAACTGGCAAAGATCGACTTACAAAACACCAGGATCATGGCTCCGCGTGATGGAAAACTCGGCGAAGTTGGCGTGCGGCTCGGGCAATATGTGACGGCAGGCACTCAGCTTGTCTCGCTTGTTCCCAACACTAAATGGGTTGTTGCGAATTTCAAGGAAACCCAGCTTTACGGCATGAAGGTTGGCCAGCCGGTGACATTCACCGTCGATGCACTTCGCCACGCTGAGTTGAAAGGCCATATCGAGGCGTTTTCACCAGCTGCGGGTTCGGAGTTCAGTGTTATCAAATCCGATAATGCGACTGGCAACTTCACCAAGATCACACAACGCTTGTCTGTCCGCATCGCCATCGATGAGGGGCAGCCGGATGCTGATTTGCTTGCACCCGGCATGTCTGTTGTGGTTCGGGTTGATACGGCTGCGAATTAACAGGCCTTAAAGATCAACCATGGCTGGCATCATTCGGAACGAGGGGCTCTGTCTTTTTCACCTTGTCACGGTGGAAGATGAACAGACCAGCCAGAACAATGATTGCAGCCCCAAAGAGGGTTTGGCGATCCGGTAGATCGTTGAAGAACATCCAACCGAACACGATCGCCCACAGCAATAGCGTGTATTGTAGTGGCGCCAATACCGATGCCGGTGCGAGCTTGAGTGCCCGGGTAATCAGCAGATGTGCAAGGCAGGCAACGATACCAAGCAGAAGCAAAGCCAGCAATTCGCCTGTGGTAAACGGCGTCCAATGTCCGATACTCAGAACACCACCAACAACAAGACAGCCCAACGTCTGCCAGGTTACGAGCGTCGCGTCTGGTGTGGAGCGCAGAACACGTCCTAGTACCAGTGTCATCGCGAAGGAAATACTGCCCAAAAGGCCGAAAACGGAAGGCCATGACAGCATCGCTGAAGATGGACGCAGCGCGATGATAACGCCGATAAAACCAATGAAGACAGCAAGCCAGCGCCGCCAGCCGATGCGTTCACCAATCAGGAAGTGCGAGAGAGCTGCGACGTAGATTGGGCCTGCCATGTAGAAGGTCATCACGTCTGCTAGCGGAAGGAAAGTAACCGCCGCATAGAAAAGGCCTGTATCTGCAGTTGCCAGAACCACGCGCGCCAATTGAAGCGAAGGCTTTTCAACCTGAAACAATGCGCTTGCCGGCTGGCGCGATAACATCGGGCCGAGCACAAAGAAGGCACCAAACGAGCGGATCAACAAAACTTGACCAACTGAGAAACTGGCTACAAGCCATTTGCCCATGGCGTCGTTTAACGCGAACATGAAATCGCCAAGCAGCATCAGAAGGATACCGGCCAATACAGCGTTGCCGCCCACGGCAAGTGCCGCTTTCTTATTCATAATTTCTGGGTGCCCCGACCACTGGCTCAACGCGTTCTCGTGCGCAAATCCATTGCTGAAGTTTGCCGGATAATCTCGCTGCATGTTTGAATAGAATCTGCTTACTCCTCGCTTCATGCCTTTGCAAGATGCTCGGTGGCCTACGTACATCAGAACAAGCCTTCTCAAGTCACTCGTCCTGAGCTATAGCGGCTTCGCTTCACTGTGAGGTCATCATGGATTCTGGAAACGCTGAGTCGAAACCGATTTTCGGGATCGCGCTTGCCTCTGCAGGTTATGCCTGCTTCGCCTTGCAAGATGCCATTGTTAAATGGCTGGTTGCAGATTATGCGGTTCCGCAAATTCTATTCATGCGAAGCCTCGTGATTGTAGTCATTACCGGTGGGCTTGCGTGGCGGCTTCGCCATCCCTCAATTTTCAAGAGCAAGTATCGCGGCACTCTTGTGTTGCGCGCTGGTCTGATGCTCTTGGCTTGGCTTCTGTTCTATAATGCCGCCCGTCATCTTGGCCTTGCCGAGCTCACAACACTTTACTTCTCAGCGCCGATCATGGTGATGTTTCTGTCGATCTTTATTCTCAAGGAGAAGATCGGGGCAGGGCGCTGGGTCGCGTGTATGGGCGGCTTCGTCGGTGTGTTGATTGCGGCCAACCCAACCCATACTCCAAACCTGATACCCGCTATTATGTGCGTGATTGCAGGCTTTTGCTGGGCTCTGAGCACGATTTTGATCCGCCTCGTTAGCCGGACCGAAACGACTTTGACCCAGATGTGGGCCACAAGCCTTCTTTTTGGTATTGCCTGCGCTGTGTCCTTCCCATGGGTGTGGAAGACGCCTGACGCATCGGCATGGGTATTGATGATTGGCCTTGGCCTTGTTGCAACGATTGGACAATATCTTCTTTATGAAGGTTTTCGTCACGCACCAGCCTCGGCGCTTGCGCCGACAGAGTTTACTGGCCTCATTTGGGCGTTCCTCTATGGTTACGCAATCTGGGCGGAAATCCCGGCTTCAAATGTCGCTTTCGGCGCTGTGCTGATTGTTTGTTCGAGCCTTGTTTTGGTTGCCTGGGAGAAGAGCACGGCACGAGCACGGGCAGTACAACCTGGTTGAGTGTTGTGATCTCTGATCTGCTTTCGGGTTGATATTTAAAGAGGAATGCTTTTCGGTTGTGAAAGTTTGATGTATCGACGGGCATCACTGGAGACCGAAATGCTGACCACATCTTCTCAAGATTCGGTATTGAGACAGCGCTTTGAAAAGCACCGTTCGGAGCTGACACGCTCCGAGCTGGCGGTCATCGAGTATCTTTTGTCGATGCCCGTTGAAGAAATGATCTTTCAGAATGCTGAGGACATAGCTGCAAAGAGCGGAACCAGTGACGCGACGGTAATTCGTGCGGCACGTCGGCTGGGTTTCAGCGGTCTGCCGGAGCTCAAGCGGCTTTGCAGCCGTCCCATAGCAAAGGCACAGCCAACGACTGAAAGGCTGTCCCAACGGTTTCGCGCAACTGGCGATGACCTCTCGGTCGTCAAGAAGCGGGTTTTTGAAACAGCCCGCGAAATTGTAACCTCCACTGAAGAAAAGCTCGAAGCGGATGCGCTTGCGCAAGCTATGCAAGTGCTCGAACAGGCTGACACCATTTGGTGCATCGGCATTGGCCGCTCCGAAGTTGAAGCGAAACACTGTTCCATCGCATTGAGCCGTGTCGGGCTGCGGACAAGGTTTAGCGGTGAAGCCGGTTTTTCGCTCGCCAACGAGCTCATTGATCTGCGTTCGGGCGATGTCATTGTGCTTTTTCATGCAGCGCGCGAGACCAAAGAATTTAAACTCATTCTGGATCAGTTTGCGGCCATTGGCTGCCACGTTATACTCGTATGCGGCGCGCAGCTTAGGGATGCTTATCAGGATAAAGTGGCGGCAGTTTTGTGCTGCGTCGGCTCTGCGACAGGACTTGCCAGCTGGACGGTCGGTGCCATTGTCGTTTCTGAGACTCTGGCTTACAGCATCGCAACAAAAAATCAGCAACGCGCCCTCGATACAAAAAAGAAGCTCGCTGATTTCAGGAGCCGCCTAGCGTAGTTGATCGGACTCGTTGTGTTTGATAACTAAAAAACCTTTTAGTATCATATAATTATAATGGTATGCTCTCCGTATCTCTTTCTTCAAAAATAGAAATTCGATCCTCATCGAAAAAAGATGAGGGTTATGGTAATGTTTATTGAAATTCTCACTTCAGTAATGTAGTAGTCACAACATTGCCGCAATCGGCGGTGACCCAATTTCTGTTTTTGAGGCGCAGCAGATGAAATCCATTCCTGAGATATTGTTCTGACAATAGGTCATGACGGCAGGGTCGCCTTCATCTGACCTGCACCGCTTTCTGTCTTCCTTTCCGAGCACAATGCCAAAATGCGAAATGACATTTTCGCAGCGGCTCAGTGCAACTTTTTTCCGCCCTGAGGAACTTCCATGGTTCGCCATCGCATTATCGCCACGTCCGCTCTGCTGGCTTCCGTTGCCATCCTGCCTTTTCATGCTTTCGCTCAGGATGCTGAGAGCAGCCAGAAAATTGATGCTGATCGTGGAATTGTCCTGGACGCGATTACCGTTGTGGGCAACTGGCTTGATGCGCCCAATAAGGAAAAGATGCTCAAGCATCCTGGCGCACGAACAATCGTGGATCGCAAGGAGTTCGAGGAACGCGGCGCGCAGGATATTCGCGACGCGCTTAATCAAATTCCAGGCGTACAAGTGCAGGAAAGCAATGGCACCGGCGGCAGCGATGTTTCTTTGAACCTCGGTGTTCGCGGTCTGACATCCCGCCTGTCGCCACGTTCGACGGTACTGATGGACGGTATTCCTCTGTCTTACGCACCCTACGGGCAGCCGCAGTTGTCTCTGTTTCCGCTGACTTTAGGCAATGTGGAAACCATCGACGTGGTTCGTGGCGCAGGGTCGGTGCGGTATGGTCCGCAAAATGTGGGCGGCATCATCAACTTTGCTACCCACCCAATTCCTGAAGATTTCACAGCACGTTTCTCGGCGGGTGCTGAAATGAATGGTGGCACCAAGGCAACGCCTAGCGTGCTTATCGGCGGCACGAATGCTGACGGGTTTGGCGCAGCGCTTCTGTATTCAGGCATTCATGGCACTGGTTATCGCGACAGCAACGATCGGACTGATATTGATGACCTCATCCTGAAGGGCAAATACGAACTCTCGGATACGGATACATTAAGCGTTCAGTACCATCACTATACTGGCAAAGGTAAAATGCCGGGTGGGCTTACAACCGCTGAATTTGCAGAGGATCCGTTCCAGTCCACGCGCCGCTACGACGAATTCACTGGGCGTCGTAACGATATTTCGCTGCGTTATCAGCACAATGACGGTGTCAACAATCTGGAAATTCTTGGCTATTACGTCAGCTCATTCCGAGGCAGCCATGTCGAACAGCAGGGCACCGGGGCGAATGCAGGACGCTATCGTTTGACATCGGCACCGCGTGATTACTCCTATTATGGCATCGAGCCGCGGTATTCGCGTGTGATTGAGCTGGGAGAAACCACCCATGAAGTCACTGTAGGCTATCGGTATCTTTCGGAAGAAAGTTCGGAGGTCGCGGCGAGAACGGCATTCTATAACCGTGCCTCGGGCGTTAATCCTTATGCGCTTCCGATGAACACCTATCAGACGAGCGATGGCGGAACGACTGCTCATGCCGTCTATATCGATGACAAGGTTCAGTATGGAAACTGGACGATTACACCGGGTGTTCGTTATGAAATAATCAACACCAACAATACAGTAACCGATTTCAGTAATGGTGCAGTGACTGGGCAGAAATCACCGGAACTGGATGCAAAAGAAGCGCTGCCAACCATTTCCGTTGCTTATCAGGTCAATGATGTCTGGAGTGTCTTTGCAAATGCGGGTGTATCGTTTGGCCCGCAACAATATAGCCACCTCGCTTCGACGACCGAAGGTCTTCAGCCTGAGAAAGCCAAGACCTATGAAGTTGGCACGCACTATGAGGGCGACAGCCTGAGTGCTGAGTTCACGGCTTTCTATATCGATTTCGACAAGGAGCTTTATCTGGGCCGCACGATTGTTGGTGAAGGCATCTGGACCAACCTCGGCGCAACTGAACATAAGGGCATTGAAGCTGCCGCTCGGTACGATCTTGGTGGGGTATCACAAGCGCTGGAAGGCTTGTCCATCTATGGCAATTATACCTATACGGAGGCGACTTACAGCGCTGGAGCGTTCAAGGGGAAGGACTTGCCGTTCTACTCACGCCACACGGGAATGATCGGTGCGAGCTATCGTTATGCTGATTGGCTGTTCAATGCCGATGTTACAGCACAGTCCAAGCAGCGTTCGCCGGGTAATGCTACCGATGGCGCGACCTATGTGACCGAAGAGGACGCGACCGGCCGTCTGGGTGACATTCCCGGTTATGGGCTCGTTAATCTTCGGGTTGCTTATCAGCCTGAAGACATGAAATACGCCCCGAAATTTGCCTTCGGTGTTAAAAACCTGTTTGACAAAGAGTATTTCACGAGGGCGACCGATAACAATGGCGGCAAATTTGTTGGCCAGCCACGGACGTTCTTTGTGAATGCATCGGTTACGTTTTAAGAGCATACATTGCTACGCTGGGATTTCCCTGGCGTAGCTACCTACTGTGAGAGCTTTTCTCGGGCGCGCCGGGTAATGGCTCAAAACTTCGGATGAGTACATGGCAGGCATCAACCGTCGCGAATTCAATTTAGCGTTCATGAGCATGATCGTAGCGCAGGCCTGTGCGGCGTCTGTACCGGCATTGGCAGGTGACGACATTCGCTCAATAAAGCATGAACTTGGAACAACTGAGATTACGGGCAAGCCAACGCGTGTCGTTGCGCTTGAATTTTCGTTTTTACAGACCCTTGATGTATTGGGCGTTGTTCCGGTTGGTATATCGGACGACAATCAGTCAGCACGCGTCGAGCAACTGCTTAGCAAGAAGATTGATTATGCATCTGTCGGTACACGTCTGGAGCCCAATCTTGAGCTGATCAGCACGCTCTCGCCCGATTTGATCATCGCCGATGTGACCAGACATTCTGCCGTTTATCAGCAGTTGAGTTCCATTGCGCCGACCATCGTACTCAATAGTTGGGAAGGGGACTACGACACCATCAAGTCTTCGGTTATTACAATTGCCGAAGCGCTCGGTGAGCGCGCCAAAGGTGATGAAGCAATTGCGCGACATTCAGAAGTTATGTCGAAAATTATTGCTCGGATTCCGGCCACTGAACAGCGACGTATCCTGCTTGCAGTGGCGACACCGGATTCGCTTAGTCTACACACATCTTCTTCGTTCACAGGTTCCGTCTTTAAAGCGATGGGACTAACGCCTGCCATACAGTCGGATAAGCCTGTTGAAAGTGGTGCAAATCTTGAGCGCCTGATTGCCGTAAGCCCAGAGATTCTACTCATTGGTGTCGATTCCGGCGGCACGATTGTCGATCAGTGGAAAGATAACACTGCATGGACCAATATTCCTGCTGTTCAAAACCATATGGCGTTTGAAATAGACCGCACGCAGTTCGTGCGTTTCCGCGGGCTGAAAATCGCAGAATTGCTCGCTCAGGAAGTGCTTTCAAAAGTCTATGGCGGAAAGTAAGTAGCTGTGACAATGGAGGCCGGGCATAAGCAGACGTCAGGTTTGATCAACCCTGTTCTTTTGGGCGCGATCCTGCTGGCTGTCTTTTGGGTGGTGCTTCTGGCAAGCATTGCCTTTGGCGTATCTGATCTTTCTATCGGTCGTGCGTTACAACACCTGTTTCAACCAGATGGCTCAGCACAAAGCGCGCTTGTGTGGGATATACGTTTGCCGCGTGCCGTGCTAGCAACGCTGGTCGGCGCTAACCTCGCGGTTGCGGGTGTGCTGATCCAGACGCTGACCCGTAATCCGCTGGCCTCACCACAAACATTCGGCATCAATGCCGGCGCATCACTTTCAATCGTGATCTGTCTTATCGCTTTTCCGTCATTTCGTGGTGTTGGAACTGTCTGGCCTGCTTTTTTTGGCGCGGCAATCGTCGGTTTTGCGATGTGGATGCTGGCGATCTCCGGACGCATGAGCGATATAAAACTGGCTCTTGCCGGTATTTCGATCCAGCTCGTCCTCTCTGC
The DNA here is from genome assembly GCF_032066345.1 of Brucella sp. Taxonomy (NCBI): domain Bacteria; kingdom Pseudomonadati; phylum Pseudomonadota; class Alphaproteobacteria; order Hyphomicrobiales; family Brucellaceae; genus Brucella; species Brucella sp. The sequence goes on from NZ_DAMBKZ010000003.1 coordinate 69,003, forward strand.
GCTGGTTCAGGCGATTTTGATTGCCAACAACTCCGCGCAGGACATCATCTATTGGCTTGCCGGTTCGCTCAACGCGGCCCAATGGGCAAAGGTTTGGATTATTCTGCCATTCTCGCTATTGGGCGGATGCATTGCGCTTCTTGGTTCACGGCATTTTGCCATTCTGGCGCTCGATCAGAATACGGGTGCTTCACTTGGGCAAAATGCTCAGCGTGTAGGTGGTGTTGCTGCGCTACTTATCGTCATTCTGGCCGGTTCCGCAGTGGCCGTCAGTGGACCAATCGGTTTCGTCGGATTGCTTGTACCTCATGCTATGCGGCGTTTGGTCGGCGCAGATCAGACGAGTGTCATTGCCCTTTCAGCCATTGCTGGACCGTTGTTGTTGAATGCTTCTGATTTGCTAGGGCGTGTTCTCGCTTTTCCAGCCGAAGTGCCGGTTGGTATTGTGACGGCACTGATTGGCGCACCTGCTTTTCTGTTCATTCTTTATGGTAGGCGGCTTAAATGAACACGTCTGCCGAACATCAGGCTAACCGAAGCGCATTTGTAACATGCAGCTTTATTTTTGCGCTGCTTGTCGCGATTTCCATTCTTAGTATCATGGTTGGCGCGGTGCGTTTGAGCCTGTCCGACATCATAACCGCAATCAGCGGCGGTAAAAACGCTTTCATCGTCATGCAATACCGCCTGCCGCGCCTCGGCGTCAGTATATTGGCCGGAGGTGCGTTCGGATTGGCAGGGGCTTTCCTGCAGGGTGCATTGCGTAATCCGCTCGCTTCGCCCGATGTCGTGGGCATTACGAAATGGGCCGGTCTTGGCGCATTTTGTGCTGCGATGTTGGCGCCAGCTGCCTGGAGTGTTTGGGCCATTCCGCTTGGTGTTGTTTTAGGTGCCTTGCTGGGTGCCGCGACACTGTTTCTGATTGCACGGCAGTTCGGTGGAAGCATTACTGCACTGGTTCTGACAGGTGTTGCGGCAGGCATGATGGCGCACGCATTAATGCAATATATGATGGTCCTGTTTCCGACACGCGCTGATCAGTCCATGATCTGGCTTGCAGGTAGTGTCTATGGACGAACGCTGAATGATGTCGTCATCCTGGCGGTCTGGCTTCTTGCCTGCCTGCCATTGGTGGTCCTTGCTGGGAGCAAGCTTGACGCCAGCGGCTTTGGCGACGACACGTTGAACAGCATCGGATTGCCGCCTGCCATTTTACGAGGCGGGCTCGTTCTCACATCCGTATTGCTTTCCGCCGGTGCGGTTGCGGCTGTAGGCAGCATGGGATTTCTCGGTCTGTTGGCGCCGCATATTGGCCGCTTGATGGTTGGTTCTCGCAGTCGCTATTTGGTTCCGGCAAGCGCTTTGCTGGGAGCCTTGGCGCTATGTCTTGCGGATTTGATTGGGCGCGTGATTGCACTACCCAATGAGATACCAGCAGGCATCATTGCTGCAGTTGTCGGCGGGCCGTATCTCGTTTTTCTCCTTTTCAAGGAAGCAGGTCGAAATGGCTGATATCCATCCTTCTCGGCTATATGCCCGCAACATCACGGTTGGCTATGCGCAAGCCGACGTCCTGAAGGATGTTGATGTAACTATTCCTAACGGCCAGATCACGGCTGTTGTCGGTGCTAATGGCTGCGGAAAATCCACCTTATTACGTGCACTCGCGCGCCTTATTCAGCCGACAGAAGGTACCATTCATCTAGGTGAAAAACCTATTGCGTCGATGACTAGCAAATCTGTAGCACAACAACTCGCTTTTCTGCCACAAAACCCTGTTTCGCCTGATGGCTTGACCGTGCGGCAACTGTGCCGGTTTGGGCGCCATCCGCATAAAGGTTTTCTGTCGCCTCTCACGAAAGACGATGACAAGCTGGTTGAGCAGGCACTGGCATCAACCGGATTGATCGATTTTGCGGAGCGCCAGCTTGATCAGCTTTCAGGCGGTCAGCGGCAGCGAGCATGGATTGCCATGGCATTGGTTCAGGAAACGCCACTACTGTTGCTGGATGAGCCGACGACCTATCTTGATATTGCTCACCAGCTTGAAGTTCTTGAGCTTTTAAAAAAGCTTAATCAGGAGCGTGGACGTACCATCGTCATGGTTGTGCACGATCTTAATCACGCCGCTCTATATGCGCATCATCTGATCGCGATCAGCGAGGGCCGCGTTTATGCTTCGGGTTCACCAGCGCAGCTTTTGACACCGAAACTGGTGAAGGACGTGTTTGGGATTGAGGCGCTGGTCGTGCCACACCCGCTCTATGAAACCCCATATTGCTTTCCAATCGCGGCTCGATAAGCGGCTGCGACTAACATTTGGCGGCTCTAGCTGTCTGTCTGCGCATGTTTAAAGCGACACCTGTTCCCACTTTTATCGGGATAGTTTAATATGTCCTATAATAAGCCTATATTACATAAAAGAGACATTTCATCTCATTGAGGCATACTGAATGCAAACAATAGCTTTTGTGGTCTTCGACGGATTTTCATCAATGGCTCTGGCCGCGCAGCCGGTTTTCGAGGCAGCCAACTCGATTTTGGGTGAGGAGAAGTATCACGCGGCTGTCTTCTCAGAGCATGGCGGGCTTGTCAGCTCGTCTGGTGGTCTTTCGATCATGACCGCTCCTTTTGAAGACAATAAATTTGATACTGTGATCATCGCAGGTGGGACGACGGCTTTTGAGGACGCTTCCGAAGGGCTGATCCGCTTTGTGCGCAGCAGTTTTGAATCGTCGCGTCGTGTCGCTTCCATCTGTACTGGCGCTTTTGTTCTGGCACAGGCAGGGCTTCTAGATGGCCGACGGGTGACGACCCATTGGGCTTGTGCGCGCAGCCTGAAAGAACGTTTCCCAACCGTCATTCTGGATGAAGACCGCATCTTTGTGAAAGACGACAAAGTCTGGACATCAGCGGGTATGACTGCAGGTATTGATCTGGCACTTGCAATGGTGGAGGAAGATCATGGCCCAGATGTTGCCCGCCGCGTTGCGCAGGCTCTTGTGATGTACCACAGGCGTGCTGGCGGTCAGTCGCAGCATTCTGCTCTGCTTGATATGGGCGCAAAGTCGGATCGTATCCAAACAGCCCTTACATATGCACGCGCAAATCTCTCGCGGGCTTTAACGGTTGAAGATTTGGCTGAGGTTGCAAGGCTTAGTCCGCGTCAGTTCAGCCGCGCCTTCAAAGCGGAAACCGGACATTCTCCCGCGAAGGCAGTTGAAAATCTTCGCCTTGAAGCCGCGCGTCTTATGATGGAGCAAAGCCGACACAGCATTGATGAGATCGCCGGGCAAACCGGTTTCCTTGACCGGCGGCGGATGCGTGAAGCTTTTCTTCGTGGCTTCGGCCAGCCACCTCAGGTCATCCGTCGTAATGCGCGGCAAGGGGCGATCTAGTCGCACTCTTTGCAGAACAGAAGATGTCCTAATTACGTAATATATACGTCATTTGAGACGTGAGGCTTCTGGCTTATTTTTCAGATATCGGGTCGTTCCGACCATCTGGAGAACTAGAATGTCTGCGAATTCATTAGGTAAAGCCCTCATAACTGGTGCCTCAACTGGCATCGGTGCTGTCTATGCCGATCGTCTTGCCAAACAAGGCTACGACCTCATCCTCGTGGCGCGAAGTGCGGATAAACTCGAAGCTCTTTCGAATAAACTCATCGCTGCGACAGGGCGATCAGTTGAAGCGCTTCCAGCGGATCTGACGAACGCTCATGATGTCCGCGCCGTGGAAGATGTACTTAAATCTGACGAGAATATCAGTCTTTTGATCAACAATGCTGGAGCGGGTGGCGTGAAGCCGCTGCTCGATAGCGATGTGGACGATATGGAGAAGATGATTACGCTCAATATCACCGCACTGACACGGCTGACTTATGCCGCCGTACCTGGGTTTATCGCGCGGGGGCGTGGGACAATCATCAACATCGCGTCAGTTGTTGCGATAGCACCAGAGCTATTGAATGGCGTCTATGGCAGCTCGAAATCGTATGTTTTGAGCTTCAGCCACTCCCTCAACCATGAGCTGGCAGACAAGGGTATTCGTGTTCAAGCAGTTCTACCGGGCGCGACGGCCACCGACTTCTGGAGCATTGCTGGTAAACCAGTGGAAGAGCTGCCGCAAAGCATTGTGATGTCAACGGATGATATGGTCGATGCTGCACTTGCTGGTCTCAAAAATGGTGAGTGCGTTACCATTCCAGGGCTGCATGATGTTGAGAAATGGACAGGTTTTGAAGCTGCGCGCGGTGAACTATCCACGTTGTTTGGCAATTCAAAGCCCGCTGCGCGATACCTTTAAACATACTCCGAAAACTGTGATGCTGGGCGAGAAATCGCCCAGCACATTCATCAAATTAGGTGATCGCATATCGTGATATGAAATATCATTCATGCACGATAAGCTGGAACCAGGTGTCGAGAAAACGACTGCGTTTTAATCCGTCGAGATAAACCAGAAGCTCCGGTCCAAGCTCGACAGGTTGCAGTGATGCAACGTCCGAGGGACTCGTTTCTGATACAAGACCAGTTTCTTGAAGGATCGCCTGACCGTTAGAAGACAGAAGAAATGTGATCGCCTGCTCGGCGATGTTTGCGTGTTTGCTTCGATCCGGGATGAGTGCGGTCCAGGGCAGGGCGACAACGTAATCCTGTGGTACGATGACTGCAAAATCCCGGGCGTCATATTGCCATTTGCTTACGTCTGACAACGGCACATTATAGGCGAGATCGATGTTGCCAGCCGACAACGCCTGTAATAGCTCCTCACTTGTATCGAAAATTCGCGCTTGTGACGCGCCGAAAGCGCGGACGATACGCCAGAATAGTGGCGATCGGATCGAATCCTGAGCAGCCAATGTGTAACTGACATTATCAATGCCAATATTGACGACCCCGACACGCCGTTGAAACCGCGTTGCGTTTTGCTCCAGCAATCGTGCGAGTTCGATGCGTGTCGTTGGTAGTTCATTGTCGAGCGCACGGCGTTTGACAACACTCACCGCTGGATCGAAACCGATGCTGAACAATTCGCTGCGCCAGTGAGCTTGTGGTGCTAATCCGGCATTGCGGACAATTCCATTTCTTGGCTGCGCGCCGCCTTCATTGGCGATGAGTACCGCAAGATCGGGTGTCGAGAGGATAACGAGATCGGCGGCACTCGCTTCTTCGGCACCAGCTAGAAGCCGCGAGGTCCATTCGCCCGGTCTGATCTGTCGATAGGCGATATTGACGCTAGGCAACTGACGGGACAGACCAGCTTGTACGGGGGCTATGGTTTCGGGTGCGATGTCACCGACAATCTGAAACTCGGGCTTTGATGCCGGGTCATTTTGCGCATGCGTGTTATGCCATGAAGGAACAATCAATATCAGAACGGCACAGAATTGCAGGATGATGCGTTTCATGTGCGCTGCTCCGGTGTCGTTGCGGGCAATGTCACCAGCACGCTTGTTCCACCACCTTCGCGGTCACGCAGTTCGATCTGGCCGCCTAGTGCTTCCGCAACCATTTTTGCTATCGACAAACCAAGGCCGGAACCGGGCTTTGACTGATCCACTCGGACAAAACGCTCGAAGACACGGTCTTTCATGTCGGTCGCAAGCCCAGCGCCTCTGTCATGAACGCCAAGCGTGATCGTAGCTCCATTCTGGCTAAGGCTGATTTTAACAGGGCCGGGTGCATGAACGAGTGCGTTTTCGACGATATTGCGTATCATTTCTCTGAGGCTGATGGTTTCGCCACTCACATAGAGTGGCTCATCAGGCACATCAAAGCTGATGGTTTGTTGCAGATCAGAATAACTGCCTTCAGCGCGCAGTCTCCGGACTGCTTCCTGTGTAACCTGCCGCAGATCGAGCGTTTCAAGCTTTCGCGACTGAATACTGTGCAATGTCGTCGCTTCAGACAGAAGCTGATTTGCGAGAAGGCTTGCGCTTATGGAATTGGCATGGACGCGGGCAAGGATTTCCTTTTGCCGGTTTGGATCAGTTTCTTCGAGCGACAGTTCGGTCAGGGCACGCAAGGCCGTGAGTGGCGTGCGCATCTGATGCGCTGCGTCAGCTGTGACCAGCTTCAATCCGGCAAGCACATTGTTCAGACGTCCCATGAAGTCATTGAGTGCTGCGACAAGCGCGCTGACTTCCTTAGGAATAGGACCGGCCAGCGGGTTGAGATCGGATGAGGAACGCTGGCGCAGATCAGACTCAACCGTCCGCAGCGGTCTGAATGCAAATCGGATTGCGAGCCAGATAAGGACCAGTGCGAGCAAAGCCACTCCAAGCGCAGGCAAGAGAGTATTGAGGCTTAGTTGCAAGGTCAGCTGTCTCCGTGCTTCGCGCGTTTCCCCAACCAGGACATCGACCCAGCCGCCGCCTTTTGCGTCGCTGTGATAGCGTGCGACTGCAGCAATTCGTACTTTTTCCCCGCGATAAATACTGTCGCTGAGGCGAACGCGGCTATTATTGCCATGCGGAATTTCTAGCCCGAGAATGGGCGAACCAGTCAGGAGGCTGCCATCAGGTGCGACGACACGATAGAAAATGCGATTGAGACGAGAGGTGCCCAGAATGGAAAAGGCCGAGTGTGGGAGATCGACGCTGAGCGATCCATCCTGCAGAGTTATCGTGTCTGCGATGGATAGGGCAGCTGCACCAAGAACACGATCAAATGCTTCATCGGCCGCACGATGCGCATACCAGCGGCCAAGAAAGAAGAGCAGAACGGTGACAGCAAGCAGCGTCAATCCACTGCCCACCAGAATGCGGCGCTGGATTGAATATTCCCTGTTTGCTGCTCCTTTGACCATCAGAGTTGCGGCGCTTTAAGCCTGAGCAGATAGCCCACGCCGCGTTGTGTGACAATTTCAACTGTGCTGTTCTCGAGCTTCTTCCGCACGCGTGAAACCAGCAGTTCGATAGCATTGGGTGTGCCGGTATCTTCATGCCCAAACAGTTTCAGAACCAGCATATCTTTTGGAACCGTGACATTGAAACGAGTGGCAAGCATTTCCAGAACGTCGAATTCGCGCCGCCCGAAATCCAGTGGCTCGTCACCCTGCATCACTGATCTTTGTGTCAGGTTGATCGATAGTTCGCCGATCCGCAAAACCGGCTGCGCCACGCCCATATGCCGTCTTGCGACAGCTCTGATACGGGCAACAAGCTCCCTGAGATCGAAGGGTTTGACCAGATAATCATCAGCGCCAAGCTCGAGAAGGTCGATCTTGTCGGCAATCTGATTGCGAGCGGTGATTACCAATACCGGACATGACAGGGATTGTTCGCGCATACTGCGCAGGATGGCAAAACCGTCACGTCCCGGAAGGTTGATGTCGAGTACGACCAGATCAAAGGAGCCATTCACAGCCAGATCTTCCCCCTGCACGCCATCATAGACAGTCGTGACAGAGTGGCCTTCTTTTTCAAGCTTTGAAGCAATAGCAAACGCAATATCGATTGTGTCTTCTACAAGAAGGATACGCATGTTGTGTTCGACGATTCTATTCAAGGTTTTCGGGACGACAGGATTCTGACAGTTAGAATTGCTAGTATCTGAGACAATACTGGATGAGGCTGCGGCGCTTGTATCATAGCAAGTGTCCAGGGAGGAAAAAATGTTCTGGCGCGGGTTGGCATGTCGTATCGGCATGACCTTGTTTGGGCTTCAGCTGTGCATCGCTTATGCGAATGCCGCTGATGCTGCTTGCGCTTATCGCGGTGCGCTGGATGAGCGTTATTGCGACGAGAACCGCGACCTTGTCGCAGATACTCCCAAAGACGCTTCCCAGTGGCGTGATCCGCAAACACTCGTATGGGCTTATTCGCCCATCGAAGACCCGGCGGTTTATGCGCGGCTTTTCAAGCCGTTCACCCAGCATCTTGAGGCCTGCGTTGGACGGCAGATCGTTTATTATCCGATTCAGTCCAGTGCGGATGAAGTTGAGGCGATGCGTTCAGGACGTCTGCAATTTGCGGGCTTCTCTACAGGGCCGACAATTGAGGCGGTCAATCGTGCAGGTGCTGTTCCTTTTGCCGCCAAAGGCACTGGCGATCAGATGCGCGGCTATCGGCTGGTGGCGGTCGTGCGCGCGGAATCGCCCTATGAAAAATTGGGTGATCTTAAAGGGCATCGCGTCGCCCATGCATCATTGCTCTCAAATTCTGGCAATGTGGCGCCACGCGCTCTCTTTCCAAAAGAAGGTCTCACGCCGGGGCAGGACTATGCGCCTATCATGTCGGGCGGACACGATAAATCGATCCTCGGTGTTGTCGCCGGTGATTACGATATGGCGGCGGTTGCCTCCGATGTGCTTGAACGCATGATCGAGCGGGGGCTTGTGAAGCGTGATGCCGTTCGTCTGATTTATCAGAGCGATCTGTTTCCGACCTCTTCATTTGCTTATGCTCACAATCTTGCGCCGTCGCTCGTGGCGGAGATGAAGCGCTGCTTCTTCAATTTCACATTCACGCCTGAAATGAGAGCCGAGTTTCAGGGCGACGATCACTTCATTCCCATAGATTATGCAGCCGCGTGGTCCGTGGTGCGCGAGGTGAGCGAGAAGGCTGGCGCACCGCCTCCATAATTCGCTTCACAGCAAGCTATCAATTCGCATGGCATTTCTCTGAGTGCCAGCTCCCGCAGCAAGCCAGAACACAGTCAACTGCAACCCGATTGGGTTTCGGTCGGAGTCTCTTCGGCTCAAAGTGGATAAAATAATGAGTTTTTACAAGCAACTAACCTACAAATATAAGGTCTATAATGCAGACCCCACGACACTGATCGGGGTTATGCTGGCAATCGTTTTTGCCTATCTGATTGCAGCGCCAATCGTGCTGCTTTTGTCGGATGCAGTGATTGTCCAATTTGCTGATCGGGCACGCTCGGGCCAGCAGATTGGTGAATTGACCTTTTATTATCTCAACCGTGCGTTCTTCTCGGCGATTTCGACCGATGTGTTCTGGCGTCCGCTTTGGAACACAGCAATCATCGCACTTGGTTCGATTGCCTTTGCGCTTGTCACGGGCATTCCGCTGGCATGGCTTTTAAGCCGCACAAATTTGCCGGGCAAGAAGTGGTTCTCGACAGCATTGATCGTTCCTTACATGCTGCCTTCGTGGACCTTCGCACTGGCTTGGCTGACCCTGTTTAAAAACCGCACCACCGGTGGTCAGCCAAGCTGGATGGAAGCTTTGGGCTTCTCGCCACCTGATTGGCTTGCTTACGGCATGTTGCCAATCACGCTCATCCTGGCCATGCACTATACGCCATTCGTGATCCTGCTTTTCGGTAATGCGTTGCGGCAGTTTGATTCCACGCTTGAAGATTCAGCCCGTGTCATGGGCGCAGGTAAATTGCTGATCGCGCGCCGTATCATTCTTCCATTGATGCTGCCCTCGCTAGTGTCGGCTTCAACACTGATCTTCGCCAAATGCCTTGGTGACTTTGGTGTCGCCTATATTCTTGGTGTGCCGGTTGGTTTTGACGTTATGGCGACATCTCTTTTCCGCGCGATTTCGACCAGCCAGGCAGGCATGAGTGCCGTTCTTGCGGCAACCATTGTCGTGCTTGGTAGCATTTCAATCTTCCTCGATATGTATCTGCTCAAGGAAGCGCGCCGTTTCGTCACTATTGGAAATAAGGGTTCTATGAACCGCGAGACAGACCTCGGTCGTTTCCGTGTGCCTGCATTCAGCTTCGCCGCACTCATGTTCGTTGTTAGCGCGTTCATTCCGCTGATGGCGCTTCTGCTGACGACGGTTATGCGCGTGCCGGGCGTTTTCACGCTGGATAATTTCACGCTGGATTTCTGGATCGGCACCGATCTTAACACCACTGCAATGAGCAATGGCATCCTCCTGACAGGCGAGTTCTGGAAAGCGACCTGGAACACGTTGTGGATCGTCGGCTCGGCTGCATTGGGTGCAGGTCTGCTTGGTCTTCTGGTCGGCTATGTCGTGGCTCGTACGCCTGTTTCGCTTGTTGGCACGTTTCTGCGTCAGGTGACATTTCTGCCTTATCTGGTTCCGGGCATTGCATTTGCTGCGGCCTATCTCACGATGTTTGCAGTGCAGCGTGGTCCGCTTCCCGCCCTTTACGGAACGCCGATCCTGCTGGTTCTCGCGATCCTTGCCGATCAGATGCCGTTCGCATCGCGTGCGGGTATCTCTGCAATGATGCAGCTTGGCAAAGCGCCTGAAGAAGCGGCCCAAATCGCCGGTGCCGGTTTCTGGCGTCGTCTGGTTTCGATTGTCGCGCCGATCCAGAAAGGCTCTCTGGTTTCAGGTATTCTGCTGCCGTTTATCTCCGGCATCAAAGGCTTGAGCCTCGTTGTTGTGCTGGCTGTGCCGGGCACGGATGTTCTCACCACCTATGCATTGCGCCTCGTCGATTACAGCTACAGCCAGGCCGCAAATGCAGTCGTTTTGATGATCTGTGTCATCGCCTTTGGCGGCACGGTCATCGTTCAAAAACTCACCAACAGCAAATTGTCTGACGGATTGGGAGGCAAATAATGTCGAGCATTACTATTCGCGATGTCAGAAAGAGCTACGGCAAAGCCGCCCGCGCCGCAGTTGAAAAGCTTTCACTCGAAATTCCAAAGTCGGAGTTTCTCTGCCTGCTTGGACCTTCGGGTTGCGGTAAGACGACGACGCTCCGCATGATTGCGGGTCTTGAATATCCTACCGAAGGTCAGATCCTCGTTGATGGTCAGAAGATCGTATCGGTGGATGACGGCATTTACGTACCACCAGAAAAGCGTGGGATGGGGCTGGTGTTCCAGAACTATGCCCTTTGGCCACATATGACGGTCGAACAGAATGTCGAGTTCGGCTTGAAGTTGCATAAGGTCGCCAAGGCTGAGCGTCAGCGTATTATCGATGACGTTCTGCAGAAACTCGGCATCGAGCGTTATCGCGACCGTTTGCCAGCACAAATGTCTGGTGGCCAGCAGCAGCGCGTAGCGCTTGCGCGTATGCTGGCGCTTAAGCCCGATATTATTCTGCTCGATGAACCGCTTTCCAATCTCGATGCGAAACTGCGTCTCGAAATGCGCGCGGAACTCAAGCGTATTCATCAAGAAATGGGCTCGACTGTCGTATTCGTAACCCACGATCAGTGGGAGGCCATGACTTTGGCAACCACGATTGCGGTGATGAGCGAAGGCGAGTTGCAACAGCTCGGCACGCCTGACGACATCTACGAGCGCCCGGCCAATCGCTTTGTGGCTGAATTCATCGGCAATCTGCCGATCAATATCATCGAGCTTAATGACAGCAATAACGGCGCGTTGGCGACATGGGCACGCGATTACCTCAAGGCGCAGAGCATCGCGGCAAGCAATGTCGGATCCGTCGGTATCCGGCCGGAATCCGTGCGTCTCAGCGATACGCCTGTTGAGCAGGGGGGTGTGGCCAAAGTGGTCGATATCGTGCCCACCGGCGGTAGCTGGATCGTCGAAATGTCAGTTCATGGCGAGCAGTTTTTTGCAATCGCCGCAGATGCTCCAGCCCAGAAAGCTGGCGGTGAAATCTGGTTCCATGTCGAACGCAGTCACGTCCATGTGTTCGACAGAGAAGGCAAGCGCATCAGCGACTGAAAAGAGGCGCATCGAATGCGCGTCGATGCTTTCGCTTTCACACAATAATTATCAACTTTGGAGGAAATAATGAGTTCAACCCTTCGCAAATATGCGGCCCTTTCGTTGAGTGCCGCACTTCTGGCAAGCACAGCTGCCTTCGCAGAGCCTGTCGCTGAAATCGGCATCAATGATGCGGATTACTCGCTCGAAGCACTGATTGAAGCGGCCAAGAAAGAGCCGGGCATTACCGTTGTGGACGCCACTGGCAAGATCGTCACTATGGCTGAAGCCTTCACCGCAAAATACGGTGTGAAGGCTACAGGCGTGAAGATGAACGGCCAGAACCAGGAACAGGTCATTCTGCGTGAAGCGGCTGCGAACAATGTTCGCACTGATGTCTTCAACATGAGCAATCTGCCATCAGTTACATCGGAAATCATCGTTCAGGGCGCAGGTCTCAGCTGGCTTCCCGTCGATCTCAAGGATCAGGTGCCTGCGGAATATCAGAACCCGGCCATTACCAGCCTTAACCCATGGGTGTGGGCTTATAACTCAGATGTCCATGGCGATAAGTGCCCAATCGACAATATCTGGGCATTGACCACGGAAGAATGGAAGGGCCGCATTGCTATTCCTGATCCGCTCCTGCGCAACGAAACCATGTTCTGGTTCAATCAGATTGCCGAGCATGATGATGAAGCTATGCGCAAGGCCTATGAAGAGTTCTTCGGTGAGCCACTGAAAACCGATGAAGCAAGCGCGACTGCTGAGTGGGTCAAGCGCTTTGCCAAGAACCGCCCGAGCGTTACGCGGAGCGATACGGAAGTCGGCCCGATCATCGGTGCAAAGGGGCAGGAAAAGCCATTCATGGGCTTCCTCAGCACCTCGATTTTCCGTGATGCCAAGAAGAATGGCTACACGATGGGCATTTGTGCAGGCATGAAGCCTTGGGCCGGTCAGCTGACGCCACGCGTTGCCGTTATCGCATCCGGTACGAAAAGCCCGAATGCATCGAAGCTCTTCGTGCATTACATGATGACGGAAGAGGGCATGGCTCCGCAGTTGGCAGACGGAAAAATTTCGTCGAACAAGGGCGCCAAGATTCCAGAAAGCGAAGTGTCTGGCATCGTGAAAGTCATCGACCAGCTCTATGTTCCACATTCTGAGACCGCTGAAAGCGACTATTCAAAGCTTCAGGATTGGCAGGATTTCTGGACCATCAATTCGCGCTAAGTCGTGATTGAGTTCGTCTAACCGGCAGAAGGGCGGTCATCGCCCTCCTGCCACCAATGCCTTGTTTGCGGCTTATTCATTGTTAGAAATGTTAGAGCCGACAGCCTATTCAATGTGCGATACTGATCGGCAAGCAATAACTATCCTGCTTGAAAGGTCTCTCAATGAAGACGGTAGCATTTACACTTACTGCGTTTGCTTTTTGCGTGGGCTCTGCTCATGCATCCAGTCCGGCTGCTTGGGAGGCGCTTCATACCAAAGTCGTCAGTTCATGCATGGCGAAATCATCCATGGTCAGTCCATTTGTTTCCGAGCCTGTCGACTTTGATGATAGCGTTGGGAAAGTAGCACTGCTTTTGCGTGAAGGATCGACCCGCAATCGCAAGCAACCCAAAGATACAACGGTTGTTTGCCTCTACGACAAGCGTTCAGGTAAAGTCGCGATTGAAGAGGTTCAGTGGAAGAAGAACTGATCGGGTTTTGCTTTTGCAGCTGCATCAGGCCGTTGCCATAATTACCAGGCTTTCGATGCTATAATGTGTCGAAAGCCTTAGTTTTTTAAACTATCAGTCTTCGTCAGGATGCGCGAATAACACTTTGAAATCATTCGCATTGTAGCGATATTTGACGGAAACTTGTTACCAACCAATCATGGCCTGATCTTCGTGTATAGAAGGTGTAGAAGCACTTGGTATGTTCGACATATCAGGGAGTTTCAGTTCCTTTATAACGTTCTCCGCGACGTGTTTCTTGTACCTCTCCGTTATATTCACCAGCAACGGCTTGCGTTTTGGTTCGGCTCCATTGATAGGCTTGCTCGTTTGCGCTCAGCTTATAGATATTATAGGGAGGGCCATAATCGAGCATGACGCTACTGATGGGTGCGCCAATATAGTTTTTCATGATTTGCGAAGCACAGCCTGTCAGCATTACAGCTGTGCCAAGAGCGGCTATTCCCCAGTGGGAGGCAGGAAATAATCTGATTGCCATGATTGTTCCTATCGGTTGCTATTGGCAGCAACGATATGAGCCAAGATTGCAAGTACATTGCACGTTTTGGTTGTTCAGAGATGCCCTTAGCCACTGTTTAACAATGCCGCTCGGAAAGCTTATTGCAAGGTGCTAAATAGTAAGGGATGCCAATTGCAATGTAGTCGCAATGTTCGATGGCTAGTTGGGGGAATGAGGGCAAGAACTGGCCTCTGAGGGAAAATCATTGCGTATCCTGCTTCTTGAAGATGAACCTGAAATGGCGCGCGCTTTACTTGAAGCGTTGAGGCGACATGAAGTGCTGGTTGATCATGTCAGCACCATTGCCGATGCCGATGCTCTGGCGCGTGATGGCAATTACGATGTGCTGGTTTTTGATCGTCGTCTGCCTGACGGAGAGGGGCTCAATCTGGTCGCAGCGCTGCGCAAGAGTAAGCTCTCCGTACCCATTCTTGTTTTAACTGCGTTGGGAAGCGTCGATCACCGCGTCGATGGGCTAGATGCAGGTGCAGATGATTATCTTGCCAAGCCTTTTGCCATTGAAGAGCTGCTTGCACGACTGCGCGCACTTAGAAGACGGGGAACTTCGTTGTCAGATAAGTTTATGAGTTTCGGAAACCTTATCATTGACCCTCGGACCAATCAGGTCACTGTGCTTGATGCGGTTATTGATTTTCCGCGGCGAGAATATCTGGCACTGGAAGCGTTAATGCGGCGACCAAACCGTATTGTAACCCGTTCCAACCTCGTCGAAGCCGTTTACACGCTTGATGATGAGATTGAGTCAAACGCTCTTGATGCTCACATTTCCCGTATTCGGAAGAAACTGGCTCAAGCCGAAGCGACCGTCGAGATTAGGGCGGTGCGAAACATTGGTTATTTGATCCGGTCAAAAGCATGAAAAAGATGCGTAGCCAATCGCTGCGATGGAGTCTGATGAAACGCCTTTTCGTACTGCAGGCGTTTTTACTTGTGCTTTTCGTCATTCTGCTCGTCGGATGGATTTGGATCATCAACCCCGAGCTGGAAGATGCCAATGAAGAAGCAGTGCGCGTCGTTGCCGAAAGCGTGATGAAAGACGGGCAGGGCCATGTTCAGCTATTAGAGACGCCGCAATTTACGACGCTCAAACAACGGTATCCTGATCTGTGGTTCATCGTGAGAGATGAAAATGCGATTGTCTTGCAATATGGAAAGATACCGTGGGCCGGTCTTGATGCGACCTTCCCGTGGACCATTGACCGTGCGCGTGTGCAAACGGCCAATACGACGCGTGCTACAGTAGAAAATCGCAATACCTCCGTTGGCAAACTTCAAGTGATAGCGGCCACGGAAAAGGGGTTTGAAAACGACGGGATCAGCCTTTGGATCAGCATGCAGGTGGATCTCGCAAAATATCCTGATGGGGAAATTCATTGGTCCAATGTGTTGCCGGGCCTGGGTATCATCGTCCTTATCGCTGTCGTGCCGATGTTGATCCTGACTAGCATTGCGACATTGATCGTGACACCACGGGCTGTTGGCCGCTCCCTTCGCGGTCTCATGGAAACTGTGAAACAAGCGCAGGCTATCAATTTTGAGAACCGTTCTGCACGGATTGACCGGTCCAAGGTTCCGCAGGAAATCATTCCGCTGGTCGACGCCTTCAACACCGCGCTTTCGAAACTAGATGAAGGTTATAATCGCCGAAACCGCTTTCTTGCAGACGCTGCTCACGAGCTTAGAACACCAATCGCCATAGCTCGCACACGAGCTGATCTTCTAGCCGATGATGATGTAAGCAAGCAGTTGCGATCCGATATTGATCGTCTGTCTCGTGTGGCACATCAGTTGCTTGAAATGCAGGCTATTGGTGTTGTTGAACTGCGTGCTGAACGCCAGGATTTGAATGTGCTTGTTCAGCGACTGGCTGCTGATCTTGCACCGCTGGCGCTCGACGCCGGTTATGATTTTGATTTCGAGCCGAGCAGCAAAGAAGCTATTTTCACCGTTCAGACTTCGGTTATCGAGATGGCAGTCGTTAATCTGATCCGCAATGCGATCGACCATGCGGGCGGCAAAGGGGCTATCGTTATCAAAGTCGGCGCTTCTGGCATTATCGATGTTTGTGATGAGGGTTCTGGCATTCCTCTTTCTGAGCGCGAGCATGTGTTTGAGCCATTTCGGCGCATTAATACACATTCATCGGGTGCCGGACTTGGATTGAACCTTGTCCAAAAGGCTGCAGAAATTCACGGCGGAAAAGTCGTGTTTTTTGATTTGAAGCCTGGCTTTTGCGTGCGTCTACAGATTCACTCAGTCGCGGCGAGATCAGGCGCGGATCTAAACAAATAACAGCATTGAGCGGTTCATGTCTCAAAGCATAATTGCTTACTATTTAGTTAAAGAAATACGTGTAAATATATAAAAATAATAAATAAATTTTATGAAATTAATGTCCCTGCAATCTAGACGCAACTCTCGCGAGGAGAATGCCAGCATCTTCTGAATTAGTCAGCGCACATTGTTGATTGGGTTGGGAGATCAATAGGAGCCTGCTTCGGGCTCTCCAACGCGAACTGAAGCTTTGTAAGCGTCAATGAATGATGCGCTGGCTTCGTCTGGAGTTATACATGTCTTTTATCGCAAAAACCCTTGCGACCGCGACCGCCGCCCTGGCGCTCGCAACGAACGCATATGCAGCTGATCTCAACTACAATTCAGGGTCCTACGATTACGAAACCCCGCCAGCATTTTCATGGGGCGGCGCATATATCGGTGCTCATGGTGGTTTGGCTTCGCCGAAGATTAATCCGTTTACTGGCGGCAAGGGCATGACCGGCGGTGTGCAGGCTGGTTACAATTTCCAGTTTGGCCCTGCTGTTCTTGGTGCCGAACTTGAAGGTTCGTACATGGGAAATGAAGCGCGCGTACCGCATGGCCGGTTGAAAGAGCGGTTTCGTGGTGCAGCGAAGGCCAAAGCTGGTCTCTCGTTTGATCGGTCATTGGTTTACGGCACAGCAGGTTTGACCATGACGAAATTCAAAGACGGCGATGACGTTACCGGTCCTAACGGCTGGAAATCTGGTTATCTTCTGGGCGGTGGTATCGAACAGGGATTTGGCGGCGGTCTGTCGGCAAAAATCGAGTATAACTACGTGACAACCAAGGATGTCTCGAGCACGACATCATATGGTACCACCAAGACGAATGTGCATGACCATGTCATAAAGGCAGGCGTAAACTACCGCTTCTGATGAAGTTATTCTGACGCCTATAACAGGGAAGGCGTTCAAACCAGTTCTGCAGCATTAGTTTCGAAGGCGATACTTCCCCCGCCAGTCGCCAATGTGGAACGATATGTCATTTGAGAAAACACTTAAGATAAGCCGATCTCATTCCGAAAGTTCATATGGCTCAAGCTCAACTTGTGCTGCGTAAGCCCGAGCACGTGAACGAATGAAAGCCATTGAGAAAGGCTTTGGGTTACACGATTAGTCATTCATATGCAGAAAGGCCGGAGGTTTTGCCTCCGGCCTTAATGTTTTAGACTTCAGCGTGAGCATCCAGTATTTCTACTTTCGGTCCAGCATGTTTCAGCGGACGTTCGCCGGTCAATTTGCGGATCAGCACATAAAACACCGGCGTCATGAAGATACCGAAGGCCGTCACGCCGATCATTCCTGCAAACACTGCGATACCCATTGCCGAGCGCATTTCCGCACCAGCCCCTGTCGATATGACAAGCGGCACGACGCCCATGATGAAAGCCATCGAAGTCATGAGGATCGGACGCAGACGCAGCCGGCTTGCCTCGATAGCTGCTTGAACTGCCGTTCTTCCAGATAGTTCCAGCTCACGGGCAAACTCAACGATCAGGATCGCATTCTTGGCGGACAGCCCCACCAGAACGATCAAACCAATTTGGGTGAAGACATTGTTATCACCTCCTGTCAGCCAGACGCCGATCAGTGCGGCCATGATGCCCATTGGTACGATCAGGATGATCGAGAGTGGCAGAGTGAGACTTTCATACTGCGCAGCCAGCACGAGATACACCAGCAGCAGCGCCAGCGGGAAGACAAGGAAACCCGAATTGCCAGCCAGAATTTGCTGATATGTCAGGTCGGTCCATTCATAGGCAATGCCTGCAGGCAAGGTCTCTTCCGCAATCCGCTCAATGGCAGCCTGCGCCTGACCGGATGAAAAGCCGGGAGCCGGGTTGCCGTTGATATCGGCTGAAAGGAAGCCGTTGTAACGGATTGCGCGCTCTGCCCCCACGGTCTGCTCAACTTTAAGAAGGGCGGACAATGGGATCATCTCACCAGACTGCGAACGAACCTTCAGCTTGCCGATATCTTCGGCATGGCTGCGATAATTCGCGTCTGCCTGAATACGCACGCTGTAAGTGCGGCCAAAGGCATTGAAGTCGTTGACGTAAAGTGAACCAAGATAGATTTGCAAAGTTTCGAAAACATCCGTAACGGCCACGCCCAGCTGGCGTGCCTTCACGCGGTCAATGTCAGTGAAAAGTTGCGGAACGTTGATCTGATAGCTCGAGTACAGACCCGCCAGTTCCGGTGTCTGATACGCCTTGGCAAGAAATGCCTTGGTTGCATCGTCAAGCGCGCGGAAGCCTAAACCATTGCGATCTTCCAGCTGAAGCTTGAAGCCGCCGGTGGTGCCCAGTCCCTGTACGGGAGGGGGTGGGAACATGGCGATGAAGGCATCCTGAATGGATCCAAACTGCTGGTTGAGCTGCATGGTGATGGCATTTGCAGAGAGTTCAGCTGTCTTGCGCTCTTCAAACGGCTTCAAGGTTACAAACACAATGCCGGAGTTCGACGAGTTGGTGAAACCATTGATCGACAAGCCCGGGAAGGCGATAGCATTGGCGACGCCAGGTTGCTTGAGTGCAATATCCGTCATCCGGCGGATAACATCTTCCGAACGGTCGAGTGTCGCCGCATCCGGCAATTGTGCAAAGCCGATCAGATATTGCTTGTCCTGCGCCGGAACGAAGCCGCCGGGCACTGCACGGAACAGAACGAAGGTGACGCCGAGCAACACGACATAAAGGCCCGTCACAAGCGACTTGCGTGTGAGAATACCACCAACACCGCGACCATAGGCATTTGAACTTGCACCAAAAAAGCGATTAAAGCCGCGGAAGAACCAGCCAAACAGCTTGTCCATAATGCGGGTCAGCCGGTCTTTCGGTGCATTGTGGCCGCGCAGCAGCAAAGCTGCCAACGCTGGCGACAGCGTCAGTGAGTTAAAAGCCGAGATCACGGTCGATATGGCGATAGTCAGCGCAAACTGACGATAAAACTGGCCAGTCAGGCCGGTAATGAAGGCCAGCGGTACGAAAACTGCCACCAGCACCAATGCAATGGCGATAATCGGGCCGGACACTTCCTGCATGGCGCGATAGGTCGCCTCAATCGGAGAGAGGCCCTGTTCAATATTGCGCTCGACATTTTCCACCACCACGATCGCGTCATCGACGACGATACCGATCGCAAGCACGAGGCCGAAGAGGCTTAGTGCATTGATGGAGAAGCCAAATACATACATCACCGCAAAGGTGCCGACGATGGAAACGGGAACAGCTACGAGAGGAATGATCGAGGCTCGCCATGTCTGTAGGAACATGATGACCACGATTACCACCAGTACGATGGCTTCAAGCAGAGTGTGAATAACCGACTCGATAGAGGCTTTAACGAACGCTGTTGTGTCATAGACGATATCGAAGTCCACGCCTTCCGGCATGGTTTTCTTCAGATCAGCCATGGCAGCATGGACGTTTGTGGAAATATCAAGGGCATTGGAACCGGGCGCTTGAAAAACACCCATACCGACGGCTGATTTATTATCGAGCAGCGAGCGCAACGAGTAATCCGCTGCCCCCATTTCAACGCGCGCAACATCGCCAAGGCGCGTAACTTCACCCTGGCTGCCGGATTTCACAACGATATCGGCAAAGTCTTCAGGTGTTTGGAGACGTCCCTGAGCATTAACTGAAAGCTGCAGATCGAGACCTGAAACGGATGGGGAAGCGCCAATAACACCAGCTGCGGCCTGAACGTTTTGCTGGCGGATAGCGTTGGCAATGTCTCCGGCCGAAAGTCCGCGTTCAGCGGCCTTTTGTGGATCAATCCAGACGCGCATCGAATAGTCGCCACCGCCGAAAATCTGCACCTGACCGACGCCTGGAATACGAGCAATACGATCCTTGACGTTGAGAACAGCATAGTTGCGCAAGTAGTTCACGTCATATCGGCCGTCGGGCGATATCAGATGAACAACAAGCGTAAGATCGGGCGAGCTCTTAGCTGTCGTGACACCGAGCGTGCGTACTTCTTCCGGCAGGCGTGGCTCGGCCTGCGAGATACGGTTTTGCACCAGCTGCTGGGCCTGATCGGGATCTGTGCCGAGTGCGAAAGTGACTGTCAGGGTCATGACACCATCAGCGGTCGCCTGGCTTTGCATATAGAGCATGCCTTCGACACCGTTGATCTGCTCTTCAAGCGGTGTTGCGACAGTTTCTGAAATAACGGCTGGATTGGCGCCCGGATATTGTGCACGCACCACGATCTGTGGTGGCACGACTTCCGGATATTCCGAGATCGGCAAACCTGTCATGCCGATCAGACCGGCAACAAAGATCAGAACCGACAGAACGCCAGCGAAGACCGGTCGGTCTACGAAAAAGCGTGAAAAATTCATCTTATTATCCCCCTTTAGGCGGATGAGCAAAAGACTCTCCCGTTCCCGCGAAAACATGTGTTCTCGCGGGATGAATAGGCTGAGCTTTTTGCGTTTGCGCGCGCCGACAGACGCGCCGTTTCAATTAATTCTTGGCAAGTGTTTCGGTTACGGGCTGCGGTGCAACGACTACGCCTGGGCGAATACGCTGCAGGCCGTTGACGACGATGTTTTCGCCGGGCTTCAACCCGCTTTCGACAATACGCAGGCCGTCATAGTTACGACCAAGCACCACCTGCCGGTATTCAACCTTGTTGTCTGCACCGACCACGAAGACGAATTTCTTGTCCTGATCCGACGAAATTGCGCGATCACTTACCACGAGCTTCTGATCAGGGTCCGGTTCGCCAAAGCGAATGCGGACAAACTGTCCAGGAATGAGCCTGCCATCCGGATTATCGATGGCTGCACGAACACGGATCGTGCCTGTCGTGGCATCGACCTCGTTGTTGATAAGCTGAATATGTCCTGAAATCGGTGTGCCATTATCCGCTGCCGTTCCTATCTGCACGGGGATGCGCTCGATGGAATTGCCGCCGGGGGATGTCGCGAGCTTAGCAAGCGCTTTGGTGACAACTTCTTCATTGGCACTGAAGCTTGCATAGATCGGGTCGACCGATACGAGTGTCGTTAGTACTGGTGATGCTGAACTTGCTGCGACCAGATTACCAGCCGTTACTTCCAGACGTCCGACACGACCGGAGATTGGTGCGCGCACCTCGGTATATTGGAGGTCAAGTTCAGACGAGCGCAGTGCTGCCTTTGCAGAACGCAGACTTGCCTGCGCTTCATCAAAGGCGCTTGAACGCTGATCAAGGCCGCTTTGTGCAATGGTACGGGTTGTCACCAGCTGGCGTCCGCGTTCCAGTTCAGCTTTGGCGAGTGCTACACGCGCTTCTTCTGCTGAAACCTGTGCCTTGGCCTTTTCAACGGCAGCGGCATAAGGTTCTGGATCGATTGTGACGAGCAGATCGCCCTGCTTTACCAAAGCACCTTCGCGGAAATGTGCCTTCAAGATTGCGCCGCCGACACGCGGACGAATTTCAACGCGGTCAATGGCTTCCAAACGACCGGAAAATTCTTCCCAACTGTTGATGGCGCGCTGTTCGGCTGCTGCAACTGAAACCGGAACTGCGGGCGGTGGAGCAGATACATCGGTTGCGGCGTCGGCTTTCAGGTGCGGCATACCGAAAAGAATGGCGCCACCACCTGCTGCAGACAATAGGATACTCAGGCCGGCGCCCCATAGGGCCCGGCGGGCAATGTTCGATGTCATGTTGTATCTCCTAACCGGTGGGGGCCGGCTTCAAATTGAGCGTCAGGCCAAAGGTTGGGAGACCGTTCGAGCTGACGTTATGCTTCGATTTGCTTAGCACCTGCTTGCCGGAAGAAATCCGAAAACAGGTCGATCAGTGTCTTTTCCTGCGGCGTCCAGTCCGTGCGCGTGACTTTGTTCTCGGGTATCCAGCCGGCTTGTCCGGGCAGGACATGCGACTGAACCTTGACGCCGGCCTGACGAAGACGCTCTGCATAGGCCCGCGTTTCGTCACGCATTGGACATTGGGCACTGGTGACGAGCAGAGTTGGCACCAAACCACCAAGCCGCGTACAAAGGGCGGGCGCGGCATAAGGGTGGGTGAACCCTGCACATTCGCCAAGATAGTTCTGCCAGCCGTCTGCAATCGTCTGAACGGCACTTTCCGGACAATATTTGCGGAAAGATGCCGTGGCGAGGCAGGGATCAAGCATGGGCGAGAGCAATATCTGACCCTTAAGGTCTGCCAGATGCTGATCGCGCGCCATGAGTGCCACGCCGGCTGCAATATTACCGCCCGCCTCTTCACCGGCGACGAACAGCATTGACTTCTTATGCGCAAACTCCGGGCAACGCGCGCGCATTGAGGTCATTATCGAATAAGCCACATCTAGCGCCGCCGGGAACGGGTTGAGACAGGCCGATGAATATTCAGGCGACACGACCACCGCACCTGCCTCGGCAAGTGTTTCGGCAACGCGTTCGCAGGCACCAAGACAGCTGTTTGAGAACGCTCCCCCATGCAGGTGTAAAACCACTGGTGGCGGTGAAAGCAACTTGGCACCGCGATAAATGCGTGCCGTGCAGGTGGCATCACCAGCTTGCATTGTTCCAACCGTAAATTTCTCGCACATCTTTCTTGCTTTCGTGACTAGCGGTCATTTGATTCTGACATTTGTTCGACCTTTGTAACTCGTAAGAGCAAATGTCGGAATCAAACCACTAGCGGCAAACTGCCATGTTGAGATATTATCATTGTCTATTATCTGGAATAGTCCCCATGTATTGGTTACACTATCCAAAATTTCGAACAATGATGGCTATTGAAAATGGATCAGCTCTCCGCCATGCGCGCATTTCTCCGGGTTGTCGAAACCGGTAACTTCACGCGCGCGTCTGCTTCTCTCAATGTGCCGAAGGCAACAATCAGCAATCTTATTCAAGGATTGGAAGCCCATCTTCGTACAAAACTCCTCAATCGTACGACCCGCCGTGTTCTCGTAACACCAGATGGCGCACTTTACTATGAGCGCGCTGCACGCTTGCTTTCCGATCTCGAAGAACTGGACGGCAGCCTCTCAAGCGCCCAAACACTGCCCAAAGGCCGCCTGCGCGTAGAAATGGCGAGTGCGGTTGCCAATCTGATTATCATCCCGGCACTAATCGAGTTCCATCAACGCTATCCCGATATTCAGATTGATCTTGGCGTATCAGACCGCCCTGTCGATTATGTGGCGGAAAACGTCGACTGTGCGATTCGGATCGGCGAGTTGAGCGATCAGTCGCTGATTGCGCGCCGGATAGGTGATATGCATTTTATCGCCTGTGCGTCTGCGGAATATCTTAATCGGTGCTTCACACCTAAACATCCATCCGACCTGAGCAATAATTGTCATGTAGTGGGTTATTTCCGGCCTTCAACCGGCCAGCAAATGCCATTTCACTTCAAACGAGGTACAGAAGAAGTCGAGGTCAATGGACGCTATGTTGTCGCGGCTAATGAATCGACCACCTATCTTGCCGCTGCGCGTGCTGGCTTAGGCGTGGTGCAGGCGCCCTTATTCATGGTGCAGGAGGATATAGCGAACGGCACCTTGCGCCCGGTATTGCAGGACTGGCAGATCGAACCGATGCCGATCCATCTCGTCTACCCACCCAATCGCCATTTGAGCAATCGCCTCCGCGTTTTTGCTGATTGGGTCGTTAAAGTCGTTGCGCGATCTCAGAATCTTGCACCGAACGGGACGAATGGATCAGCAAAGTAGGTGATTCATGGCTTCATGCTTCCATATTTGCCAAAACGACAGGGATGTTCGCTGTTGCAAGCAAGGTGGATAAAACTGGGGCTGGCATCTCGTTGGTTATGACGGCGGTAATGTCGTGAACCGATCCAAGTCTGACCATCGCTCTTTTGCCAAATTTTGAGCTGTCAACTGCGAGCAGCTTGTGTGCCGCTTGTCGCAATGCGGCTGAAACGACGGCCACTTCCGTATGGTCGTCGTCACAAAGATCACCGTCATCATCAACGCCGCTGACGGAAATGATTGCATAGTCGAACTTGAAGCGTCGGATGAATTCCGGTGTATCTTCCTGAAACATCCCACCATCGATAGGTCGAACAAAGCCACCAGGAACGGCTAAAGTGAAATCCGTTTTCTCACTAATAATGGCGGCGGATCTTAGGCTATATGTGACAACATGCAGGCGTTCTCTGCTTACAAGTGCATTGGCAATCGCTTCGCATGTGGTGCCGGTGTCAAGAAAAATAGTGGCGTTATCGGGAATGAGCGCGACCACAGCTTCAGCAATTCGAGCCTTTTCATCTGCCCTATCATGCCTGCGCTGACGATAGGTGACGGGGTC
Source organism: Brucella sp. (assembly GCF_032066345.1). NCBI lineage: Bacteria > Pseudomonadati > Pseudomonadota > Alphaproteobacteria > Hyphomicrobiales > Brucellaceae > Brucella > Brucella sp. Next base: position 93,460 of record NZ_DAMBKZ010000003.1, read on the forward strand.
CAGCGGAGCTAGCTGTGATACGCCACCATGTAGCCTTCTGACTTTGCCCTGATGCTCCAGATCCGCAATGTCACGTCGGGCTGTTTGCGTGGTAACGCGGAATCGTTCAGCGATCTCCTCCAGCGAAACATAATGGCTGTTCTCAATCCACTGAAGCAGCATTTGCTGCCGTATTTCTTTCTTTTTGCCACCGGAACCAGAAAGTTCGCTCATATTTGCTGTCGCATCCTTATGCGCGTGGTTGCTCACATCCATCTCTCATTCCCAGGTTGAAATAGGCAAGGAAATTGTGGGCTTAGGCCACAAGAACTCCCAGAGGCGATAGCAAATAAAAATGTAATATTAATGACATTTACTGTTCATGGGGCGAAAGAATTGAGTCTTCCAAAGTCGCTCTAGAGTAAAATGTAATAAAAGTGACATTGAACTCTGTCATTTCAGCATCAGGTGAAGTTGGATGATCAATCCGGCTCTCACATTGATGAAATGGATGCATTTTCCAAGAAAAGGACTGAGGGATGGTACCGGGGACAACCAAACGTAACCGAAAGCTTCTGGCTTTAACTGCGCAGCTTTTATGTGGTGTTGCAGTTGCAGGAATAGCCGCGGCTCCAGCACGCGCGGCCGATAGCTATGACATTCGTGTCATGACGCTCAATATCTGGAACAAGTTCAAACAGAACCCGGAACTGACCGCGGATTTTATGGCAGCCGCCAATTTTGATGTCCTCGGTATGCAGGAAATCAACGGTAGTACTTATGTTACGCGTATCCCCGATTTCCTCCAAACCGCTGGTCGTGGCACTTACGGCAACGTGCAGGTCGGCGATGTGGGTATTATTTCGCGTCTCCTAGGCACGTTTGGAACACTTAATCTGGGTGGATCGACGCAGGGGCGCTATGTCAGCTACACTCAGCTGGATGCCCAAGGTTCCCGCCCGCAGACAATGATCGGTACGGTTCATCTTGATTATGCAGACGGTTCAACTGGTCGCCTGAACGAAGCCAAAGCCCTCAATACGTGGGCAAAAGGATTTAACCAGCCCATCATCGTTCTTGGCGATTTCAATGCTGGTGATGTTTCTGAGCGTGGTCTTCATCACATTGATGCACAAATTAGGCTGATGCAGCAGTCTGACGGCAATACATTTTACCGCGACCTGACACGGCAATATGTTCTCAACGCCAATCAGCAGACTATGCGCGCGGTCATACAGGAAGCATATGCTGGACAAAACATCGACAGCCTGTCGTGGAAGCAATGGGGTGACGCTCTTTCAGCCGCCTACAGAGCTGGTAAGGATGTTGGTCTGCAAGAAGAAACCTATGCGGTTGATAACAACACGCCGGTTACCATGAATGTTCTCAAGAAGCAGTATATGCTGCTTCAGACTGATGCGGCCCGTGAAGGTTTCAAGCCACATGATCTCAACGATGGTAGCACCACATGGCCATCGGCAGGCGAAGACGCAACCAATACCTGGGCGAGCTGGGACCGTGCCAAGATCGACCATTTCCTCGTCTCGCGACCATTCGGGAAGTGGTATGAGATTGTAGATGATCCCAATGATCCCTACATCGGGGTGATTAAAGACGTAAAAGTCACGCGGCCGGGCCGCCAGCCAGAAGCAATCTCGGATCATGAACCCGTTGCGCACGATTTCCGCTGGGTCGGGCCTCAGTTGCAGACCTATTCGGAAAACCAAGTGCAGAAAACACGCCTCGTTTGGGGTGCGAATGCTTATGGTTTTGCGGACAAGAACAAGGAATTTGTTCTAACGCGAAACAACCATCGTACAGATATCTATCTTGGCCAGATTTCGGATGCCAATGGCAAACCAATCCTGAACGATCTGACGCTTGAAGAGAAGAAGACATTGCTCAACTGCGATAGCACCGATGCGCGCTTCCAGCAGGCCATCAAGGACTATTGTATTGATGATCATTCCTTCATTGGTGAAACAGCAGTCACCGACGGCGGAACGATCCTCGTCAGCGAAGATGCGGCTCTTGGCAATGCCGCTGCTCGCCTGCGTCTCATTGATGGCGGTTTGCGCATAACCGGCAGCGATATGAAAACGCTGGATCGCACCGTGTCGCTTGAAGGGCTTGGATGGATCGACATTGCTGATGCAAACAACCGTGTGACGTTGTTGCAGCAAGCCACGGGCGAGGGCGCTCTGCTCAAGCGTGGAGCCGGTACGCTCGTACTGGGGCAGGCAAACAACTATACGGGCGGAACCTTGGTTGAAGGCGGTGTTCTTCAGGCTGGTGTAGATGGTGCATTCGTCAACAACACGGCTTTCGCCGTGAATGGTGGCAAGCTTGATCTCAATAATTTCAATGTGAGCATGTCGTCACTGATGGGTGAGGGCGGAACATTGAGCCTTGGCTCTGCAGCTTTGACTGTAAACCAGTCTGCCAATACGCGTTTTGACGGCAACATTGATGGTACTGGCAGCCTTACGAAGTCCGGCTCAGGTGTTCTGGTTCTTAATGGTGCCAACACCTATACAGGTGGTACAACTGTAAAAGAAGGCGGACTGGTCATCGGTGATGCATCCCATTCAGGTGCATTCCTTGGCGGCACGGTTAGCGTTGAAAATGGCGCACATCTTAGTGGTGCAGGCTTCATCGGCGGACTTTACGCCGGTGCTGGCAGTATCATAGCGCCGGGCAATTCTATTGGCACGCTGAAGGTTACCGGCAATCTGGCATTTGATGCGGGAGCTACTTATGTTGCTGAAATTGATGCCGCCGGTAAAAGTGACCGTATCGATGTGAGTGGAACGGCAGCGCTTGGTGGCGCTAAGGTTTATGTAGAAAAGGCCGCTGGCACCTATATGCCGGGCAAGCGTTACACCATTCTGAGTGCTGAAGGCGGCATCACAGGTACATTTGGCGATATGAGCCAGAACATGCCTTTCGTAGATCTCGGTTTGGCTTATGACGCCAATGCGGTTTACCTCGATATCGCTCGTAACGATGTCGACTTCATTGCTACAGCAAAGACAAGTAATCAGAAGTCGGTAGCCCTCGCTGTGGAAGAGCTTGGTGCTGGCAACGCTGTTTACGACACGGTCGTCATGCAGGACAGCGAAGACAATGCGCGCCGCGCATTTAATTCTCTTTCGGGTGAAGTTCATGCTTCAACGCGAACTGCGATCATCAATGACAGTTCCATTGTTCGAAATGCAGTTATGGACCGCATTGGTGCAGCATTTGGTGGTGAGCGAAATGCTGCATCCTCCTCGGTCGCAACGGATGCTGATTCAGCTCAGATTTCCGCACCGCGCGCAGCAATCTGGGGACAGGCGCTCGGTCAATGGAGTGAAACCGGAGCTGACGGAAATGCCGGTAAGTTGAAGCAATCCACGGGTGGCTTCGTTGCAGGTTATGATGCGGAAGTTGTCGAAAACTGGAGGCTGGGTGCTCTCGCAGGATATAGCCGCACCAACTTCGATGTGAATGATCGCAACTCGTCGGGCCACAGCGATAATTATCATCTGGGTATCTATGGTGGCACTCAATGGGACGCGACACTGCTCAAAGCAGGCGTTGCCTATAGCTGGCACAAAATCGAAACTGATCGTTTTGTCGCCTTCCCGGGCTTTTCAGAGAGTCTTGATGCGGATTACAGCGCAAATACCTTCCAGGCTTTTGGTGAACTCTCACATCGTTTCGATCTGAATGGAACAGCGATTGAGCCATTTGCGAATGTTGCTGTGGTACGTCTGCAAACAGACCGCTTTAACGAGCATGGCGGCAATGCTGCGCTGCAGATTGGAAAAGAAACAACGACAACTACGTTCACTACGCTTGGTCTTCGTGCTTCTGCTCCTGTCGTGTTTGGTAGCATGAATGCCAAGCTCAACGGAACAGTCGGCTGGCAGCACGCCTATGGCGACACTATACCGACTGCAGCTGCTGCATTTGATGCTGGAACAGTATTTGAAGTGGCTGGTGCACCAATTGCCAAGGATACTGCGATTATCAAGGCTGGTTTTGATATTGATCTCGGCAACCAGACGACCCTGGGTCTTGAATATTCTGGTCAGTATGGTTCGAGCTTTAATCAGAACTCGGGTAAGGCCAAGCTTAGCGTAAAGTTCTAAGCCCTATTGAGCAAAGTTGTGGCCGGTGAGACATTCATGTCTCACCGGCCATTTTGTTTTAGGAACTATGAGTTTGCGCAGCCAGCACACGCTGATTGCGGCGGCGATAAGCTGACCATGTTCCCCACACGAGTAGTGCGGCTGTGACGGCGAGAACCGTGGCACTGATTGGACGGTCGATGAATGTGGAGAACGAGCCACGCGACATCAACATCGCCCGACGGAAGTGCTCTTCCATAAGCGGTCCGAGCACAAAGCCGAGCAACAGGGGTGCGGCGGGGAAGTTGAAGATACGCATGAGGTATCCGGCAAAGCCAAAGAACACCACGAGCCAAACTTCAAATGCACTGTTGTTGACCGAATAGGTTCCAATACAGATGAACATAAGAACGGCAGGAAACAGCAGGTGATATGGGATTGTTAGCAATCTCACCCAGATGCCAATCAGTGGAATATTGAGGATCACCAGCAAGAGATTGCCGATCCAGAAACTCATGATCAGACCCCAGAACAGAGATGGTTGATCGGTCATGAGAGTAGGGCCAGGCGCAATGCCGTGGATCATCAGAGCGCCCAGCATCAGCGCCATGGTCGGACTGCCTGGAATGCCCAGTGAAAGCGTGGGAATGAACGAGGTCTGATCTGCGGAATTATTGGCAGACTCCGGCGCCATGATACCTTCGATCGCACCTTTGCCGAAGCGCTCCGGTTCTTTTGCCACACGCTTTTCGACAGCATAAGCCATGAAAGCCGCCACTGATGGTCCGGTGCCCGGCAAAGTGCCGAAGAAGGCGCCGATTGACGATCCACGTAGCATCGGGAACCATGACCGGCTTACGTCCTCGCGGGATGGTTTCATGGCCTTGAGTTTCACACTCTCTGGGTCAATGTCACCGACATTAACTTTACGCACGCTGGCAATCACTTCGGACACGCCGAAAATACCCATGGCAAGCGCGATCAGGCTGATGGCGTCGGTCAGTTCGAGTACGCCAAATGAAAAGCGTGCAGTCCCGGTGTAAATATCAGCCCCTACTGTGCCAAACATGATGCCGAGAACAACCATTGCGAGGCCCTTTGCCAGCGAGCCATCCGATATTGTGGACGCAGCAACCAGCCCCAGAACCATTAGTGAAAAATAGTCCGCCGAACCAAAGCTCAACGCATATTTTGCGATGATGGGTGAGAACAACATCAGCAAAACAATACCAATGGAACCACCAACGAAAGACGCGACCGTGGTCATCAGAAGCGCGACACCGCCGCGCCCCTGACGCGCCATCGGATACCCGTCGAGGCAGGTGACAGCATTGGCAGGCGTTCCGGGGATATTGAGCAGAATGGAGGCTGTGTTCCCTCCATAAGAAGTGCCGTACCAGATACCTGCCAGCATGATGAGAGCGGTGGTAGGCTCTAGATAGAAAGTGATCGGGAAAAGCATCGAAATGGCTGAAAGCACCCCGATACCTGGAATGACGCCAATCAGAGTTCCCAGAAACACGCCCAGAAAACAATAGAACAGATTGTTAAGCGTCAGAGCTGTTTCCAGGCCAATCGCGATATTGGAGAATATATCCATCAGAACGGCCACCGGAACATTGCAACAGGAAGCCCAAGTCCGACACGGAAGACGAGCCAGGCGATAAGGCAAAGTGCGGTTGAAAGAATAGTCAGGCTAAGTGGCTTCACACGCAACTCGGCGAAAGACGAAATCACGACAACGCTCAACACTGCCGGGATCAAGCCAAAGGGCCGGATCATGAGCGCGAACGCTCCGACGCCCAACAGAACATAGATCGGTGTCCAGACACGGATTTCCGGCATAACGCCCGGACGGAAGAACGCTGGTATGGCAATCACCAGACCGAAGCCAACCAGTACAACGCCGAGTGATGTCGGGAACATACCCGGCCCCATGCGCCGCAACGTGCCAAGCTCGTAGTTTGCAGCCGCATACCAGGAGAAAGCGAGACCGAGGGCAACCAGCAGGATGCCCCCCACAATATCTCTATAATCTCGGGACAGCATTTTGCGATACCCCAATGAAACGGATTAAATTTTTTCAGTTTTTAGTTCGCGTAAACGCCTGCTTCTTCAATGACGGGGCGCCAGAGCTCGATTTCGCTCTCAAGTTTTGCTTTAAGTGCGGTCGGCGTCGCGTCTTCCTCTGACGACGGCACCGTGCCTAGATCTGCGAAGCGAGCGATGACGGTTTCATCCTTGAGTGCGACCTGAAGAGCTTTGCTCAGGCGCTCAACCACAGCTTCGTCCGTTCCGGCCGGAGCATAAAGGCCATGCCAGATACTGACGTTAAAATCTGGAAAACCCTTTTCCGCGATGGTCGGCAAATCCGGCAGACTTGCAACGCGTTCCGGTACCGTGACAGCGAAAGCCTTTACCGACTTGTCACGAATTTGGTTGGTAGTATTTGTCGTCTGGTCACACATCAGATCAACCTGTCCACCCATAACGTCAGTCATTGCAGGACCGGTGCCCTGATAAGGAATTGTGGTCATCTGAGTGCCAAGCGCGTTCATCAGCAATAGGCCACAAAGATGCGACGCCGCACCAATGCCCGCATTGGCATACATAACCTCTTCGCCATTGGTCTTGATGTATTCGATAACTTCCTCAACCGAGTTGGCTTCAAGATCCGAGCGACCGATAATGGTCATCGGTACTTCCGTAACCAGACCGACATAGGAAAACGCTTCGAGCGGTTTATATGGAAGTTCACGGTAAAGAGTGGCCGATGTCGCCATACCGATATGATGAAGCAGCAGCGTGTGACCATCATTTTTTGCTTGAGCAGCCCTTGCGGCGCCGAGCGTTCCGCCTGCGCCACCAACATTTTCAACGACAATCTGACTGCCCAGATCGCGGCTCATGGCCTGCGCAACAAGACGTGTCACAGTATCGGTCGGCCCACCCGCGGTGAATGGCACAATGATTGTGATCGGTTGGCTTGGAAAGGATTGCGCAAACGCGGTTGCAGTAAGAGCGGTGAATGTCAAAGCTGCGAGAATTGCTTTTTTCAATTGAATTCCTCCGGATGTCTTTTGCCCCTGATGCCCTCAAAAGGCTCGCGGTGTGGACGGGCGGAATAGAGCAAGCGGACACGATATGCCCGCTCACGCCGTGGTTCCTCCCAGACCACTTAATGCGATAACGCGGGTTGATCATTTGCCGTGCAAGGAAAAGCTCAGCACAAACATTCGGTTTTTGCCAGTTTGTGGATGGCCATGGGTGGAAATGGTAACGTCGGCGTAAATAGATGGGTGGATTTCCACCCATCTCGGCGTTCAGTCTTCTTGTGAGCTGATGAAGTTCTGCTTGTCCAAGCCGAACTTCTGCATCTTTTCATAAAGTGATTTGCGCGATAGCCCGAGCGTTTCGTAGACGGGTTTAAGGCTTCCGCGATGCATCACAAGCTCACTTGCAATGATGCTTTTTTCAAACGCGGCAACGCGGTCAGCAAGACGCATCGGGCGTGTCTGATGTTTGCGATCATCATCAAATTGCAGGCCAAGCCCAAGCCCGAAACGGTCGGCCGCATTGCGCAGCTCGCGGACATTTCCCGGCCATTCACGCTCCGTAAGCGTGGTGATCAGGTGAGGCGGAACAGGGGTCGGGTCGTTGCGATAGCGTGCAGCTGCTTCGTTGACGAGTTTGAGGAAAAGCACCGGAACATCTTCACGCCGCTCTGCGAGCGATGGAACTTTAATCGTCACGACATTGAGCCTGTAAAGCAGGTCGGCACGGAAGCGGCCAGCAGCCACTTCATCTTCCAGATTGGCTTTGCTGGTCGCGATGAAGCGAACATCCAACGGATAAACTTCGTTCGATCCCAGCCGCGTGATTGTACGCTCCTGAATAACGCGCAGTAATTTTGCCTGCGTGTCGATGGGCATGGTTGCGATTTCATCAAGAAGAATGGTTCCTCCTTGTGCGAGTTCAAACTTGCCAAAGCGGGCCCGCATCGCACCGGGGAAAGCACCCGGTTCGTGGCCGAACAATTCGCTTTCGATGAGATTACTCGGAAGTGCGGCACAGTTAATCGCGATAAAAGGTTTGTCGGCGCGGGTGCTCAGATCATGCAACGTCCGCGCGACGACTTCCTTGCCCGTGCCCGTTGCACCGACGATCAGAACATCGGCGTCTGTAGGACCGACGGCGCGGACATGATAGCGCAAATCAATCATAACCTGTGTTCGCCCGACAAGTCGTTGCTCGATGTCGTCTTTTTGTCCGGCAGCAGCACGAAGGAGGCGGTTCTCCATGACCAGTTGCCGGCGGTCGAGTGCACGCCCGACCGTCTCCGCCAGTTGCTGCATGGCAAAAGGCTTTTCGAGAAAATCATATGCGCCGTCACGCATCGCACGTACTGCCAATTGCACATCGCCATGACCTGTAAACACAATGACGGGTGTTTCCGGATCCAGCTCATGAATGCGTGACATGAGTGTCAGGCCATCCATGCCGGGCATACGTATATCGGTGACAACAATGCCTTTAAAACCAAAGCCGACCAGTTCAAGCGCACGTTCCGCATTCGACAATTGGCGCACGCGATATCCCATGAATTTTAGCCCAAGTGCTATCGCCTCGCGGGTCTCTTCTTCGTCATCAATAAGGAGGATTTCGCCAACACTCATATGTGTTTTCCGGTTTCCTGGTTGGTTGGAGCAGTCGCTTGATGGAGGCTGATGCAAAACTCGGCACCACCCTCCGTTAAATTTTGCACAGAGAGTTCCCCATCAAAATCTTTGACGATGTTGTAGGAAATAGAGAGACCCAGACCCAAGCCTTTGCCCACGCCCTTGGTCGAGAAAAACGGATCATAAATGCGGGCCGCTATAGCATCCGGAACGCCAGGGCCATTATCTGTGATCGCGATCTGAACCTTTTCAGGCTCTGTCTTGATTTCAATACCAATAAACCGGCTCGCTTGACCTTCAACGGCATCAGCTGCATTTGAGATGATGTTGACGAGCACCTGCTGCAGACGCACGGAGTCCGCTACCACCCAGGTCTCTTCGTCTTGCTGGTTGAAGGAGAGATCAACCTTCGCGACGCTCAGACGCCATGAAATGATTTCCTTCGTATCACGTATGACATCCTGCACTTTCACAGCGCGTAGCTTTTTGTTGGGTCGTCGGGCAAAGTTGCGCAGATGTTTGCTGATGCTCGTCATGCGCTCGACGACCTTTAATATCCGGTCCAACCCCGCTTTAGCATCGCGCTCGCGCCCCTGATCGAGCATCAGGCCAGAAACTTCGGCATAAGCGCGGACTGCGGCCAGCGGTTGATTGAACTCATGCGATAGCGCCGCTGACATCTGCCCAAGTGCCGCAAGTTTTCCGGCGTGAACTAGTTCGACCTGTGTTCGCCGCAACTGCCGCTCGGTTGCTCTGCGTTCTTCGACTTCGCTTGCCAGTTTGTCGTTTGCCGTCGCCAGTTCAACCGTACGTGCCGCAACACGAAACTCCAGTTGCTCTTTGATTTCACGCTGGGCTGCGAGACGTTCGGCAAGCCGTGTGCGGTTCTGCAGAAAGACAGCAATGGCCATTGCGCCAAGCCCAACCAGCAGCAAGAGGGCAAGCACGGAGGTATAAGCCTGGTTTCGGGCCGGGCGCGTCGCCTGCAACACGCTGACGGTCCAACCGGCATCGACCATTTCTTCCGATAGGATCAGATATTCAATGGTGCGCTCTGCGTCATCCATCTCAAGCAAAGTGTCACCACGATCCGTTTGCGTGCTGCGGACCGGTATTTCGATCAGCGGTGTTTCCGCATAGCGACGGGTGTGAGCCGTGCGAGCAATCTGATCAGCGGTGAGGGGGCCTATACTTTTAAACAGCCAATCGGGTCGCCCCGACATGAAGATGATGCCTTCGGGATCAGTCACGATGATTTCGAAATCATTGCCATGCCATGACCGCTCAATCACATCCATGTCGACTTTGAAAGCAAGAACACCGCGTGCTTGACCGTCGACCATTACCGGGGCGCTGAAATAGTAGCCGCGTTTTCCGGATGTTGTGCCGAGTGCAAAGAACCTGCCGCTATCCCCCGCAATTGCATCGAAGAAATAGGGACGATAACTGAAATTCTCTCCGACAAAAGGCCTTTGTTCATTGTAGTTTGAGGCGGCAATTGTCACGCCTTCGTCGTTCATCAGATAGATGTCTGAGGATTCGAGCAGATTATTGATGGATTGTAGATACTGATTCACTGCCGTCACATTTTGAGCTGCAGGATTGCGTACCAGATTTTGAATGGTGTCGTGTTCAGCAATGAGCGCTGGTAGCTTTTCATAGCGGGCCAATTGGCCGCCAAGCGCCGATGAAGCTAGACCCAAAGTGTTGGCACCACGCTGATGCAGCCCATTTAGTGCGATAGACATCATATGATTGGTGCCGAAAACGGCAATCAGGACCGATAACAAAAGAGCTAGTATAGCCAAAGTCATCCAGTCAAATCGCCAATGCCATCTCATTCCACCTCCTCCAAAACAGGTATAGAAATATATACTCTGCTGAAAAATCCTATATGGAAAATTTCATCATCAAAAACATTACGGGCGTATAACCATAATATTCGATGCTCAGTGGTTGAAAAAAATAATATTTGATAATCTCAGCTTTGGAGACTGGATATTCTTTTGAGGCATCAAAAGGCAACTTAAATGCAAGCTTTTATCCATGATACGAGATGAAAAATTTAGTTGTAAAAAGGGTCTGGTGGTGCATTACGCGCCACCAGACCCATAAGTTGTAAATTGGCTGATTTAGAACGAAACAGCCAGTTTTACATTGAAACCGTTCTGCTTCACATCCTTGGCAAACTGACCGGTGTAGGCGACCCCAAGAACTGTCGATGGCAGCAGATTGAAGTCCAGCCCTGCCTCAAGCGTAGCGACGTCTTTTGCCACGGGAGTTCCCCCAACAGTGAAGATGTCGGAACCCGTGAAACGTGCTGACGATTCTGAATCGACGTCACCATACGCGTGTCGCCAGCCAATATCGGCTCTTGCTTTCGGTGAAATGTTGCCCAGATCAAACGTCGTCGCCGCGCGCAGACCAAGTGTTGTAAAGACGGTGTTGGTCTTGTCGGAATCTACATTCAACGCAGCAAGTGTATTGCCGGTTTCATTAAAACCATTGGTTTTGTGATAGACATTCGTCAAATTGGCATAAGGCTCAAAAGTGCTTCTGCCAGCTGCGATTTTGTAGCCAAGTTCACCAAAGGCAACCAGGCTGCCGGCATCATAATCTGCGTTTAGACGATCAGAGAACCCGTTAAAAGCAACAGATCGCTCTGTTTCCAGCTGATGCCAAGTGTAAGCGATGCCGGAACTGAACGCGAGTACGCCATGCGACATCGCCCATTGCGATCCTGCATAGGCTCCAAGCGTATAATTGTCGCTATTGCCCGATGAAGCACGGTCATTGCTGTGAAAGCTTGTCTGTCCATAGCCTGCCAGCACGCCGACACGCCAGCTATCAGCGATAGTGGTGTCTACACCTGCCACGAAACCGCCTGACGAAGCGCTGAATTCGCCGACATTGCTATTGCCGTCCTGTTTAAGCCAGTGGCCATAGCCTTGCGCCCACCCACCATAAGTCGCGGCTACTCTGTCTTTATCGACAACGCTGTTAAATGCCGCAGGCTGCTTGCTCTCTGGTCCGTAGCCAAGAGGCTCGATTGAAGGCGTTGCGACAGGCTCATTGAAAGCAGAGCGCAAGCGATTGGTTATAGCATTCTGTGTCAGCAGGGTATTTTCGATCAGTGCTGATTTAGCTGATGCATGCACTTCGCCGGATAATGCATCAAAGCTGCTCTGGATTGTTGCTTGATCGTCGCCCAAAGTAACAAGAGCGGTGTAAAGTGCGTTCCCATCAGCCTTGAGGGTGTCCAAGGCACCGGCCAATGACCGCTGATTTGCGGTCATAGCCTTGTTGGCAAATTTCATATCGTTCCGCGATAACTTTAGATCGACCGTTTTTTTCGCATAGTCATAAATAAGCTCAGGTGTCAGGAATGCGAAGGTTGAGGTTACGCCGTTGAATGTGCCGGTTAGTTCATTTCCAACGGTCAGGATGCGATAGGTCGAAAAAGGGTTATAGTTGCCGCTTGCACCAACATGGAGCACGGAGCCACCATTGAGCGAAGCTTTGCCAGAAACGTAAACATGATCAGATGCATTGCTTTTTGGGTCAACATTGACCTGATAGGACGAGCCAGCGGCAAAAATCAGATCGCCATTGATTGTCAGTCCCCCGTTCAGATTGCCCGGTGCAAGGATGCCTCCTGAAGCAATTGTCACAGACGAAAGCGCATCGGTTGTTCCAATCGCGCCTGAGCCGCCTAACGCACCACCACCGCTGACAAGTACGTCGCCACCAAGCTTGTTGCCGATCAGCAATGTGCCGCCTTCAACATAGGTCTTGCCTTGGAAAAGCGAATTGTCGCCCGACAAAAGTGTGTTGCCAGAACTCTGATGCAGTTCATGGGTTCCAACGGTAATACCGTCTTTCCACGTATTGCCATCAATGTGCTTGCTGATCAATTTCCCGGAGAATTCGTAAAGCTCATTGTTGTGACGGAAATCGAGCGTTGATTTGCCGTTTCCAAACCAGATTTCATCGGCGTTGAGCTTGGCATTTGAGCCGGAAATTGTGACGGACGAATTAGAGCCGGCGAGAATCCCCATTCTGAGAGAATTGGTGTTCAGCGCTCCACCGTCGCGCACGATGATGTCGGACTTCCCGGAAGTTCCTGCCAGAATAGGGCCGGTCGTTACGACAGTACCTTTGCCGCTTACTTCAAGCAAACCTTCTGAGCCAGCCTGCGTAGCCAGGCGAATTCGTGCACTTTTGAGTTCGGCGCCATTTTCCACCTTAACGTCGGCTTTGCCATAGAAGCCGACATAGAACTCGTTGACGTCGATTGACGAGCCTTTATCCTTAAGAAGCAAGCTGCCTTGACCGTCAGTGTCATAACCGACGAAGAGGTCGTCTCCACTGAGAGCGCCGCCGTCCGCGATGGTCATAGTGCCTTTTCCGCCGGAACCGATATCCATTGCATAGTCGAAAGACCAATGTGATCCGGTGCCAGTGATTGTAGTGTTGCCGACCGATCCTGCACCCCAGCCAACAGCTGAGAAAGGACCGCTTGTAACCTTTGCGCCTTTTTCAATCGACAGAGTGCCGACGCCGTCATTGCCAACTATGAGCCGCTCGATATTGTTCCAAGCAGAGTTTGGTCCAGTGACAAGGACTTCGCCTTCAGAACCTGCAACGTCACCGACGATACCACGCAGGTTTTCGAGGGTGCCACCGTTAGAAATGACAAGGCTGGCTTGTTTGCCGCTCGTCGTTCCGACGATTGCGTTGTCACTCGGATGAGATACCTGGAAACCATTTATCTCAACCGCGCCTTCATCTACCGTTACTGGCAGCAGAGAAGGTGCCATGCTTGCAAAGCAAGGGGGCGATCCACCCGGTAAACTGCAATTGGCTGCGGCAGTATCCAATGCCGATATGCTCATCAGAAATGCGAGCGTCAATATAGAGCTGCTCGATAGCAGCATCTCAGGCTTTTTCATTATCCCCTCCCACGGCTTTCTGCCGTCCCACAGCTTATTTAGCGTGTCCTTAAACGTCCCGCTAGTTGAATCACAAACATTGCGCAAAGATTGCGTGTATAATTCTTGCTTTTGGTTCAGAGGGATTGGTCGCCTTATTGTCCCGGGGAGTTGCGGCAATGCAACTCCCTGGAAAGACCAGTGCGGCTAACCTTGCATGGAAGGAGTGAGGTTAGATATCGCGGGTCCGATTTCCAAAGTTTACGAAGATGAACTGTCCTGCATAAGCTGCAATCGCTGCTTTGAGGAGATCACCGGGCACGAAGGCCAAATCTCCAATTATGGCGCTCCACGGGGAGAGGCCGACATAGGCGACAAGCCATGCGACACCGAAGATGTGGTCGATAATAACGCCGACCGTTGCAGCGATGAAAAAGCCTGCGAAGGTTTTCCAGCCACCGATCGTGCTTTGGGCCACTTTGTTTGAAATCCAGCCTGTCACAAAGGCCGCAGGCAAGAAGCCCACCAGATATCCAGCGGTTGGGCTGAAGAAGATGCCGAGGCCGCCTCTGCCTCCGGAAAGAACAGGTAAGCCAATTGCGACGAGTGCTATCAGAAGTAAGACGGACAGCGCTCCACCGCGGGCGCCGAGCACCACACCGGCGAGCAGGACACCCAGACTCTGGGCATGAATAGGTACAGGTACGAAGGTGAGCATAATCGGTGGTATCAAGCCCAGCACCACGATGATTGCTGTAAACAGCGCGATCATAACCAAAGATCTCGTTTGCACGTCGTGTACCTTCTTACTGACGATATTGTGGCTGTAAGCGGCGGCGCGCCTACCTGTCTAATTGTGTTTGCGCTGCTGCGAACGAATGCATCTCGCATCAATAGCGTTTGCAATTTCATCCGCACTTTGCATCGTGCCAATTACCATCGGTACGATAACCGTGGATAGCCGCATTTTTAATCCCCGCGCGCGGTGAGCTTCCGCTACCGATTTATAGCGTGCATGAACCTCAGGCACGAAGCGAATAACGAGCCCAATCGCTAATCCAATGTCACGAGCGTTGCCTATACCAATTGCTTCAAATGGTTGTGCGGCTCTGGTTATCGTGTCGATGAACTGACCAATCGTTGTTGTGGCCGTAATGACGGTTGCAAAAAGGCTCAATGATCCCAGCCGCATCAGAACGATTGAAGCCGCTTCAAAACTGTTGGCATAGGCAGTCCAAACAACGACAACGGCAATCGTCAGTAAGAGTGGCCAAGATTTTAGCCATTGAACGACCGCCGAACGACAAAAGGCGAGGGAACTGAACGCCACGAGAGCAGTTAAAATTCCAAGTGCAACCGGAGTGTTGATCATGAAGAGAACGACACTTAACCCGAAAAGAGCAATGAGTTTGATTGCTGGTGGCAGTCGATGGATTGGTCCATTTCCGCGCGCTTCATAGAAGTTCATGAGACTAACGCCAGATAATGCGCAATCGTCTCATCAGCGGGGCCATCCTCGACGAGTTTACCCTGATGGAAAAGCAGCACACGGTCGAAGCCCGACAACAAGGTTAGATCGTGGCTGACCACGATAACATTTTCCTTAAGTTCACGGATGGTCCGCTCCACTATATTTCTGTTCTTCAAGTCGAGCTGATTGGTCGGTTCGTCCATGATGACAATATCAGGTTCCGTGACCAGAACCGAAGCGAGCGCTGCGAGCTGCAACTCACCTCCGGATAGCTCATGTGCGCGGCGTTCGGACAGATGCGCTATCCCAATGCGATCAAGTACCGCTGAAACCGTGTTCGCCAATTCTTGCTTGCTCAGCCCACGCGATTGCAGGCCTAATGCAACGTCGTCTTTGATTAGTGGCAGTACGATCTGGTTCGCGGGGTTCTGAAAGATATAGCCAACCGCCGCGCGCACTTTCGCTCCGTCAATTGCTGTGTCATGGCCATTTGTCAGAACGCGTCCTGACGATGGCAAAACCAGCCCATTCACCATGCGTGAAAAGGTGGACTTACCTGATCCATTGAGGCCAATGATACCAATGCGCCGTTCTGAAAGCTCAAGCGAAAGCGGTTCCAAAACCACCTTATCGGCAAACTTCGCCTCGGCTTTATCAAACAGAATGTTCAACTCTTGATCCCAAACAATATAACTTTGCTTTGCCTGCCATGACCATGGTTGGTCAAGCATGTAATGCGAAGCGGTTGGTTAAAGCTGATCAATGAGCAGTGCAATAAGGCCGTAATACTTTTATTTCGTTGTTTTTGATTTTTGACCTTTGCAAATGTTTCAACAAAACGACGGCAGCTTCGTCGTTTTGAATAAATTACCCCCACAAAATTTGTCATATCAAAGGCTTGCACGGTTGATCCATCGATGGAACTCTGATCTTCTTATATGAAGGCGTGACTTAGGGAGGGGATCGCTGAATGTCTGTTGTAATGCCCGAATTGCGTGCTGATACCATTATTCATAACGGCACGATCTGGTGTGGATACGAAGAGGGCACGGTAGAGGCCCTGGCAATCTGGCAAGGCAAGGTTCTAGCCACCGGTACTAATGACCAAGTCTGGTCTCTCAAAGGTGACAAAACGAAAGTCATCGATCTGGAGGGGCGTTTCGCTACACCCGGATTAAACGATTCTCATCTCCACCTGATTTCAGTTGGGCTGACGCTCAAGTGGCTTGATGCAACACCGCAAGCAGCACCCACTTTGGAAAGTCTGCTTGGTTCGATACGCGAAATGGCGGCTTCGGTTCCTCCGGGGACGTGGATCAGAGCTCGTGGCTATGATCAGACCAAACTCGACATCGGTCGCCATCCACATAAGTCAGAACTCGACGCTGTTGCACCCAATCATCCGGTGATGCTGGTGCGTGCCTGTGGTCACGTTTCGATCTTCAACTCAAAAGCTTTTGAGCTGGCCGGTATCGATGAAAAATCGCCAGTGCCGGACGGCGGTTTGATCGAACAGCATAATGGTGTGCTGACCGGAATGGTTGCGGAAAATGCACAAGGGGCAGTTCGCAAAGCAATTCCAAAAGCAACAACGGAAGAAATGATCGAAGCCATTGAGGCTGCTGGTAATCTGTTGCTTTCATATGGCATTACCAGTGTTATGGATGCAGCCGTTGGGCAGGTTGCAGGCTTTGACGAAATTCGCGCCTATAATATCGCGAAACTTCAGAAACGGTTGCCGGTGCGCACTTGGCTGGTTCTGTTGGGTGATCCTGGCCCATCAATTGTGGAGAAATGTTACGAAGCCGGATTGGTGTCCGGGGGCGGTGATGACATGCTGACGATTGGTGCAGTCAAGATTTTCCTTGATGGCTCGGCAGGTGGGCGGACCGCATGGATGAGCAAGCCTTATCTCGGCGACGATAATAATATCGGCGTGCAGATATTACCGGATGCGGAACTGGAAGCACTGGTACTTGATGCCCACAAGAAGGGTTATCAGCTTGCCTGCCACGCAATCGGTGACGCAGCGATTGGTCAGCTCATTACTGCCTACGAAAAAGCACTTGCAGCGCATCCCGATCCTGATCGTCGCCACCGTATCGAACATTGCGGCTTCTCTACACCGGAACAGCACGAGAGGATGAAAAAGGCTGGCATCTATCCATGCCCGCAACAGGTTTTCATCTACGACTTTGGCGATGCGTATATTTCCGTGCTTGGTGAAGAAAAAGCATTGTCGAGTTATCCACTCAAGACGTGGAAAGACCTCGGTTTCAAACCTGCTACAGGAAGTGACGCGCCTGTCTGTCATCCAAATCCTTACCCCAACATCTATTCGATGCTCACGCGCGAAACTGGCAAGGGAACGGTGATGGATGCCCGTGAGCGTGTTTCGATCGAAGAAGCACTTCAGGTCTATACTGAATACGGTGCTTTTTCGCAGAAACTGGAGGATGTGAAAGGCAAACTGGTTCCGGGACAGGTAGCCGATATCGCGGTGTTTTCACGCAATATGCTTACCGCAAAACCACAGGAAATTCTCAACGACACGCATTGTATGCTCACTATTCGCGAAGGCGAAGTGGTGTTCGAACGTTCGTAAGGAGGACAGGCAGCGAGGCTTCGGTCCCGCTGCCTGAAGACGTTCATTCGGATCAAGAAAAATAAAGTAAAAGGGGAAGACTATGAGGAAATTTACATTGCTTGCGGCGGTGTCCATTGCACTGATGGCGGGTACTGCCGCCTATGCTGCTGACGAACCACGTTCGGGAGGCGTTATTAATTTTGTTGCACCTTATGGTGACAGCTTCTCGACGCTTGATGTTCAGGCTTCACCTGCAACGCAGGACGAGTTTTATGCCAAGGCCATTCATCGCACGCTGTATGATTGGGATGCGGATCAGAACAAGCCGGTACTCGGTCTGGCAACAGATGTAAGCGTTTCTGAGGATAGGCTCGTCTATACCTATAAGCTGCGCCAGGATGCATTTTTCCATGATGGCAAGCCATTAACGGCTGACGACATTATCTGGAGCTACACCCGCATAATGGACCCGAAGAAGGCTTTCCCGCCAGCGCGCTATATTGCCGAAATCAAGGGTGCCGAAGAATATACACAGGGCAAAGCCAAGGAAATCTCCGGTCTAAAGAAGATCGACGACCATACGCTTGAGATCACGCTGAAACAGCCAATTGATCCTGGCTATCAGTTCATGCGCAACAACACGGCGATTTATCCTGCCGGTCAGGGCGACAGCGAAGAATATCAGCGCCACCCAATCGGTCTTGGGCCTTACAAGTTTGCCGAATACGTCCCCGGCTCCCGTTTGACGGTTGAGAAGTGGGACAAATATTACGAAAAGGGCAAGCCATACGCAGAAAAGATCAACATCATGATCATGGGCGATGCTGCTGCGCGTGACGTTGCGTTCCGCAATAAGGAAATCGATGTGGCGGTGCTCGGACCGGCGCAGTACACTGCCTATCTTGCCGATCCTGAACTTGCGAAGAATATGGTGGAAGTCGCCGAAGTCTATACCCGCGCTGTTGGCTTTAACCCGGATTTCAAGCCGTTTCAGGACAAGCGTGTCCGCCAAGCAATCAACTACGCCATTGATAGCGATCTGATCATCAAGCGCCTCGTCAAGGACAAGGCCTATCGTGCCGTGGGCTGGCTTCCGAACTCGTCGCCTGCCTTCGACAAAGATGCGAAGCCTTATCCCTATGATCCTGAAAAAGCCAAAGCTTTGCTTGCTGAAGCTGGCTATCCAGACGGTTTCGAGTTTGAGCTGACGGCAACGCAAAACGAAAGCTGGGGCTTGACCATCGTTCAGGCGATCATCCCGATGCTGGATAAGGTTGGGATCAAGGTTAAAGCGAAGCCGGTTGAAGCCTCCGTACTTGCGGATGTAATTCCGTCTGGCAATTTCCAGGCCTATATGTGGTCGCTCGAAAGTGGCCCAGATGCGCTGACCGCAATGCAGTGCTTCTACTCCACGACACCGCAATCTGCATGTAATTATCAGAAGTTCGCCAATGCAGAATTTGATAAGATCGTCGATGAAGCAAAACTCGCGAAAACAGAAGACGAAAAGAATGCGCTGCTGAAAAAAGCCAACAACCTGCTGCAGGAAGAAGCGCCAGTCTGGTTCTTCAACTACAACAAGGCCGTCATGGCGCATCAGCCATGGTTGCACGGATTGCAGCCAAACTCTGCGGAGCTCGCAGTACAGTCCTATGAAAAGCTTTGGGTCGACGACACGGTTCCGTCCGGTCGTTAATTCCGGCTGATCTGGATCGGCCCGCTCGATTTCGGGCGGGCCACTGATCCCCTTTGCTCCAGCGTCTTTCACGCTGATCCGAAAGGAGGACCGTGTGCTCTATTTTATCGCCCGCCGCGTCTTGCAGATGATACCGACAGTCATTGCGGTGTCGCTCCTGATCTTCGTCATTTTCAGCGTCGTTCCGGGCAGCATTGCTTCTGGTCTTATCGCCAACGGCAAGGGCATGAACGACCCGAAGATGGTTGAAAAGATCACGCAGGAGTTCGGTCTCGACAAGCCTGTTCATGTGCGTTTCGGCAACTATCTGGTGCAGTTGGCACAGTTCGATCTTGGCACGTCCTACCGATCAAGGCAGCCGGTTGTTTCGCTCATTCAGGAGCGCATGTGGCCAACGCTGAAACTCGCTTTTGCAGCTATGGGATTTGCCATTCTGATTGGGGTTCCACTTGGATTTATAGCGGCGCTGAAGCCCGGAAGCATTCTCGACAGTGTGACGATGATAGGCGCGGTCTCCGGCCTTTCACTGCCGCAATTCTGGCTAGGACTGCTTGCCATGTATCTCTTTGCACTGACGCTTGGATGGTTGCCAAGTTTCGGTTACGGCAATGGCGGCATACACAACATCATTCTGCCAGCACTCACTTTGGGTGTTGCACCGCTGGCGCTTCTCGCAAGGACAACACGCGCAGCTGTTCTTGAAGTGATGGGCGCGGATTTCATTCGCACAGCCCGTTCAAAAGGAATGAACAGCTTCAGGCTGGTGACGTGGCACGTCATGCGAAATGCGCTTGTTTTAATCATTACGACAATCGGTCTGCAATTCGGATCGATGATGGGGCAAGCCGTGGTGGTTGAAAAGCTGTTTTCATGGCCGGGCCTTGGCTCATTGCTGATTGATAGCGTTTCGCTGCGCGACATTCCCGTCGTACAGGGGGCTATTCTCGTGATCGTATTGTGGTTTCTGGTCATCAATACGATTGTTGATATTCTCTACGCGGTTATCGATCCGCGCATAAGTCACGAGTAAGCCCATGAAGCTCCGTTTCAATCTCGTATTTGGCGGGTTCGTGTGCATCGTAATCGTGGGCGCTGCCGTATTTGCACCATTGCTGGCGCACTATAATCCGGTTCTCGATGCCGATCTGATGAATGCAGAACTGCCACCCGATGCACAATTCTGGTTCGGCACTGACGCACAAGGCCGCGATGTATATTCGCGCATCCTCTATGGCGCGCAGGTGTCATTGACCGTTGGTGTGGTCTCACAGTGCATCAACACGGTCATTGGCCTCTGTTTTGGAATTTCTGCTGGCTATTTCGGCGGCTGGTGGGACGATTTCGTCAATGGTCTCACAAATCTCATGCTGGCGATCCCGTCGCTGATCTTCGCGTTGGCGATCATGGCTGTTCTCGGCCCCGGTTTGCCGAGCCTTTTGCTCGCGCTTGGTCTCACAAACTGGTCCTGGACGTGCCGCATTGCGCGCAGTTCCACCCTTTCGCTCAAGAAGCAGGGCTACATTCAGGCCGCCAAGATGCTGGGCTATAGCGATGTTCGCATCATGATTACGCAGATCTTGCCGAACATGATTGGACCTATCCTTGTGATCGGCACACTGGGAATGGGTGACGCGATCCTCGCAGAAGCTGCCCTTTCCTATCTGGGTCTTGGTATCAGTCCTCCTGATCCTAGTTGGGGCAATATGCTCACTGATGCGCGTGAGTTGATCGTGAATGCACCTTGGGCAGCCGTATTCCCCGGTCTAGCAATCTTTTTCACAGTGCTTGGTCTCAATCTGTTCGGTGACGGTCTTCGTGACTGGCTCGACCCGCATATGAGGACGCGCAAAGTATGAGCGAACAAACACTTCTCGAGGTCGAAAACCTGCGGATCGATATCGTGTCTGGTTCGACCAAGCATAATGTTGTTGAAGACGTATCCTTCACAATCGGTGCCGGTGAAACATTCGGTTTGGTTGGAGAGTCCGGCTGCGGAAAGAGTATCACCGCATTGTCAATGATAGGATTGCTGCGCAAACCACTATCGATAACCGGTGGCGCGATACGGTTCAAAGGGCAGGATTTGCGATCCATGTCATCACGCGAAATGCGAAAGCTGCGTGGTAATCGCATCGCGATGATCTTTCAGGAACCGATGACCGCACTCAATCCGCTTTCACCTGTAGGGCGGCAGATTGCAGAAATGTTCGTGCTGCATCAGGGTGCAACTTGGCATGAAGCAGAGCGCAAAGCGGTCGAAGCGCTTGCCAGCGTTCAGGTGCCAGCGCCAGAGCAACGCGTGAAAAATTATCCGCATCAGATGTCGGGCGGTATGCGCCAGCGAGTGATGATCGCTATTGCGCTTGCATGCAACCCTGATCTTTTGATCGCCGATGAGCCCACGACTGCGCTTGATGTTACGGTTCAGGCGGAAATTCTTCGTCTGATGCAGGAGCTTTGCACAGCGCGTGGGACTTCCGTACTCATGATCAGTCATGATCTTGGTGTTATTGCGAAAATGTGCCGTCGCGTGGGTGTGATGTATGCCGGGCATCTTGTCGAGGAGCGCATAACAGCGGGTCTGTTTCACCATCCGGCGCACCCTTATGCGCATGGACTTCTGGCTTCGCTCCCGCAACTTGGTTCTCGCCAGAAAGAAGGTCAGTTACGGCTGCAGGAAATCGAAGGCGTGGTGCCTTCCATTTCCGCTTTCCCGGCAGGCTGCAGATTTGAGCCGCGCTGCACGCGTGCCACCGATATTTGCCGCGCGCAAAAGCCGGGCTGGACGCCACTTGAGGATGCGGGTGTGGTGAGGTGTTTCCATCATGAATGATATGCATTCGACGAAATTGGCAGAGCCACTGGTCAGAATTGATGATGTCTGCGTTTATTTCCCGGTGAGTGGCGGCATCTTCAGCCATTCCAAGCAATTGCTGCGCGCCGTCAATAATCTCAGCCTGACCCTTAATAAAGGCGAGTGCTTGTCCATCGTGGGTGAGTCCGGCTGTGGCAAATCTACGCTCGCACTCTCCATCGTAGGCCTTCAGAAGCCAACCAGTGGTCAGATCTATTTTGAAGGACGTCCGATCACTGGCAAGAATGAGCCTTCGCGGCTGGAACGGGCAAAGATGGCGCAGATGGTCTTTCAAGATCCATTTGCTTCACTCAATCCACGCCAGTCGGTCTATACATCGCTCGCAGCACCTTTAAGGCTTCATGGTGTAAAATCACGTAGCGAGGTTGATGGGCGGGTTGAGGAAATTCTACGCCTCGTCGGATTGAAACCCGAGCAGGCAAAACGTTTCCCGCACGAGTTTTCCGGGGGGCAACGCCAGCGCATCGGGATTGCGCGCGCCTTGCTGCTCAATCCGAAAGTTATCGTGCTGGATGAACCTGTCTCAGCGTTGGATGTTTCGATCCGGGCACAGATCATCAATCTGCTGCTGGAGCTCAAAGAGCGGCTTGGTCTTTCCTACATCATGATCAGCCATGATCTGAGCGTCGTAGAGCATATGAGTGATCGGGTGGCCGTCATGTATTTCGGCCAGATTGTTGAGAGTGGCCCGTGGGATCGGATATTCTCGAACCCGACGCATCCCTATACGCGGCGGCTGATTTCGGCCATTCCCGATCCGATGACGGAATTGACAGGCGGTCGGCTGATCGATGATAGAAACCCACCCAACGCACCAGAAGGCTACGCGTTTTATCCCGAAAGCTTTGGTACACATGATGTGCATCAAGTGCCGCCACCCACGCAGTTTATAGATATCGGCGGTGAGCAACGTATCCGTGTGATTCAAAAAACATAAAAGCGCCGGACACCGACGCTTTTCTTCAGATCATTTGACGTGGAGGAACTGCGTCTCCCACTTCCGCTTTTTGAACTGAGTGAGATTATTTACGAAGCTCGGCTTCGATCTCGTCCAACGCTTTGTCTTTTCCGATACCAGTCAGGAAGGGTAGACCCTTGATGACTGGCTTGGTGACGGAAGCGGAAATAGGCGTGGTTGAAACGATGAAATCCACATTGTCAGCTAAGGAGGCTACTTCCGTGGCCTTTGCCTGCTGAGCATTGAAGGTAAGCCCGCGCTTTTTCATTTCTTCGGTGACTGTTGCGTTGACTGCCGTAGATGTCGCTACACCTGTTCCGCAAGCGAAGAGAATTGTTTTTATTCTAGCCATGGTTTCCTCCAATTGGTGTTCGTGCATTCCATGAAACGCGCGAATGTCGTATTTTTGTTGTCTCGAATTCGGCTATTAAGATCTACTCTTAATTCAGCGCAGTTTGAATATCTTCAAGCGTGCGCGCCGCCTTCAGCCTATCGAGTGCATTCGGATCCTGAATTGTCGCCATGATTTGCTGCAAGGTTTCAATCTGTTTGTCCTTGTCATTGATGGCAAGCAGAAAGACATATCCAACAGAAACCGCCTCTTCAGGATCTTCCATATTGGCAAATTCAATTGGTGACTTCAGTGTCGCAAAGGCAATGCCAGCCTTAAGCACATGCTCAGGATCAGTATGTGGCACGGCAACGTTTTCTTCGCGCTCAAGCGGCAATCCTGTTGGCATCGTCAGTTCGCGGCTTACGACCGCGTCGGCGTAGCTTGGCTTTACATAACCCAGCTTTTCCAGCTTACCCGCCAGAATCCGGATGATCTCTTCATTGGTTTTTGCTTCGCTCTGAAGCTCGATCGCTTGAGGGTCGAGAAAATCAATCAGACCAGCAGCCATTTCATTCTCCGTTTAAAGAAGGTCGCACGTCGGTCTCGACGTGCGACTTTTATTTCATGTGTCGATCATTGCCAATTTTAGGCGGCAATTTCGTCTGCTGGTTCGTCCTCAGCGCCTGCCGCACGCTCCCATGCCTGGGTATTGCGGCGATAGAGCATGAAAAGTGCAGCAATAACAACGGCGATCACCGCGATACCAATAGCACCAAGCCACTGGATGGCCGATATGATGATGTATGGCACCCACAGGAATCCGTCGACCACTGAAGTGATCTGCAAGGCGTTCTCAGGCAGCTTGAAGCCGGATGAAACCGCAGCACTCGTAAACAACGGAGCAAGCGCATTGGCTACATAGAAGCCGATTGCCAGTGTGATCGTTCCTACGACGACCATGCGGAACACGTTTCCTTTCAGAAGCGGTGCAGTCATGGCGACGATGAAAGGAATGACGGCAAGGTCGGCAAACAGGATGACGCGGTTGCCTGGCAGGATGACCGAAAGAATGATCGCAATAGGCACCAGAATGAGCGACGACGAGATCGCGGCTGGATGTCCGATAAGGATTGCCGAGTCGAGACCAACAAGAAGTTCGCGGTCGCCGGTGCGCTTGCGCACAAATTCCTGTGCAGCGTCCGAAACCGGAAGCAGGCCTTCCATCAGGATTTTGACCATACGCGGCAGAAGCAACATAACGGCGGCAAGTGTCATACCTGTGCCGAAAACCTTCGCGAGTACGACGCCAAAATCCCCTGCATTATAAAAAGCGATTAGGCCGAGCACCAAACCGATAATCAGGCCGAGCACAACCGGTTCGCCGAATACACCGAAGCGACGTTCGATGGTTTCCGTGCTGATGTTGATCTTGTTGATGCCGGGAATGCGATCCATGATCCAGTTGAGCACGATTGCAATCGGCAGAATCTGTGCCGAGGCCAGATGCGGCACGGAAACTCCCGGTACACCGTAGAACTGCTGAACAGCACGCGCCGACCAGTCTGCAAAAAGTAGCGAAAGGGCCGCAACAAGTGCTGCAACAATGATGCCGTAAGCCAGGTTATCGGTTGCAGCGACTACCAGCGAACCGACGAAAGCAAAATGCCAGAAGTTCCACACGTCGACGTTCAACGTGCGTGTCCAGCGAAGCAGAAGCAGCACGATGTTGACCAGAATACCGACTGGAATAACCCAAAGACCCACCGATGAGCCGAAGGCGATTGCTGCAGCCGAAGGCCAGCCTACGTCAACGATATCGCGCTTGATGCCCGTGTTGGTGACGATTGCCTGAGCCACTTCACCAATAGAGGTGAACATCAAGCCCAGGACCAGATTGATACCGATGAAAGCAACGCCGATGGTGATGGCTGCACGGAAGGCTTTGCCCACCTTTGCGCCAAGTACCACCGCAATGATGAAGATGACGATAGGCAACAGAACCGTTGCCCCAAGCGTATCGACTGCCGTTTTTAGTCCGCTCAGAAATGCGTCCATTTATTTCTCCTCCCCCCGGAGCACTCCCAAAGTGCGCCGAGCTAACAGAACGCCATTATTAGCTCGCACGTATCGACGTTTCAAAATGTGAATTGTGCGAAACGGCAGAACATTTGTATTCTATAGCAAACTAAAGTTGAATAACAAGATGGCATTTGCGAGCGGGTTGAAGTGTGCAGTTTATGAACACTGGTATTGACTTAGAAACAAATGTTCATTAATCGATAGGGTATCAGAGGAGACTGCGAGAATATTTGCAGGGACGTTCAGGAGGAAACGATGGCAACCAATGTGGCGTTGACAGGTTTGGCGCGTGACATGCAGGCGCGGGCGGATAGTGGGCGACCGATCCGTATCGGACTGATTGGCTCAGGCGAAATGGGCACGGATATTGTCACACGCGTTGCGCATATGCCGGGTATCGAAGTTGGTGCTATTTCTGAGCTGCGCGTTCCCAATGCATTGAAGGCCGTCGATATTGCTTTTCAGGAAGAAGGTCATGGCCGTGAGGTTTCGACTGCTTCCGATCTGACAGCCGCCATGGAAGCGCATAAGGTTGCCGTAACAGATAACGCCAATCTGATCCTCGAAAACGATCTTATCGATGTTGTGATCGACGCAACGGGCGTTCCGGCTGTCGGTGCAGAGATTGGCCTGCGCGCCATGGAACACGGCAAGCATCTGGTCATGATGAATGTCGAAGCAGACGTGACAATCGGGGCCTATCTGAAAGCGGAAGCCGAACGTCTTGGTGTTACCTATTCGCTGGGCGCTGGTGACGAGCCGTCATCTTGCATGGAGTTGATTGAGTTTGTGACTGCCATGGGTCATCCGATTGTGGCGGCAGGCAAGGGCAAGAACAACCCGCTCAATATCGATGCAGTTCCTGATCAATATATGGAAGAAGCCACGCGCCGTAACATGAACGTGCGCATGCTGGTGGAATTCGTCGATGGTTCAAAGACCATGGTCGAAATGGCCGCCATTGCCAACGCGACAGGTCTTGTTCCGGATAAAGCCGGTATGCACGGTCCCGCTGCAACGCTCGACCAGCTCAACAAGACACTGATTCCTGAAAAGGACGGCGGTGTGTTGTCCAAAGTTGGTGTGGTTGATTATTCAATCGGGAAGGGTGTAGCACCTGGCGTGTTTGTCGTCGCCGACATGTCGCATCCACGTATTTCCGAGCGCATGGAAGACCTGAAGATGGGCAAGGGTCCATATTTCACATTCCATCGCCCATATCACCTGACTTCTCTCGAAGTGCCGCTTACCTGCGCCCGCGTTGTTCTTTACGGCAAGCCTGACATGGTTCCGCTTTCAAAGCCGGTCGCAGAAGTGGCTGCGGTTGCAAAGAAGGACATGCAGCCGGGCGAAAAGCTCGATGCGATTGGTGAGTATTGCTACCGCGCATGGATCATGACTTCGGGCGAGGCGCGCAGTGGCCATGCGATCCCTTGTGGACTTCTACAGGGTGGCAGCGTGACCAAGCCAATCAAGAAGGGGGAGCTTATCACCTACGATAATGCGGCCGTGGCTCCCGGTTCCAAGATTGCTGAACTGCGCGCGCGTCAAGACAAGCTCGTTTACGGAGCGTGAGGACAAAACATCATGGCTCAAGCCAAAAAAGTCGAACCGCAGGATACGGGTGACCGTCATAACTTGCCTTATGCCTTCCGCACCTATTCGCCGGAGCAACTGAAAGAAGCACTGCATAAGATGTATCTCATCCGCCGCTTTGAAGAAGGCGCGGAAGAAAGCTACACGCGTGGTCTCATTCACGGAACGATGCACCTTTCCATCGGTCAGGAAGCGAGCGCGATGGGATCGTGCCTGCCGCTCAATGATGATGACATGATCACGTCGACCCATCGCGGCCATGGCCATTGCATCGCCAAGGGTGCAGACGTGAAACGTATGTTTGCTGAGTTTTTCGGCAAGGAAACAGGTTATTGCAAAGGCCGTGGTGGCTCGATGCACATTGCCGATGTTTCCAAGGGAAATCTCGGCGCGAACGGTATTGTCGGTGGTGGTATTCCGATTGCGGTCGGTGCTGCGCTTTCCGCCAAGAAGCAGAAAAACGGCAAGGTAGTCGTATCGTTCTTTGGTGATGGCGCAAATAATGAAGGCGCTTTCCACGAAGCTCTCAATATGGCGTCTGTCTGGAAGCTTCCTGTTGTTTTCGTTTGTGAAAACAATGGCTACGGCATGTCCACCTCTACCAAGCGCTCGACAGCAGTTGCCAATGTTGCAGACCGCGCCTCGGCCTACAATATGCCCGGCGTGATCGTCGATGGTAACAATCTGTCGGAAGTAGCAGAGGCCATCAATGAAGCCACGGAACGCGCACGGCGCGGCGATGGTCCGACGCTGATTGAAAACAAGACGTACCGCATTCGTGGTCATTCCAAGAGTGATCGCAACCGCTATCGCACCAAGGAAGAAATCGAGCATTGGCAGAATGATCGCGATCCAATCGCACATTTTGAGGCCGACTTGAAAGCCTATGGCTTCATCAATGACGCCGAGATTGAGGAAATCCGCGCTCAAGTGGAGAAGGAAATCGCTGACGCGATCGAGTTCGCCAAGAACAGCCCGGCACCTGATCTGACCAACCTGACCCGCGACGTTTACACGGACGATATTTGAATATGGACACGACAATCCGTGAGTTGAGCTATTCGCAAGCCATCCAGGAAGCAATGGCAATTGCCATGGAACGCGACGACCGCGTGTTCCTGATGGGTGAAGATATTGGCGTCTATGGCGGCGCATTTCAGGTGACTGGTGATCTGGTGCATCGCTTTGGTGAAGACCGGGTCATGGACACGCCGATTTCAGAATTGGGCGGTGCAGGTGTTGCTGTCGGTGCAGCACTGACCGGTATGCGCCCGATCTTTGAGTTCCAGTTCTCCGACTTTGCAGCACTTGCGATGGAACAGATCGTCAACCAGGCTGCGAAAATTCGCTATATGCTTGGCGGTGCGGTTTCTGTGCCGCTGGTTATGCGGTTTCCGGCAGGGTCGGGAACGGGTGCTGCGGCACAGCACAGCCAGAGCCTTGAAGCTTGGCTGGGACATGTGCCGGGTCTCAAAGTTTTGCAGCCAGCGACACCTTACGATGCCAAGGGCATGTTGCTCGCAGCCGTTGAAGATCCCGATCCGGTTATGATTTTTGAGCATAAGTTGCTCTACAAGACCAAAGGTCCGGTTCCTGAAGGCTTCTACACCGTGCCAATCGGCAAGGCGGAAGTGGTTCGCGAAGGGCGCGATCTGACCATCGTTGCAACGGCAATCATGGTGCACAAAGCCCTTGATGCCGCCGCTGAACTTGCCAAGGAAGGCATTGATGTTGAAGTGATCGACCTGCGCACCGTGCGTCCGATTGATCGTGAAACCATCATTAAAAGCGTCAAGAAGACGTCGAAGCTTCTTTGCGTTTACGAGGCAGTAAAGACCCTTGGTATAGGCGCTGAAATATCTGCCATTGTAGCGGAAAGCGATGCCTTCGATTACCTCGATGCGCCGATTGTGCGTCTGGGCGGAGCCGAAACGCCAATTCCTTATAATCCCGACCTTGAACGCGCGACCGTTCCGCAGGTGCCTGACATCCTGAAAAGCGCTCGTGATCTGGCCAAAGGAGTGCGCTAGCCATGGCTGTGGAAGTCATTCTCCCCAAGGTCGATATGGATATGGAGACGGGGCAGATTTCGCGATGGTTTGCTAAAGATGGCGATACCGTCACGAAAGGTCAGCTTCTCTTTGAAATTGAGACTGACAAGGCGGCGATGGAAGTCGATGCGCCAGCATCGGGTATTATCGCGGATATCAGTGCAGCTGAAGGGACTGTTGTGCCTGTCGGTCAAGCTGTCGCCTGGATTTATGCTGAAGGTGAAGAGCGTAACGGCAAGTCAACACCCGTCGTTGAAGAGCCAGTTGCTGCTGCACCCGTAGAAGCTGTCATCGAGCCGGTGGCTTCAAAACAGGCTGAACCAAAATCCTCCCAGGACTTTGAGCCGAGTTCAGCCAATGATGTGCGGGCGACGCCGCTCGCTCGTCGGCTTGCGCGTGAGGCAGGTATTGATCTCAAATCCGTTCAAGGCTCAGGTCCGAAAGGTCGTGTGCAGAAAAAGGACGTTGAAGGCAATATCAGCATTGCGAAGCCTGCCATAGCTGCGGTTGCTGCTAAACCGCCAGTGAGAAACACTGCTGAACCGCTTGCACCTGGACAGCTCAATGCAGTCTGGCTGCGTGAGGGGGAAGCTGGCCGTTTGCCGGTTGTTCTGATTCATGGTTATGCCGCTGACCTCAACTCGTGGCGTGGATTGTTTGCCGGTGCATCGCTTGGTCATCCAATCCTTGCACTCGATCTTCCGGGACACGGCAATTCACCACGCGTCGTTCCTGAAAGCATAGATGAGATTGCAGCAAGCGTGGAGGCAACGCTTGCGTCATTGGGTGTAACATCCTGCCTTCTGGTCGGACATTCACTTGGTGGAGCGGTCGCAACTGTCACCGCGGCTCGCGGTGTTGTCGATGTGCGTTCGCTGCTGCTCATTTCGTCAGGTGGCTTGGGACCACAGGTCAATGGGGCATTTATAACGGGTCTCGTCGGCGCGAAAAGCGAAGCCAGCATCGTTCCCTGGCTGAAACTGCTCGTCGCTGATGAGAGCCATCTGACAAGACCTTTCATCAATGCGACCGTTACTCAGGCTGCGGATGCAGAACTGCGCGATACGCAGGAAGCAATTGGTGCGCGGTTCTTTGCAGATGGCACGCAAACCTTCGAGGTACGCTCAAGCATTGCTTCGCTGGCGATGCCAGTGCGGCTTATCTTCGGTGTCGAAGACCGTGTTATCCCGGTTGCTCATGCTCATGGTTTGCCGGGGAAGGTGGGCGTCCACATTTTTGCAGGTTGTGGACATATGCCACAAATCGAAGAGCGGGCTGCGGTGTTGCAAATCCTTAAAGAATGCGCAGCAGCTGCCAATTGATGCCGGTTTCGTCGCAAATGCGGCAATAAAAAAAAGCACATCGTTTTGCGACGATGTGCTTTTTGCATTTAATTGGATTGCGCTCTGAGCATCTCAGCAGCACTTTCCTCATCAGTGATGAGAACAGTTGGCTTCAGAAGCTCCACTGCGCCAAGCAGAGCTGCGATTTTTTCTTTGCCACCTGATGTAAGAATACGTTGCGGCGTTTTCTGAAGGCTCTCAATTTTGGCCGACATGACACGGTCATGCACTGGATCATCAACGATCTTGCCATTTATATCGTAGAAGTGAAACAGCACGTCGCCGACGGCACCGTTCTCTATCAGCGACAGTTTCTGCGCCTCGTCGATCAGGCCCACGCGATATGACGTGCTACTCGCAGTCTGAATATCGCCAACGCTGAGCAAAACCATATCGAGTTCTTCGGCCATGTCCAACACGGTATTCAGCCCACAACGCTCGATAAGTGCGATCCGCGTTTCTTTGCTGTCGACCAGAGCAGGGGCGGGGATCAGATAGCCTTCACCCTGAAAAATCTGCGCAAACTGCCACGCAAATTCCGGTGGGTTTGAACGACGCGGTTGCACGATGCCGCCAAGCAAAGAAATTACCTTGAGATCATTGAGCGGGCGGGCACCGATATGTTGCAGGGTACTGGAAAGTGTGCGGCCCCAGCCCACGCCGATTGTCATGCCGTGCTGCACTTTTTCCGAAAGATATGCGCCGGTTGCCGCGCTGATCGGTGGTATTGGATCAATGTCAGCCGACGAGAGGGGCGCGACAATGGCGCGCTCAAGCCCGAAGGTTTTCTCAAGCTCAACTTCCAATGATGTCAGACTTGCGAGCTTGCCTTCGATCGTAATTTTTACTTCATTGCGAGCGCGCGCATCAGCAAGAAGGCGAACGATAGTGACACGGCCGACACCCAGCGCTTCCGCTATGTCATTTTGGGTCATTTGTTCGACGTAATACATCCACGCAGCGCGGGTTCGCAGTCGGCTTGTACGGTTTTCCGCAGCCACACCTTCCGATCCAATGATGAGGTCTGCCGCTTCCGGATTTTTCTGCGTCTTCTTGCCGGCTTTTTTCAAAACTGTCCCTCAAATTATTGGCGTATTATTACATTATAGAAGTAGTGTTCTTACACCGAAACTATTGCTTTTCCACGCGAAGGCAAACAATAATTCATGTGCTTGGTTCATCCTGTTACGATGGCGCTGCAGTTGAGGAAAATGAACATGTTACGCATTCTTTCGGAAGAAATTGCTGTCAATCTGAAGGACCGCCTGCGGGAGGTTCGATACATGATTCGTCGCAATCGTCATGAAAGTTTGCAGGTCGAACAATCAGCGACACGTCCAGGAGAAATCGTGTCGCCGGAATTGCTGCTGGGACACGCCGCAAGCGTGATGGATAAGGCGCTGACAACGGCTGAAACAATTTCGATTTCGCTGATTTCGTCTAATCCAAATGTGCACAACAGCGCGCCGCATGTGAAAAGCCTGTCGGTTTATTTCGGCGCTGGTGCGGAGGGCGCACGCGCTTTTCGTAAGGATATGTATTACCTCACAAAAGACGTGCTCCGTCGTCATCAGTTGCAGAACGTGCTGATTCAGGAAGCCACATTTGTCACGGTCCACGCCAGAATGATGCAAAAGCATGGCTCGTTGTTGAAGAGCGTTTTTTCATCAGAAGCTGGTGATACGAAGATTGCAGCAACGGCCAAAGCTGTCGCGGCTATGTTTTTGGAGCTGCTTGAAGAAAGACCAGTACGATTTATCTCGATGGATGGTCATTGCGACCCGCAGGCGCTGCGTAGATTTGAAACAACGTGCTTTGCGGCTGTTGGTATCGCTTGTGGTCTGGCAACAGCAAAAGCGGCAGATCTGGCAGGCGTCGATCCTTTGGAAAGCGCCATTCTGGCGCTGGATGTACGCCATGATCGTCTCATGCAGGCTGCAGAAGACCGCGATGAGGCTCAGCTCGAAATACTGTTCCAGACTTTGATTGCTCATCTTCCTTAAAATAAAAGCCCGGACAGCGATATCCGGGCATCTTATAAGTGCTTGCAGGTCAAATTTAGCTGCTAAACATATCTGCGATATGCTTTTTTGCACGGGGAATTGAAGCCGGACTCATGCTGAGTTCGGTCAATCCCATACGAATGAATTCGCCGATGAGCTCGGGCTTACCAGCTGCTTCACCGCACATGCCGACCATGATGCCTGCTTCCGTTCCCGCTTTCGCGGTCATCTCGATTGCAGCCATTACAGCCGGATGACTGACATCATTGAGCTTCGCAACGGTTGGATTGAGCCGATCCGCAGCCATCACATACTGTGTTAGATCATTGGTGCCGATGGAGAAGAAAGCAGCTTCTTTTGCGAGCTCTCGGGCAGCGAAAACTGCCGCAGGAGTCTCGATCATTACGCCCAGGTCAAACTCTGCAAATGCTTTGCCTTCGGTTTTAAGCTCAGTGATGCATTCCGCGATCAGGCGTCTGGTTGCACGAATTTCTTCAACATCCGAAACCATGGGCAACATCACTTTGAGATTGCCGTTAACCGCTGAACGCAACAGCGCTCGCAATTGCGGTTTGAATACATCCGGGCGGTCCAGACACATACGAATGCCGCGCCAGCCAAGGAAAGGGTTTTCTTCCTCGGGAAACTCAATCCCCGCAATCGGCTTGTCACCACCAATATCCAACGTGCGAACGATTACGGAGTTTGGTGCGAAAGCTTTCAGAAGTGCCGTATAGGTTTCTGTCTGCATATCTTCTGAAGGCAGGTGAATGTGCTTCATGAACAGAAGTTCGGTGCGGAAAAGTCCGACACCCATCGCACCGGCTTCGAGGGCAACATCGATTTCTTCCAGCGCACCCATATTGGCTGCCACTTCGATGATTGTTCCATCAGCGCGACGCGGCGTGATGGAGCGGTAGGCATCCAGCGCCTGCTTTTCCTGTAGCGCTTTGGAAATGCGCGCTTCGATTTCGTCGCGGGTGGCTATATCCGGATCGGCATGAACGATGCCGAAACTTCCATCCACTGCTACGGTTTTCGCATTCTTGAGCTGTTGAACTGCACTTCCGAGGCCAAGAACCGCCGGAATACCGTGCGTGCGGGCGATGATGGCGACATGCGATGTTGCGCCGCCATGGCCGCAGACAACCCCTTTGATCTTCTTGAGCGGCGCGCGCGCCAGATCCCAAGCGCCGATGTCTTCGGCAATAAGTACTGAGCCTTCCGGCAGACCTTCCAGATTGATGTCTTCCTTGCCAAGCAGCGCCAGACAAATCTGGCGGCTGACAGCGTGTACATCATCCGCGCGTGCGTTGAGATACGGGTCATCAAGTGCTGCAAATTGGCCGGCCACAGTTGAAGCAGCAGCGAGCATGGCCGAAATTGCATCAAGACCGCCCCGAATAAGTCCAAGCGCTTCGTCGGTCAGGCTATCATCCGCAGCAATATCTTTTAATGCGGCGATGATGCCCCTATCTGCGTCAGCGAGATTACCGCTGGAGAGGGAAGCATCCATGCGCTGCTGCACTGTCGCGATTGCAGATTTGAAATGGGCAATTTCGGCGTCTATTTCAGTTGCTGCAAGTTTTCGACCCGAAGGTTTGATCTCTTCAGGAAAGAACGGAAAAGCTGTTCCCAAAGAGATGCCTTCGCTGGCCCCCACGCCCTTTATCTGACCAGCAGGAAGCTTGATCGAGATTGCAGGCTGCGGGGTGACTTCAGCTTTAGGCGTAGTCTCAGGAGTTGGAGTTGTCGGGATTGTAGTTTCTTCAAGGCCAGCCTGGGGGTTCTCCAGATAGCCTATCAAAGCTTCAATGGCTTCAATAGCATCTGCCCCATCAGCACGAACGGTCACTTCATCGAGCTCTTTTACGCCAAGCAGCATCAGCTTGACGGAGCTTTTGGCACTTACGCTTTTTCCGGCCTTGGCAATTTCGATGTCACTCTCAAAGCCTTTGGCCAGTTTAACAAAGCGAGTTGCAGGGCGTGCATGCAGCCCTTCATGCACCCGGACGATAGTCGAGCGTTCCATTTATGTAAGCCTCAAATCGACAATTGAACGATTTCACATCCATGACGTAAAAATCATCTCAATTGTCTGTTTTAACACGCAATTATTATTCCAGAGATCGCCAGTTTCTAGCCGTCGATGGTGATAATCTGCCCTTCTTTGAGAGCAGCGACAAGGTCTTCACCTGCTATTTCGCTGGCACAGATTTCACCGGGGCGATCAGTTGAATTCGCACCCGTGAACGAAATAACGACGTGCCCGATTTCGCGCACCTTCTGCCAGGCGCTTTCGCCAACGGCAGTAATCTCTGCTTTGAGAGAACCAATGGTGATCTTTGCTCCAATAGCGGGAGCAGATGCTTCAGGACCTTCTTCCACGACGTGAAGAACAGATACTTCTGCCAGTTCAGGTGGCGAGCCGTCAGCAAACAGGATGAGAACGCCGCCTTCGGCGAGATCCGCTACTTCCGGGCCGATCGCGGTGATCCGCGTTTTCAGATGTATCGACATAGAGGCGGTCCTTTCTTGGTTTGGTCGTTCGATGCCCGCAAAAGTCGATGAGGAACATCGATATTGTAAATGTTTGGGAAATTGCCTGCCGCCGCTTCTGCCGCGGCAGGCTCAGAGTTTTAAAGCACTGCGAGGCTGACGAGCCATGCGATCAGAACCGAAAGTGGCCCCATGATCTGACGACTGATCAAAACTGCCGGAACACCAATTTCAATGGTCTTCGGCTTCGCTTCTCCAAGTGCCAGACCAACCGGCACGAAGTCGCAACCGACCTGTGTGTTGTAGGCAAACAGTGCTGGCAGGGCCATCGCCGGGGCGATTGTGCCGTTTGCGATCTGTGGCCCGATGATTGCCACGCCAACAACCTGCGCAATAACCGCACCTGGTCCGAGGATTGGCGAAAGGAACGGTAGGCCGCAGATTGCAGAAAGCACCAGCAAACCAACAATGTTATTGGCAAGCGGTCCGAGCGGCTGAGCAAGGATGTCACCGATACCTGTGTAGAGGATCAGGCCGATCAGCATCGTTACGAAAGCCATGAATGGCAAAACGTTACGGATAACCTGATCAATTGTGCGGCGACCAGCCTGGAAGAAGATACCAACCACACGACCCATCACGCGACCAATGCTGCTGATGAGGCCGACAATACCGCCTTCGCTTGGCAGTTCTACCGGCGCAGGCGCCTCTTCTTCTGCGGCTGCTGCAGCAGGAGCTGCGGCGGCCGAACCATCAGCTGGAACAATATTCTCTGGCTTCACACCTGAAACATAAATATCCTCGGTGATGAATTGTGCGAGAGGCCCGGATTGTCCAACCGGTGTAATGTTCACCGTTGGAATGCGCTTGCGTGGATAGACGCCGCAACGGGCTGTGCCCCCGCAATCGACAACCACAACGGCCATTTCGCTTTCGATTGGTGGTGAGCGGAAACCGTCAACGGCTTCCGCGCCGGTCAGCTCAGCAATCTGGCGTGCAAGTGGATGGATGCCACCGCCAGTGACCGAAACCACCTTATTACGCTGCTCGGTTGGCTGAATGACCAGCGGGCCGCCCCAGCCATTTGAGCCGCGGGAAATCTTAACTGCCTTATAGGTCTTTACCATGTCGTCCTCCCCAATTCCCGCTTAAAGCTCAATGCCCTGACGCCGCGCCATGATGGCGGTGATGCGTTCTGTGAGTATGCCTTTAAGGAGGATCACGACGAGACCAACGATGGCGTACCAGATGGCGACGTTGATGTGATAGCCTGTTGGAACCGCGCCCTTCTTCTCAAGTTCGAGAAGTGCAACGAGCACGCCGCCCCAGACAAAGTACTCGCCCGGATTGATATGCGGGAAGAGACCCAGCGGAGGATGGACGTAGGACACAGCCGCGTCATAGAAAGCAGGCTTGTATTTTTCGTCCAGGAATGAACCGAATGTATAAGCCATTGGGTTGGTCAGGAAGAAGACCGCGAGCACTGGCAGAACCGTGTAGCGGGTAAGCGCGATACGTCCGGCGCTGCGTGCGAGGCCATGGACGCGCTTTTCACCGACCAGCTCAGTTACGGCGTAAAACGCTGTCATCAGCACGACGAGTGTCGGGATGATACCAGTTACAAATCCGGCGAAAACTTCGCCACCTTTCTGAAAGACGCCAATGAAGTGCTTGCCAATAGAGGCAAGCCAGCCAAGCTGTTCTTCCTGCTGGACGTTCTGAAGTCGTTCTTTGAACTGATCGACGGTAATTCCGCCGCTGCCAGCATCGCCCGGCGCGGTGGTGGTCGCTTGTGCAAGCTGTAGTAAGTCATTTCCTGCGTGCTCTGCGGCGTGTTTGCCGTGCAGGGCGGCATCGGAAATCATGCTGCCAGCCATATGTATTGTTTGCATCGTTGTGTCGGCATGTTGTGCCAACATCGTCACTATCGACATTGTTCCTCCTCGATTGCTTGTTTCAGGCAAGCAACTCCTATGCTCCCACTGCCTTCAGACCTTCGAGCTCGATCCCATCGGATTGATCTCTTATGCGACCGATCTGCTCCATCGCCTGTTTGGCAGCAGCCACCACTTCAGGCGTTCCTTCTCCAATTGCGGGATTGTCCTGCAATTCGCTGAGGCGCATTCCCTCGAAGCCTTCGCGGCGGCTGAATTGTGCAAAAACCGTCCGTCCGCTCATTTGCAGGAAGCGTCGCACCACCAAGTTGCGGTCTACGACGATCAACACGATGACGCCTTTGCCGAAGCGTCCCCGAATATGCCCAGCACCAACAAAACCGTCAGAATATTTCGAAGTGATGCCCTTCATCACATCGGAATAGTGGCGCATCTGGAACCAGACGCCCAGCGACTGAAAGCCCCACAGCAAAGCAAGCGCCAGCAAAGCCCATTGCCAGATAGCCATTTTTGATCTCCTCCCACGAAGGACGAACAGGATATTTTCCGGGTTCGTCTTTCATCAATTAGAGAACATTTGTCTTCTTGAATGTCAATATGTATAATTTTACCGATAATCGAAGACGAATGAAGACTGACATTTCTATCGGTTTCGAATAATGTCATTTGCAAACGGGAGGTCGCTCGCAACATGGACTTGCTACTCAGAGAACAAATGGCATCAATGCCTGATTTGCGCCATCGACTGCGCCAGCTGCGCTGGTTCAGGGCGACATTTCGCAAACATGCCGGTCTGTTGCATGAGCTCTATGGTGTTGAATACGACATCGATGAAAAGAAGCTCACCGAGGCGTTTCTGAACTGGGTAGAGCTGGTCAATCAAAACAAGCGGTTTGCCAAGGTGGACCGCAAGGATTTCATCACTTTTGCAGCAGGTCTTGTGTTGCGCGAGTTGATCCGTTTGTCGCCAGCGAAGGTCGTTTCACCGCCGAAACATGCCACAGGCGATTCTGCCCGCCTTTACGAGATCATCAGCTTCTGGCCGGAAGGTTTCCTCTGCACCAACTACTGCATCTGTGCGATTGCCGCTGTGCAGGAGCAGGAGTTTGGCACGGTGCCGGATATCGACCAATGTGCCGATGAGCTTCGGACATGGTGGTCTTACAAAGAAAATGTCTCGGAAATGCCAGGCTATGCGATCGCGTTTCTCGATAAGTTTCTTGGCAGCGAGCCGAACTGGGTTATGCCGGATCTGGCTTCGGCGCGTGCCGCTGTGAAACGCGCCCTTGGCGAAAGTAATCCCGTCACGAAGATACAGAGAAAATAACCGCCACCCTTCTTAATGGTGTCTTTAACCGTCTTTGCTGCGCGGCTAGATTTCCCGCGCCAACGGATCGGCTTATTGCGTCGTTTTGACGGATAAAAACGGCATCCAATTGTCTAGAAGTGGCCGGAAATTTGAAGCCTTTGATTGAGATGTTTCTCCGAAAGTGTAATTACGCACCTCAAAATTCTTACATTTTTCGATAGACAATCGACAAATGTAAGAATTTTGATTAACGTTGAAGTTGAGCTTAGGAGGAAGGCTCTGCTGGACCAGAATGAATGGGCCAGAAAAGCCGAGAATCCGGGCTTTTGAAAGACCAAAAACAAAATGTGTTGACAAGCGACAACATAGGCTGACAAATGTCAGTGCGAGGTGGCATAAATCATTCAGGCCGAAAGTCTAATGGATTGCTGGCTCATTTAAGGGGTGGGAGCCCCTGAATACCGGGAGGAGACGACGTGTCATCGTATGGCGTGGATAGGCAGACTCTATTTCTGCTTTTGATCAATTGCGCAGTTCTGGCTGCTGGCGCGGCTTTTGCCGGCGCCAATTTCATGGATAGCTATAATCTGCAGTCCATGGCCGCTCAGGTGCCTGAGCTTGGTCTGCTTGCGCTGGGTGTTATGCTCGCCATGATCTCGGGAAACGGTGGCATTGATCTTTCGGGCATCGCGCTTGCCAATCTTGCGGGCATTGTTGCTTTCCTGTTGACCCGAAACCTTATTCCGGTCGCCGATGCACCGCTTCTGTTTTCTTGGACTTTTGCCG
This sequence comes from Brucella sp., assembly GCF_032066345.1. Lineage (NCBI taxonomy): Bacteria > Pseudomonadati > Pseudomonadota > Alphaproteobacteria > Hyphomicrobiales > Brucellaceae > Brucella > Brucella sp. The sequence continues at coordinate 132,646 of NZ_DAMBKZ010000003.1, forward strand.
GTTTGGCACTGGCAGTCGGCCTCGTTGGCGGCTTCATCAACGGCATCATGATCGCCTATGCACGGCTTACGCCGCTGATTGCGACCCTTGGCACACAGCTGGTTTTCACGGGTGTAGCAGTCTTCCTGACCAATGGTTCTGCGATAAGCCTTGGCTATATCGAGCCGCTGGATAATTTCGGCAACATGCCGGTGTTAAGCATTCCAATGTGCTTTGCTCTGTTTCTCGCAATTGCTGCTCTTCTGGCTTTTCTTCTGAAATACACGCCATTCGGCGTGAAGCTGATGCTGATGGGCAGCAATTCAAAAGCCGCGCGTTATGGCGGCATCAACGAAAAGCGTATGCTGCTTATTACCTACACGATCTGCGGCGTACTGGCCGCAATCGCGGGTATCATCATTGCAGCACGCAATTCGTCCGTGAAGTGGGATTACGGCGGCTCTTATGTGCTGATCGCTATTCTTATCGCAGTGCTCGGCGGCGTTAAACCGGAAGGTGGCTACGGTAAGGTTCTTTGCGTGCTGCTGGCCGCAACAGCACTGCAGATTCTCTCGAGCCTGTTCAACTTCATGAACATTTCCAATTTCTTCCGCGACCTTGCCTGGGGTGTGCTGCTTCTGGTGCTGCTAGCTTCGGCACGCGTGCATCTGGGCTACTGGTTGCGACTAAGAAGATAACCAATTCCCTGATGTCCAGCGGGAGGAACTTTGCTGCTCATCAGGAATGAAACTCAACAATAAGCATCATTATAATTGGAGGAGAAGCATGCGTATAATTTCCAAACTGGCTGCTTGCACAATGCTCGCAGGTGTTGCGATGGCCGGTATTGCCGTTGCACAGGACAAGCCAACCATCGTCACTGTCGTGAAGGTAACCGGTGAAAACTGGTTCACACGTATGAACGAAGGCGTCGATGCCTTTGGCAAAGACAATGCCGATGTCAGCGCAAGCCAGGTCGGGCCGGCAAAGGCAGATGCTGCACAGCAGGCTCGTATTCTTGAAGATCTCGTTGCAAAAAACGTGTCTGCAATTGCCGTTGTACCGATGGACCCATCGGCACTTGAAGGCGTGCTGCGTCGTGCTGCCCAGCGTGGCATCAAGGTCATCGCACACGAAGGTGACAGCCTGACCAATGTCGATGTCGACATCGAAGCTTTCGACAACAAGGCATTCGGAACGCGTATCAATGAAGCGCTCGCAAATTGCATGGGTAAGTCTGGCAAATGGACTTCATTCGTAGGTTCGCTCGGAAGCCTTACGCATAATCAGTGGGTTGATGCAGGTGCTGCCAACGCAAAACAGTATCCAGATATGGAACTTGTTGCCGAGAAGAATGAATCCTTCAACGATGCCAACAAAGCCTATGAAAAGGCTAAAGAAATCCTGCGTAAATACCCGGATATCAAAGGCTTCCAGGGCTCATCGGCTATCGATGTGATTGGTATCGGCCGCGCTGTTGAAGAAGCTGGTTTGCAGGACAAGACCTGCGTTTATGGTCTTGGTCTGCCAAAGGATACCGGCCCATATCTCGAAAGCGGTGCCGTCGATCAGATCTTCTTCTGGGATCCGAAAGACGCGGGCTATGTCATGAACAAGGTCGCTGATCTGGTTCTCAAGGGTGAGGAAATCAAGGACGGTATGGACCTTGGCGTTCCTGGCTATGAGAAGATGACGGTGATTAAGGGACCGGGCAAGGGCGTCATCATGCAGGGTCAGGCATGGGTAGACGTGGACAAGTCCAACTACAAGAACTTCCCGTTCTAAGAAGCACTGCGCCTGTCCGATAATATTCCGGGGCTGTAGCACCACAGCAGCCCCGGAACTGCGGTATCGCACCCAACCAGTTCGCGCCTTGAGAAAATGCACGGCGCAGAAGTGTCTGAGAGTTTCAGGAAATTTCCATGCACGCTACAGATTCAACACCTGCATCAACACCGCCATTTCTTGAGATCAGAAGCGTCAAGAAATCCTTTGGCGGCGTCAAGGCACTCAAGGAAGTAAGCCTTGTTATCGAAGCGGGCCAAATTTATCACCTGATGGGTGAAAATGGCTGTGGCAAAAGCACATTGATCAAAATCCTCTCCGGCGCGCAGCCTGCCGATGAGGGGCAGATTTATATCGACGGCGAACCAACAGGCGCCCGCGCAGGCGACATTGGTGCCATCGGTTCTTTACGCGCAGGTATTGAGACGGTTTATCAAGACCTGTCGCTATTGCCGAACCTTTCGGTTGCCGAGAATGTCGCCTTCACCGAGCAGCTCGTCGAAGCGTCCGGGAAACTTGCGCGTAGGCTCGATGTTTCGGCACTGAATGAAACAGCGCGCCGTGCTCTGGCGGAAGTGCATCTTCCAACCGATAACGCCTTCCTGAAACGCAGAACAGATACATTGCCGCTTGCTACGCGGCAGCTTATTGCAATCGCACGCGCGGTTGCTTCCGAGGCACGTCTGGTTATCATGGATGAACCGACGACCTCACTGACGCGACAGGAGGTTGTCAATCTTCTGCGCGTTGTCGAAAAGCTGCTTAGCAAAGGCGTTGCTGTCCTTTTCGTCACGCATAAGCTTGATGAGTGCAAGTCACTCGGCGGTCGTGCAATCATCATGCGTGATGGCCTGAAAGTCGCTGAACTTGATGTAGCAACACATACGAAGGCTGAGTTCAGCCATTGGATGACGGGTCGCGAAATCAGTGAAACCCGATATCGCACCGACCCCAAACTGGGCAATGTGATGCTGGACGTCGAACATCTAGGTGACGGACAGAATTTTGAATCCGTTTCGCTTTCGTTGAAGAAGGGCGAAATCCTTGGCGTAACTGGTCTGCTTGACTCAGGTCGCAATGAACTGGCGCTGGCGCTTGCTGGTGTTGTGCCGGCAAGCTCTGGCAAAATCCGGTTGAACGGCGAAGAAATCGCGCCACAATCGGCAGCTGACGCGATCCGCTTTGGCATTGGCTATGTTCCGGAAGATCGGCTTACGGAAGGTCTGTTTCTGGAAAAGCCTATTCAGGACAATATAACGCTTCCGGTTCTTGATCGTTTGCGCAATGCGCTGGGCATGATCAGTGGCAGACGTGCCAGAAAGGTTGCGGAAGATAGCGTCGCCGATCTTCAGATTGTTGCACCTGATGTCACGATCCCGGTTCAATCTCTATCCGGTGGCAATCAGCAACGTGTTCTGATTGGGCGCTGGTTGACCATCAATCCGCAGCTTCTGATCCTGCATGGTCCGACGGTTGGCGTCGATGTCGGTTCCAAGGATACAATCTTCCGCATCATCCAGCGTCTTGCTGACGATGGAATGGGCGTCATCATTATCAGCGACGATCTGCCTGAACTCTTGCAGAACTGCGACCGCATTCTCGTCATGCGGCAGGGACGTATCGTTGCCGCACACAATGCCGATGGACTGACCGAAGACGCGATCTATGCATCCATGGCCAGCACTGCAAAGGAGATCGCGCAATGACCGACATAGTATCGGTAGAAAAGGCCAGCGCGAAAGAGCGCGGCATACTGCTCCGGCTTTGGGACTTGATGGGCGCCAGACCGGAACTGTTTACGCTTCTGCTGACAGTCATTACTTGTTTTGTGGTTATCGCGGCCAACCCTGATTTCCTGCAGATGAGCAATCTGGTTGATATCCTGCGTGCATCCGTCGTGCGCGGTTTGTTTGCGATGGGGGTGCTCGTCGTTCTCGCATCAGGTGGTATCGACGTCTCGTTTACAGCTATTGCCGCTTTTGTCATGTATGCGCTGACAATGTTGGTGACGAACCTGTTTCCAGAAATGCCGATGGCTCTCATTCTGGTGCTGGCTGCTCTCGGCGGTGCCTGCTTTGGTGCGCTCAATGGTTTTCTCGTGCAAAAGCTGCAAGCGCCTTCGCTGATCGTCACGACCGGCACGCAGTATGTGATCCGAAGCTTCCTTCTGACCTTCGTCGGCACTGCACTTTTCATGAATATTCCGGCCGCCATGGACGCGTTCGGTAAGGCGTCGCTGTTCACGCATCGCGCGTCGAACGGCGTCGTATCCGTTCTGCCGGCCACTGTGCTGGTTTTGGTGGTCGCAGCTTTCGTGACGTGGTTTATCCTTGAACGCACATTGATGGGACGCGCTATTTTCGCGGTTGGTGGTAATCCATCCATCGCCGAGCGACTTGGGATCAACCTTTTCCGTGTCCGTATTTTTGTCTTTGCCTATGCAGGTTTGCTGGCGGGTATTGCGGGTGTGGTTCACGTCTCCAGCAATCGTCTTGCCAATCCTTTCGACCTTGCGGGGATGGAGCTTGAAATTATTGCAGCGGTGGTCCTTGGCGGAGCGCGTATCACCGGCGGTTCAGGATCGGTTATAGGGACATTGCTGGGCGTTTTGTTGATAACGCTTGTCAGTAACGTCCTGATCTTTGTGGGCATTCCAAGCACGCTGCAGCTGGCAATCGTTGGGGCTTTCATCCTGCTTGCTGGCACGATCTTCGCGTTGCGTGACAGGACTTGAAGCAAGCCTGATGAGCAAAACCATCAACTATTGAAATTGAATATTGTTGGGCAGTCTGTGTTGTTTACACAGACTGCTCCCAACTGAAATCTGGGAGGATCTCATGTCTCACGATGTGTCCGTTATCGGGCTTTATATTCTCGACGTACTAGGGCGTCCGGTTGATGCAATTCCACCGGGCGGCAATGTCGAGTTTATTGATGAAATCCGGCTGACAGTTGCGGGAACCGCTGGCGGAACAGTTGTCGATCTGGCGAAGCTTGGTCTAAACTGCCTTGCGGTTGGGGCCGTGGGGGACGATGAGAAAGCTGATTTCGTACTGGCGACTTTGCAGCGCTTTGGCGTAGACGTTGCGCAGATGCAGCGTCTGAAAGGCGTTCCTACATCTTCGACTATTCTCAATATCCGTCGCAACGGTGATCGCCCGGCACTTCATGCACGCGGCGCGTCAGATCATTTTGAAATTGCTGACAGCGCGCTCGATGCAGTTCTGGCACCACCAATCATTCATTTGGGCGGAACCGGTCTGTTGGCAAAACTTGATGGTGAACCAAGCCGTAAATTGCTGGCCGAAGCCAAGGCGCGTGGGCGTATTACAACCTTTGATCTTTTGGGAGCCAATGATGGTACTCTCGATCTGATCTCTCCGCTTTTCCCACATATTGATTATTTCATGCCATCTATTGAGGAAGCAAAGCAGATTTCGGGCGCGGCTGATGTCGAAGGCGCGGGACATTTCTTTATCGAACGCGGCGTGAAGCATTGTGTTTTCACGCTTGGTGGTGATGGTGTATGCTTCTTGGATGCAACTGGCGCGGTTCTGCGTCAGCCAGCATTCCAGATTGAAGTGGTTGATACGACAGGTTGCGGAGATGCATTCGATGCAGGTTTCATCACGGCATTGCATCGCAAAATGGATGTGAAAACCGCACTGAATTTTGCGCAGGCATCCGCAGCATTGGTTGCCACAGGACTTGGTTCAGATGCCGGTATCCGTTCGTTTGAGGATACACTGAATTTCATGAATACTGCGCCAATCAAGCAGTAATTAAAACTGCGGCGGGTTATTAAAACGACCCGCCGCTTTTTGCTTTATTGCGCGAGCAGCAGTTCTGCTGCTTCAAAATCGGTAACGAGGTGAGTTGCATAGCCGCCGGTTAAAACTGCGCGGATCGCTTCGACCTTGCGCGAACCACCCGCCACACAAAGCCTGCGCGGAACCCGATGCAATTCATCCAGCTCGATGCCGATGACACGCTTGTCGAGTTCACGAATGACCTGCTTGCCGTCATTGTCGAGGAAGCGACAGATCAATACCGCGACCGCACCATCCTTGGCATAGGCGTCGATTTCTTCGTCGCTGGTGACATCGGCAATGCGCATCGTGCTTTCTGATGATAGTCCGCCAACGCCAAAGACAATCATGTCTGACTGAGCAATCAGTTCAAATTGCCGTTTAAGCGCAGGTTCGCCCATCAATGCGTCGCGCAAGCCAGCACTGCTCAAAATCGCTGGAGCCAGCATGTTTACGCTGGTTGCGCCGACATTGCGGGCCATGATCGAGGTGCAAAGCTCTGCAGCAAATTCACGTTTGCCCATCGACGAGCCCGTTACCTGAACGACGGTCAATCCTTCGATGGGGCGAGGCAGCGAGATCGCATCTGCGATTGCCAGAACGGTTCGCCCCCAGGACACGCAGATCGTATCGCCCGGTTTGACCATACGTTCAATGAGGCGTGCGCCGCCGGTTCCCAGCGCCTGAAGTCGTGCTTCTGGGGAGGCTGCTTTTTCGCTGGGAATGACTAGGACCTCGTCCAAACCATACCGGGTTGCGAGTTTTTGGGCGATCTCGGTTCGGGTGAGTATCTCCGAATTCATCAGAATCCGCACCACGCCCCGCTGCCGTGCTTCCTGCAGGTAATTGACGATGGTCGCGCGCGAAACGCCCATCTTCTTCGCGATATCGTTCTGGGTGAGCTGGTCTTCATAATAAAGCCAGGCAGCCCATACGATCGCGTCATCAAATTCAGCCGGGATGGCATGCGTAGACGGTGTCAGATCGTCCGATGTCATACTGATTTCCTGATGTTAACCGTTGATCTGGTTCGCACAGAAACGAGTTTTAATCAACAAGCCAATGAAGGAAGTTGACTAATGTCAGTATATAGTGTCAATTGTTTTCAGGTGAGGAGATGTCTTCATAAATTATTGTTTTGCCATGGAAAAACACACTTTCCGTGAGCGCTTTTCTATGTCTGTGACTTGAGGGTCACAGATTGCCAACTGAGGAGTAGGCAGATGAAGTCGAATTGGTCGGATGCGGATTTCAACGCAATTGTTGGTGCATATGAGAAAGCAGGCATCAACCGTGATGTGGCCATCCGCACATATACCACGCGCTTGCTGGGTTCGGAACCAAAGCTCGTTCTTCATGGCGGCGGTAATACCTCAGTTAAGACGGTGTTGAATGACCATGATGGCACCCCGGTTGAAGTGCTTTGTGTGAAGGGAAGCGGTTGGGATATGGGCAAGATCGAGCCCGCAGGATTGCCCGCGCTCAATCTTGAGCGCCTGAAAGCTATGGTCAATTACGATACGCTTAGCGATGACGATATGGTGATGCTGCAGCGCCGCCTGCTGCTCGATCCGTCATCACCAAATCCGTCCGTCGAAGCGATCCTCCATGCAATTCTTCCGTTCAAGCATGTCGATCACACCCATGCCAATGCGATTGTCGCGCTGACCAATCAACCAAACGGGGAAGCGATCATTCGCGAACTCTTTCCAGAGATGATCATCGTACCCTATGTCATGCCAGGGTTTGATCTTTCCAAAGCCTGTCAGAAAGCCTTTTCTGAGCGCCCGGATGCACCAGGCATGATCCTGCTTAAACATGGCATTTTCACATGGTCGGAAGATCCCCGCATCGCCTATGAAAATATGATTGAAGCGATTGATCGGGCCGAGAAACGGATTGCTGAAGGCAATTCGCAACCGTTCGGTCATGCAAGTAAAAACGAGCATAAGCAAGAGCTCGCGTCTGTCTCCGATATTGCGCCGATACTGCGCGGAGCAATTGCGCTTTCAGGAAAGGAAGAAGGTCGTCCGCGCCGTTTCATCATGGAGCATCGTTCGAATGACGATATCCTTGATTTCTGTGGAGCGCCCAATGTTGCGGATATTGTTCGCCGCGGCAACGCAACGCCGGAGCACGTCATCCACATCAAGCGTTATGGTGTATCGCTTCCTGCCCCTTACGCACACGATATTGAGAGCTGGGCACAGATCGTTAAAGACAGCGTTGCATCTTATGTCGCTGGATATAAAGAGTATTTTGAGCGCAACAATGCGCGCGTCGGTGGTGGTAAAACCATGCTCGACCCTATGCCGCGGGTTTTCTATATCGACGGTATTGGTTTGTTTGCTGCGGGGCCAACGCAAAAAGCGGCGCGCATCGGTGCGGATGTGGCTGAAGCTACTATCGAAGTCATTCGCGGTGCTGAAGGGATCGATCAATTCGAGGCCCTGAGCGAAGAAGACCTTTTCGACATTGAATATTGGTCGCTAGAGCAGGTCAAACTCGCCAAACAGACCGAGAAGCCGCTGACCCGTCAGGTAGCAGTCGTAACTGGTGGGGCAGGCGGTCTTGGTCTTGCCATTGCAGAACGTCTGCGGGAGCAAGGTGCCGAAATCGCGCTGATTGATATTGATGCAGAACGTGTGGCAGCCGAAGCCAAGCGACTAGGCGGCAAAGCTATCGCTTGCGATCTGACAGACCCCCAGTCCGCGGAGAAGGCCATTGCTGACATCGTTGCAGCTTTTGGTGGCGTTGATATTCTCGTTTCCAACGCCGGAGCGGCTTTTCAGGGAGCACTGACGTCAGTTGATGATGCTTTGTTCAAATCGGCATTCGATCTCAACTTCTGGAGCCATCATTACATCGCTCGCGCTGTCGTTAATGTTATGAAGCGACAGGAAACCGGCGGTTCCATCGTGTTCAACGTGAGCAAGCAGGCGGTCAATCCGGGTCCCGACTTCGGCCCGTATGGCACTTCAAAAGCAGCACTGATGGCCCTGATGCGCCAGTATTCGCTGGAACATGCCGCGGATGGAATTACAGTGAATGCCGTCAATCCAGATCGTATCCGCACAGGCCTGATGACTGACGAAATGGTCGAAGAGCGTGCGCAGGCTCGTGGTGTGACGCCGGAAGTCTATATGCGTGGTAATCTGCTCAAACGAGAAGTTTCGGCGAATGATGTGGCGGACGCATTTTTGCATCTCATTTCAGCGCGTACTTCAACCGGTGCCGTGGTCACGGTCGATGGTGGTAATGTCGCCGCTATGATGCGCTGATACTTAGTCTTATGCCCGAGGACAGCTCTTATAATTGCTGTCCTCGGTCCCGTTTTGCTTATCGATTATAGGCAGAGGCAGTCTTTATTCCTCAATATCGACCTTCTCGAAACGATGTGATCCGAGTGGCTCCATCACATAGTTTTTGACTTTATTCGACATTGGCAACACGACAGTTGAATGCGCCAATGGTACCCAAGGCGCCTGATCGCTGATGATGGCTTGCGCTTCCTGATAAAGTTTAGTGCGCTCATCCTTATTCGAGCTCACGCGCGCTTTTTGCAGAATGTCTTCAAGCGGTTGGTAGCACCAATTCGCATTGTTGCTTCCTCCAACACCAGAGCAGCTGAAGAAATAGCTCAACAGATTGTCCGGATCGCCGTTATCGCTGGTTCCACCCAAAACGATTGCGCCATCGCGCTGCTTGTCGCGCGCCTTTTTGAGATACTCGCCCCATTCATAAGAAACGATCTCCACATTAATGCCGACTTTGCCGAGATCTGCTTGCATCAATTCTGCTGCGCGACGTGCGTTCGGCATATAAGGCCGACTGACGGGCATAGCCCATATCTTCATTTTCAGGTCTTTGACACCAGCTTCATCAAGAAGCTTCTTTGCTGCAGCTGGATCGTAGCTGTAACCTTTGATGTCAGCATTATAGCCCCACATGGTTGATGGCAGCACACTTTGTGCAACCTGACCCATGCCCTGATAAACCGCATCAACAATGGCTTTGCGATCAATTGCCATGTTTAATGCACGGCGTACTTCCACCTTATCAAATGGTGCATCCAGTGTGTTCATCGCCAGATAAGCGACGTTCAGTCCGGGCTGTTCCATTACAGTGAGATTTGGATTTTTCTTCAAGTCTGCAACGTCGGCCGGAGCGGGATAGGCAGCAATGTGACATTCACCTGCCTGCAACTTTTGCATACGGGTGGAGGCGTCTGTTGCAATCACGAAAATCAGATCATCTACCTTGGGAGCACCATCCCAATAGTCAGTATTTGCAGCAAAGCGAATTGCTGCGTTGGTTTGATAATCAACAAAGCGGAAAGGCCCGGTACCGACAGGCTTATGGTCTAGATCCTCGCGCTGTCCGGCTTTGTCCAGTTGTTCTGCATATTCAGCAGACATGATTGAACCAAAATTCAACGCAAGCTTTGCAAGCAATGAAGCATCGGGCTGGTTGAGCACAAATTTGACGGTGTGATCGTCAATTTTGATGACTTCTTTGATAATCGTCGGCATGTCCATCGCATTGAACATTTCCCAACCAGCGCCCACGAAATAGTTGTTCCAAGGGTGCTGTTTATCGAGCTGACGATTATAAGTGAAAAGCAGATCGTCCGCATTGAACTCAGGGCTTGGAGTGAAACTGTCCGTCGTGTGGAATTTCACGCCCTGACGTAGTTTCAGTGTATATTCAAGATTGTCGTCAGATATAACCCAGCTTTCGGCCAGCCCCGGAACGACATTCGTTGTGCCGCTTTCGAATTCGGTCAGGCGATCATAAATCGTCTCGGCAGAAGCATCCCATGTGCTGTTGGTAGTATAGAGCGCGGCGTCAAAGCCTTCGGGCGAACCTTCCGAACAATAGACAAGTGTCTTGGCCATAGCCGGGGCCAGTGCCACCCCGGAAAGTGCTGCCGCTGCTGCCAATGAGAGTAAAGTCTGACGCGCTCTTTTTGATTTTATTATCATGTTTGTTCCCTCTTAATTATTTGGCTGTTGTCGCCGATTATTCGGTTCTGCCTTCAGTTGTTCCAAGGCCGCGTCCTGCCGTCCAAACGGGGTCGGGTTTGGTCCAAAGCACTTCATTGCGGATCAGTTTCACAATTTCTCGTGCATGAAGATCGAGGAATTTTTCGCCCTTTTCGGCAGTGGCGCTGCGTGGATCACCCCACGTTCCGGTGACGGGTGCGCGCTCCGCAAATGAGTAGAAACGCGAAACATCTGCTGGCACATCAATAGGGTGTTGCTGATTGCCAAAGGCCTGACCAAACATTTCGGACTTTACAGCATCACCGGCAATCGCGAGCATAACAGAAGCTTCGCCCTCGCAAGCATGGTGTGGTCCGCTATCGACCTCGAAGATTTTGGCTGCGTCTTCGTTTGCCAGCATCCAAGGTGTGGTGACGACAATCGGCATTCCAAATTCGACCGCAAGTTCACGGGCAGCGACAGCAAGTGGATCGATATTGCCGCCATGACCATTAACGATAAAAAGACGTGAGAAACCGATTGCCTTCAACGATCTCACAATGCAGCGGATGACACGGTTGAGAGTTTCGTAATCAAGAGTGATCGTTCCGCCAAAAGGCAGGTGGTGTTCGCTCATGCCAAGCCATTGCCCGGGAAGGACAGCGATTGGAATTTCGTCGGCGACCTGACGTGCTGCCCGGATGGACGCTGCCGAAGCACTAGCCGTATCTGTAATGACCGGCAGATGCGGCCCATGCTGTTCTAGCGAGCCAATCGGTAAGATGGCAAGCGCACCGGGTTTTCCCGCTATTTCACGAAGGGCAGGGGCGGTCATGCGCGCCCATTCAACTTCCTTTGTCATATTCAACTCTCTCCCAATTATTTTAGATTGCATGATGTCGACCAGCCGAAAGCTATCGTTTTAGGTTTGTCGGCCTCTGGCGTCGGTCTTTAAGATGTGCGGTCGTCCATCAAGTTTGCGCAATGTGACCCGATCAAACTGTGCAACAACCGCGCAGGAATGATTTGGGAAAATGCGAACACGGCTACCGATCGCCGGTGGCGTATCGGAGAAACGAACGAAACCATGCTCTTCCGAAAGGCGCTCTACTTCCCATGCATGGGTGGCGTCTCTCACATTGACCGCAATCCCGAAGCCACTGCCACCAGAGCCATGTGCGCCAAGATCGGATGACAGGGTTTTTGAACCTGCATCGACAATGAAATGATGGTCGTTATGGGCGACGACCGTTGCAATTACAGAAAGCGACAAGTCATCCGAAGATGCGATGCCCAAACGAAGTGCAGTGCGATCCAGAAAAGCGTAGTTTCCGGGCCGTATTTCAGTAATCCCTTCTGGGATAGCTGCGCCCAGACAGGTTGGTGTTGCGCCCACCGATATGTGAGACACTTCGATACCTGATTTTTTCAATTTTTCTGCAAGTTCGAGCAGATCTTGCGCTTCTTTATTGGCGATGCTTGTCAGCTGCTCGACGGACTTGCTGCCATAAGAGTGCCCAGCGTGTGACAGTAGCCCTGTGAATGTAAGATGAGGGTGGCGTGCAATCTTCTCTGCCAATTGGATCGTTGCGGGATCTTGTGGCTTAACGCCGACACGACCTAGCCCAACATCGATTTTTAGAAAGACACCAAGTTTTACGCCGTGCGTTTGAGCCGATGCTCCGATCGCTTCAATACCGATCTCATGAGCCGCAATGAACTGGAGTTCGGTCTGGTGGGCTTTTGCACCCTTAACAAGCCGCTCAATGGATTCAGACCTGACGATTGGGTATGCAATTGTAACCGACGGCACGCCAGCTTCCACAAAAACAAGCGCTTCTTCCGGTTTAGAAGCTGTGACGCCAATTGCTCCGAGTTCGAGCTGTCGTCCCGCGATTGCAAGATTTTTGTGGGTCTTGATATGAGGGCGTAAAGCGACGCCAGCTTGGTTGGCCCGCTGTTGCATCGCCTTGAGATTACGCATCAAACGCTCTTCGTCGATCTCTACATAAGGCGTAGGAAGGTCGGCCGGTATTGGGCGATTGAAATCTTCGATTGCCGCATGGTCAGACAATGTTGTCTCCAACAGTGGTGCCGGCCGCATGCATAGTTTCAGCCAGCTAATTCAGCTGTACCCGAAGGTAGTCGGTGCAAGTTCGCACAGCTCTGAAAGGCAATCAATTTATTTTCTTATAAGAAACATAATTTTCGCAAACTATTCTGCGAAATGATGCATTGATACGAGAGTTTCTGCTCAGTTGGCCTTGAATTTAATCGTCTGCTGGTTGACGAGCGTGGAAACCAGTTCAGTTTCCGGTGTTGAGCAGACACATAGGATTTGTGCAGGTTCTTCACTCACGCTCAAATAAGCATGACCCGTCATTGCATCAAAATACGCAGAGTCACCTTTCTTGAGGCGCAAAGGTGCATAGATCTCCGAGTGCAGTTCCAGTTCACCTTCGACGACGTAGAAAAACTCTTCACCTTTGTGATGGATAAGCGGGCCGAACTCTTCGAGGGTGCGGGCATGTGCGACCGCCAGAATAGGCACCATCGCCTTCTTGTATATTTCGGTGCAGAGATACAGGTAATCGTAGTTCTGCGTAATGATCGATTTTCCCTCGCCCGATTTCGTGTATGTGCGACGGCCCATAACATTTGATGTCGCATCGGGGCTGGCGACTGTGCCAAAAAGCTCGGCAATGTCGATGTTCATTCCCTGCGCAAGTTCAATAAGCCGATCATAGGTGAGCTGCATTTGATTATTCTCGACCTTGGAGAGAGTCGATACGGCCAGCCCTGTCATCGCGCTTACTTCGGCGAGCGTCCATTGGTTACGATTGCGAATGTCTCGCAGAATGTCGCCGAGGCTGGATTTCGCATCATTCATTCTTGACGTCTCCAATTCGCCTTCGACCAGATCGTGGAGGTGTGCGACAAGCGAGACTAACCCAGCTTACGCGGTGATAGAACTATTCAATGAACACGAGCGCGTAATCAATATGTCATTGAAACGCAATCCATTCTACGAGCGATCGTCTTGCGGGTTTTAGTGACTGGCTACTGAGCCAGTGGATCGGCGACGCGTGGCCAATATGGCTTTGTAAGCTTGGTAAATGGCAAGTCTTCGAAACGAGGCTGCAATGCGCCCGGCGCTCCAACATAAAGAATATCGCTCGCTATAGGTTCAAAACCAGCCCGGAAATGGTTGCTGGATTTGACCACCACTATCTTCTTTTTGGATGGGTCGAGCCCCAATGCGGACATACATTCTGGATGGAAAGTTTGCGTGCGCACTGTGTTCAGAACGATGTCAATGCTGCCTGCACTAACCCATACGGCATCACCAATGCTAAGCGGTGTTGGCCCGAAATGCTGAGTAACTCCAGACGCAACTCGCCTGACTTTGACTGTGAGGTCGAGTGGATCGCCAGATACTTTTCCTATTTTGCCACCGATCCTTAAATCCAAAATTGCGCCTTCGCCAGCCTCGCGGCACATGCGTACTGCAACAGGGTCCCAATAGAGGCAAGAAGCAACATTTTCGATGCCGCGCTCAAGAATGCGGCGCAAAATAAAAGTTGAATCGCCGGGTGCGCCGCCACCAGCATTATCCGAAACATCGGCGAGCACCACTGGTCCGTGCTTTATAGCAATGGCACGATCCAACGCATCGTCGATTGTCAGATACTCGCCGCGCATTGGTTCGCGTGCGTTATATATTTCCCGACCAAAATTTTCAGCAATGCGTGCAGCTTTGTCTGGATCATTATCGGTGACTACGAGCATTTTAGCCCCAACATCTGCAACATCACCCCATGGAAAGCCGTGTCCGAAGGAAACAGCAAGCACGCCATCCTGCCCTTCCATGTCTTTCATGCGATCGACGATGCCACGCAATGGAGCCTTATGTGGGTGAAAAATGCTGACGAGGCGGCAATCATATGTGGCCATGGTTGGTCGGATTTGGCCTTCAAGTGTGTTTGCCAATAGGGAAAAAAGCTGGGCTGCAACTGTTTCGATATCGGTGTGTGGGTATTCCTTATAAGTCATGATTATGGATGCATTTGTGGTCATGACATCTGTGATGTGACAGTGAAGGTCCAGCTCTACAGCGATGGGGATATTAGCGCCGACAAGTGCGCGAATATGTGAAATCAGATCACCTTCTACGTCGTCATAACCGTCTGCAACACATGCGCCATGAAGAGCCAGCATAACGGCATCAATGGGCATGGCTGCCTTCAGATCATCGAGAATTGTTTTACGGAAATGTTCATAGACCGAACGCGTGGTCCGCCCGCCCGGTTCTGCGACAGCGCACAGGCTTTCAACAACGCGCCAGCTTCTTTTTTGTGCGGCATCGCGCCAGACAAAAAGCTGCGATGAGCAACAGTTCAATGGTTTCTGGGTTGCATCGCCGTAAGCAATGAGATTCTCAGAGAATGCCTCAAGGCCGGTTTGCATCGGTGAAAATGTGTTGGTCTCTGTGTCAAGTCCGGCGATGAAAAGCTTCATTCTGATCTCTCAAATACAAGAATGGCATTTTCGAATAATAAAAATATGTTTATTGTCGTAAAGTCAAATTGATTAACGTGGTCGGGTAGTCGTAGGCTCGCGACCATCAAAAGTTTTCTGCCAGATTTTTCCAGATTTTAATGATGGAACTGAACAATGACTGACGCAATCGTTCTTGGAGCCGGTATGGTCGGTGTTTCTACCGCTCTTGCTTTGCAGGAGAGGGGGCACAATGTGGTCCTTGTCGATCGCACGGCGCCGGGACGAGAGACGAGTTATGGCAATGCCGGTATCATTCAAACCGAGGCGGTTGAGCCTCATGCTTTTCCGCGTTCTTTACGCGAAATTCTCTCCGTTGCGTTAAAACGTGGCAACGACGTTGATTGGCAAGTGCGTGATATGCCGCGCTTGGCTGAACCGCTTTGGCGTTATTTTGCGCATTCGGCACCGCAATCTTATGCCCAAACGGTGGCGACCTATTCGAAACTCGTCCTGCGGGCGAGTGAAGACCATGCAAAGTTTATCGTGCCTGCAGGTGCAGATGAGCTGATTGTTCGGAAGGGCTGGCGAATTGCCTATCGTACGACCGCTAAATTCGAAGAAGCAGCGGTGAGGGCGGAGCGTCTGAAGCAGCTATATGGCGTGCCAAACACAGTGCTGGGGACAAGCGATATTGCCGCGGCCGAGCCAACGCTGCGTCGTCCGCTAGCAGGTGCAGTTCACTGGACGTCTCCCTGGACATGCCGTGATCCGGGAGAGTTGGTTAGCCGTTATGCATCGCTCTTCATCTCACGCGGCGGAACGTTTGCAATCGGCGATGCAACGAGCTTAAAGCAGGATGCCAAAGGCTGGCGAGTTTTGTCGAATGAGGGGCCGTTTTCCGCGCAGAGCGTCGTTATCGCTCTCGGTCCGTGGTCGCCAGCACTTCTTGAGGCTTTTGGCTATCGCATTCCGATGGTCTTCAAGCGCGGTTATCACCGACATTTCGCCGTTGAGCAGGAGCCGCAAATAGCAACGCTGGACGTTGAAAACGGTGCATTCATCGCACCGATGAACAAGGGGCTACGTATTTTAACCGGTGCCCATATGACCCCGCTGGGTACCGCTGCTTCAACGCGGCAGGTACTTCGTGCTGAAGCTGCGGCGCGCGAGCTGTTCATGCTGCAAAAGCCAGTCGAAGAAAACCCATGGTCAGGCACGCGGCCTTGTATGCCCGATATGTTGCCGGTCGTAGGGCCTAGCAGACATAAAGGTCTATGGTTTAACTTTGGTCATGGTCATCAGGGCTTTACACTTGGACCAACAACTGCAACTCTTCTGGCTGAGCAGTTCGATGCGCAGGGCGTGAATCCGCTTATGAAGCCGATATTACCTTCAGCCAGGCATTGGTTCTAACGTGTCCAATTCTGCCACTAGGATCGATGCACACTATGGTGCGAGTGCTCACACCCGCATCTGGAGCAACGCTTATTTGGCCATGGATGGTAAATATATAGGCCAAATATACTCTCGCTTCTAAAGAGTGAAAACGAGCATTGGGGACACACAAAAACGAACATGAACATCAGCGCACCAACGACTAATGCGACTGATCCTATCGCGGCGCTGCTTACTCCTATGGCAATGCCAATACCCACTGTCCAATCAGGAGAGGTTAAAACCAAAACGGACGCTATAATAAGAAATAGCCAAGCTTTTTTGTATAGAGACATCCTCACCGTATTTCTTTTATCATCATTCGACAAAAACCTTTATCCTTCGTGTGGCCATCACGAGGGTGAGTTTCTACTGAAGTGATCAGCTTGGCGGCTTCACTTTCACCCATCAGCTTAACGGCGTTGCGCTTGGCAGTTTTATACACTTCTTTATCGTTCAAAACTTTCTCACATTGATAGGCCACTGTGAGTTCAAAAGCTGCTTTCTTAATATATGCCTCATTCTGAGAAGCGCTGACTTGGCTGAGTGGCGTTAAAGCCGCAATGGCACTGATTGCAATTATCGGATGAAATTGGTGCATACCTGCGTTCCTTTTGTGCCAAGGAAATCTTTTCGACTGACTGCTTAAATGAATGTATTTACTGGTAAAAAATCCGGTCATGCATAGTTGCTTGGGATGACAAATCAGGTGCTTTCGTGCTCACTTGATGAAATGGGTGGTCAATCTTTAGGCGATACATCAATGGTTCCGGCATTGATGATGCTTTTGACAATCTTTTGTGCTGATAGGACACTTTCAAGGTAAGTTATTGATAGAAAGCCATTTTTGATAGGTTCAGCTATGCGGACCTCAGAAAGAGTTTGGTCGCCGACCTTAATGGAAACTGTTCGGCCAATGTTTCTTTGGGTCATGTCACTAAAACGCCGAATATCTGGCTGCATAATCTTCATCGCTATTATGAGCTCACCATTCGAATTATCGAAAGCGACATTAGCGTTTTGGACCGCAAACGGTTCAGCGCTGACGCCTTGGCATGAAAGTAGAACTATCATTCCGGCAAGAAATTTTATCACAACACTACTCGTTTAATCGCTGCTCTAATCTGGACAATACCGAATATGGATCCGATTGCCAGTCGTGTAGTCGTTGCAGGTATTCGGTAACTGTGAAAGGCGTGAAGAAACTCGCGAGGACTCGAAAGAGGGTAACAAGCATCTTGACCAGATGCTGGCCAGTTTAGCGTGGGACAAAATATAGCCCCGCTTGTTTTAAACGCAGCGGGGCTGTTTTCTTACTTCGGCATATTTGCTGCGGCCTGTTTCAATGCATTAGCCATCATTTCGCAAAGCTTGGCTTCTTCAATGCCTTGTGCCTTTGCTGATGTTGCCAGATCTTGTTCCATGCCCATAGCCGAAACCTTACCCTGCTTTCCAGCTGCTTCCGCTGCGTCGCCTTTCGAAGCATCCGCAGGTGTAGGAACAAGTGTCATCAGCTTAGTCTGAATTTCAGAAGCACTACCATCAATGAAACCTTTTTCCTGACAGTATGCGAGCACGCCAAGTTGATTACGTGCCGCATTATAAGCCATTTCCATTTGTTCCGGTGTCGGCTGCTGAGCAAATGCAGAAGTCAATGTGGTTCCAACAATTGCCGCTGTGAGGATTAAACGGTTCATATTCGTCTCCCTAGTTTAAAGTACTTCCGATTATTTCTTATTGTCATTAAGCAAGGAGGTGCAAGAGCGCGTTTATATTTGTAGAACAAATTTCATAAATTCTTGAAATTCAACGTTTGTTTGTCCATTATGTGACATGTTTTATTTAGGGAAATCAAATGATTGTACCTAAAATCGGCAAAATATTTTCTGAAGACGAATACTTCAGTTAATTTTAACCCTTAGTGCCATCACGTATGAATCTGCGCAAATCTTTGACGCTCAGATCAATTCAGAAACACAGTAGGCGCTTTCCTAAGCACGGTTTTCATTTTATGACGGTCGGCTTCCATCCACGAGCAAAGCCCATCGACATTGCAAGGCTGGCGTACTCGATCTCTTTGACGAGGAAGTCTCGGTCTTTCAACAGGGCTTCTATTGCCGCTCGCACATCGCCTTTGTGATAAGCCAGCACCAATTCAATCTCGTCGTCGTATCCATTTTCTTGCGCAACCGCATTCATTGTCCTGCTCCGTTAAAGCAGACACACTCGCCGCCAGACGTGTCCATATATTACGATGTTCTTATTTTGTTCACTGCGCTAAAAGAGTCAATACGACCCCACAAAAATAAACGAAATAGGTTGGGATGGGTGGTGTGTAAGGGGAAAAAGTTGCCACCCCCAAAATAAGTGTGGCAGAACACCGTAAGAACGGATTGCCACACCTTGAAAAATATCAAAGCGATTTCAATCAGTTATAATGATTTTTGAAAACTGTTGGAGGCCTCACCCGGAATCGAACCGGGGTGCAAGGATTTGCAGTCCTCTGCGTAACCACTCCGCCATGAGGCCTTCCGAAAGAGTACTGTCAAATCAGTCAGCGCTCTCTTGAGCAGTTCCAATATTGATCCAGACACACTTCGTCAAGCCGTTACCAACGATTGAGTCATTTTTCTCCAACACTTTCCAAAAGATGCTTCAATACAGGATTATTCATCCGGGTCGCGATCTGATGGTGTTTGCGGTCTGGCGAGATTGCCTTTTGAAAATGTGTAGCCGGTTTCAACCGCGTTGCGTCCGAACTTGTCACGCAGACGGTCGATGGCGCTTTCAGCCACTGCGCGCTTTGTAGCTTGAGTATCAACAAGGTCTGGCGGATCTGCACGTTCATCTGATGAAAGTTCGCTTACCCCGATGCCGAGTAGACGGAATCTGGTTCCGTCCAGTTCCTTATCTAGAAGCTGCAGGCCGGTGCGGAAAATGCGGTCGGCAAGTTGCGTTGGATCGGCGAGCTGCCGATTGCGCGTTCGTAGTTTGAAATCTTGTGTCTTGAGCTTAAGTATAACGGTGCGTCCCGCTATATCCCCAGCCTTTAGCCGTTGTGAGACCTTCTCAGATAAAGCGCGCAGCACGGGTATGAGATCAGTAGCCTGAGAAAGATCTTTATTGAAGGTGGTTTCAGCTGAAACACTCTTCATATCGTGCTCAGGTTCGACTTTACGGCTGTCCTGCCCGCGTGAAAGTCGAAACAGCCGCTGCCCCATCGTGCCGTAAGCCTTCATGAGTGTGCCTTCATCCATCGTCTGAAGCTGCCCAATGGTGCGAATGCCATCACTTTCTAGCTTTGCATTAAATGATTTTCCGACACCCCAGATCATGCTGACAGGCTTGTCGCGAAGAAAATCCAGCGCTTCCATTTCACCAATAACGGAGAATCCGCGTGGTTTTTCGAGATCGGACGCAACCTTTGCGAGATATTTGCAATAAGATAGCCCGACAGAGATCGTGATTCCGATTTCAGTTTCGACACGCTTGGCAAACCGCGCCAGCACCATGGCTGCGGGCGCTCGGTGAAGACGTTCAGTGCCGCCCAAATCGAGAAAAGCCTCGTCGATAGAAATAGGCTCGACCAGTGGTGTCAGTTCGCGCATCAGTTGCCGAACCTCCCTGCCTACCTGAGAATATTTTTCCATGTTGGGTTTGATGACAACGGCTTGTGGGCAGGCTTCCAACGCCTTGAACATTGGCATGGCAGAGCGCACACCATGAATGCGTGCAATATAGCAAGCGGTCGAGACGACACCGCGTGTTCCACCACCGATGATGACCGGCTTATCGCGTATATCGGGATTGTCTCTTTTCTCGACTGAAGCATAAAACGCATCGCAATCCACATGAGCGAGCGACAGCTTGTAAAGCTCAGGATGACGTACAAGGCGAGGGCTTCCGCAGGTCCGACAGCGCCGAGCTGATTCCAGCTTTTGCAGCGACAAACAATCGCGGCAAAAGCCTTGCTCCGAGCGGTTTATAGCGAGTTGGTCAGCCATGGCAGTGTGCGTTTTTATGAACATAAAAGGAACATCGCCTTATAGCACTAAAGCGAGCCAATGCCATCGATACTCTGTCACCCTGTCAGCTGTGCCCTTGACATTGGCAAGGATATCACCAAGTTTAGTGTTATGAACAACCGCTTTGCTTCCATACTCCATCGGGTTCAACCGATCACGGGATAGCAACCCTCGAGGCCTGCCTTGCGCAGAGGGCTCCGGGGGACGGGTTGCCGCTTGGCTTCAAGCGGAATTGCTAAAAGCGCTTTCATCCAAAATTCAAGCAAATGCTCCAGCCGGGATTCGGTGCGGAGAACAATTATCCTTAGACAGCAGTGAGCTATCGTCATGAGCGAAAAGAATCGCAAGAAGCCAAAGATCGTCGTCAGCGATATTGACCATGAGCGCCTGACAATTCTGGCCGGCAACGTCTCCGAAAAGTTGGAGGAAGTGGCTGAGGAGTTGATGCAGGAACTCGATCGCGCAAAAGTTGTGCCGCAGAAAAAACTGCCGGCAGACGTCGTTCGCATGGGCTCGACGGTAGAGTTTCGCTCAAACGACGGGCATGAACGCAAAGTAACGTTGGTTTATCCCGGCGAGGCAGACATTGCTCAGGGCAAGATTTCTATTCTAACGCCAATCGGCACTGCTCTTATTGGCCTTACTCCGGGCCAGTCCATGTCGTGGACTGCACGCGACGGCAAAGCTCATGAGCTGAGCGTCATCAGTGTGATAAACGCTGAAGCGGTCAGCGCTGCATAGTTCTGCAGGCTGCAGGTGAGAAAGCCCCGCGAGGCGGGGCTTTTTTCAAAGATGATGATTAAGGCCACCTGGCAACAGTGTCATGGCCTTTTCTATAAGGGCAGGATCGCGTCCCGTTTCTTCGCAAAAACGTATCAATGTTGGTTCATGCCCGAGAAAGAATTGCAGCACTCCTGCGAGAAAGCCCGGTTCCTGTGCTGCAGAGCGAATAGATGACGCTTCAATGCCGGTGAGTGCGAGAAAACGCGGCAATAGATCCTTGTCTTGAGCCAACCACACAAGCGCTTCGACTGCTAGGTTTTCCGCGTCGGTTTGGCTTAACAGCGTCTTCATATGGCCTCTCCAATTAACTCGTTGTTTTTACGTGATTTTATGCAGAAAAATCGCTTCTGCCGT
The DNA here is from genome assembly GCF_032066345.1 of Brucella sp. Lineage (NCBI taxonomy): Bacteria > Pseudomonadati > Pseudomonadota > Alphaproteobacteria > Hyphomicrobiales > Brucellaceae > Brucella > Brucella sp. The sequence continues at coordinate 154,300 of NZ_DAMBKZ010000003.1, forward strand.
TTTGAGGAAAGCTTTAGACTGTGGCCTTTGTTTAATCGCCCAAAGTCTTAACGACAATGCGGGATTTGGCGAATATTTGCCTTTCGTCAATGAAATGCGCTTAAACTATAAGGGAGCTATATGGGTAGGACAAACAAGACAGCCTTGTTTTACCTCGGGAAAGATTAAGGCCAGGGAATATTCGATGACGAAAAGTGTCATGATCGTCGAGGACAACGAACTCAATATGAAGTTGTTTCGCGATCTTATCGAAGCCAGCGGATATGAAACCATCAGGACACGCAACGGTCTTGAGGCACTTGATCTTGCGCGCGAACATCGTCCCGATCTGATTTTGATGGACATTCAGCTTCCGGAGGTATCCGGTCTGGAAGTGACCAAGTGGCTTAAAGATGATGAGGAATTGCGGCATATTCCTGTGATTGCGGTGACGGCCTTCGCAATGAAAGGCGATGAGGAACGCATTCGGCAGGGAGGCTGTGAGGCCTATATATCCAAGCCGATCTCGGTGCCGCGGTTTATAGAAACCATAAAATCTTACTTGGGTGACGCTTAAACTTTTTCGATTTGGGGTATCTCGCAAGGGTGAGAATTTGGGGGCTGGCTGATATGACTGCAAGAATTCTTGTCGTTGATGCTGCAGAATCGAATGCAAAGCTGCTCGAAGCGCTGCTCTTGCGCGAATATTACGAGGTCGTAACCGCTAATAAAGGCGCGGAGGCGATCGAGATTTGCCTGGGCGGGCAGATCGATGTGATTATCCTTGATGTCGTCATGTCAGATATGGACGGCTTTGACGTTTGTCGTCGCCTGAAAGACGACCCGCGCACCACCAATATTCCGGTTGTGATTCTAACGGCTCTGGATAGTTCTGAAGACAAGATCAAAGGGCTTGAGGCTGGAGCGGATGATTTCCTGTCCAAGCCCGCTCAGGATCTCCAACTCCTTTCACGCGTGAAAAGCCTCGCGCGTCTTAAAATGGTTTCGGATGAGCTTTTCCAGCGCACTGGAACTGTCGCTGACACAGAAGTCGAAGCTCTACTCGTGACCAAATTATCCGGGCGCTTTGGCGGTGGGGAAGATGCAGCACGTATTCTGGTGGTGGATGAGAATGAACTGGCAGCAGCACGGTTGCGCCTCATCCTCGGCGAGGATTATTTCGTCGATGTCGCACATGACGCAAATGCGGCTCTCATCAAGGCGATTGAGAATGATTACGACAGCATCGTCATTTCGGCAGATTTTACCTATTACGACCCATTGCGATTATGCTCACAGATACGCACAATCGAGCGCACACGGCTTGTTCCGATCATTCTGATCGTCAATGAAGACGAGGGCGCTTTGGTCGTTCGTGCGCTTGAACTGGGCGTAAATGACTATGTTATGCGTCCGCTTGAGAAGCTGGAGCTTTATGCGCGGTTGCGCACCCAGATCAAGCGCAAATGCTATAATGATTTGCTGCGTCAGAGCTTACACCGCACAATCACAATGGCGGTAACTGACAGCCTCACCGGGCTGCATAATCGGCGTTACCTTGATACGCACATGCCAGTACTCTTGTCGCGCGCTACAGGGCGCGAGAGGCCGCTTTCGGTCATCATGATTGACTTCGACCATTTCAAACGCGTCAATGACAAATACGGGCATGACGGTGGCGACGATGTTCTGCGAGAATTCGCTGCGCGGCTGCGTAAAAAGATACGCGGCATGGATGTCATGTGTCGCTATGGCGGCGAAGAATTTGCCATCGTATTACCGGATACTGATTTAACAGCTGCCACAGCGGTAGCAGAGCGCATTCGCGAAGCTGTTGCCGAAGCGCCGTTCCTCATCATTGGTGGTAAGCACAAGATCAATATGACGATCAGCATCGGTATTGCCGGGCTACGGCTTATGGGCGGAGATACTGCTGAGGCACTTTTTGCACGAACGGATGCAGCACTTTATGAAGCCAAGAAAACAGGCCGGAATCGCATCGTTCTTTCCGCCGCCTGATTAGGATCTCCCAAATAAAAAAGCCGTCTCTTGAGAGACGGCTTTTTTTGATTCCTGCCAGTAATCTGGCGTCGGAAACGAATTACTTGATCTTCGTTTCCTTGAAGTCGACGTGCTTGCGCGCAATCGGGTCGTACTTGGTCTTTGTCATCTTTTCCGTCATCGTGCGGCTGTTCTTCTTCGTTACGTAGAAGAAGCCGGTGTCAGCGGTCGACAAAAGCTTGATCTTGATGGTCGTAGCCTTGGCCATATCGAAATACCTGCTCTTTCATGATTAAACCGCTGCGAGTCTGTCCAATTGGTCAGAAGCGGAAATTCGGCGCGACACTACGGATTAAGGGCGAAAAGTCAACCCCGCTTCTTCCTTTGAACAAGTCTTATCGCAGCAAAGAGTGCAAAAGCTGCAAAAAAGACGCCCAGAGTCAGTGGAAAGCCCTTGGGTCCAGCCATATCCATACCCACGCCAACGGCCTGTGGGCCTGCCAACATGCCGATTGCATAGCAGAAGATGAAGGCGGCATTGGCTGATGCAAGCTCGCGACCGGTGAGTTCTGAACCAAGATGCGCAAGCCCGACAGTGTAGAGGCCCGCAACGACACCGCCCCAGAGGAACAGCACAGCCGCCATTAGATACCAGTTCTCCATCAGATAGGGCAGGGCCATCATCCCGGCGAGACCCGTAACGGCGCAGAACAGCAACAGTTTGCGGCGATCCGAAATGCGGTCGCTGATGATTCCCAGCGGTATCTGCATCAGGACATTGCCAAGACCGATCATCGTCAGCAGCAGGGCTGCATCGCCTTCGTCATAGCCAACACGGGCGCCAAAGACCGGGAACAGGGCGAAACCGCCAGTTTCAACTGCGCCAAATACGAAGACTGCCATCGTTGCCGTCGGTACGGCAAAAATAAACGGCAGAAAGGGAACGTGTTCGCCTTCCTCGAAATCCGGGCTGTCGCGCCATGCGACAACCACCGGAATGATGGCGATCAAGATGATGGCGAAGCCGACATAGAACGGCAAACCGCCCGCGCTGCCGATCTTTGAAAAGAGCCAAGGCCCGAGCGCAAAGCCGAGCGAAAGCGAGGTTGCGTAAATGCCGAGCACAAGGCCACGTTTTTCAGGCGGAGCTGAGGCGTTGATCCAGTATTCCGAGAGAACGAAAAGCACTGTCAGCGCAAAATGCAGGACGATTCGCAGAGCAAACCATGCCCAGAGTGGCTGAAAAAAGTGAAAGCCCAGAAATGCGACGCTGCCAATCAAGAGCATCAGAACAATTGCCTTGGCCACACCGAGGCGGGCGGCAATGGGTGCTGCGAGCGGTGCGGCAACAATGGATGCAAGACCTGCGACTGCAGTGTTCGCACCGATAAGGCTGGCTGAGTGACCGCGGCTTTCAAGCAGAACGCTCAGAAGCGGAATACCAAGCCCGATCGCTGCACCCATGGCGCTGATCGTGGCGATTGCCGCTGCAAGGGAACGCCAATGCATCTGGCCCTGGGTGTTCCCGCCGTCTGGTTCCTGGGGGATGATGTCGGCAGGATAAACTTCTTTATTCATTAGGTCAGATCACTTCGCGAACAAAGCGGCCATGCCGCTTGCTGTATTGCACCACTGGCAGAGTGGCTGGCAGTTCAAGCCGGGTTTCCGTCAGCAGCGTTTGCGCTTCTTTCAGAATTGTCTGAGTAATACGGGCGACGTCCAGTTTATCAACGTCATCGACGGCCACCCAATCCAAATCTTGTAGTTCTCCACTGGGAACAAGTTTCTGGCTTGCCAGTTCTGGCAGGCTGTCACGGAAAGCAATAAAAAAGCGCGTGTCGAAACGACGTACATTTCCGGGCGGAGTGATTGCACGGGCGAAATAGCGCAGGTCTCCCAGCGCAGGTAACGCTCCACCTTCCAGAAATGCCAACCAGTCCTTGTTTGCAGGATAATTGGCACCGTTTAATGACAAGGCGTTTTCCGCCCCGGGACGCGCGAGTTTTAGCCCGGTTTCTTCAAATGTTTCGCGAATGGCACAGAGCCCAAGCGCTCTTGCGCGGCGTTGTGAAGCGCGCGCACCCATGCCAGATACGAGCTTCTGCGTGTCATCGGAGCTAAGCTCGGAGGCAGCGCCAATGCTGCCATCGATAGGATCGGCTCTGCCGCCAGGGAATACGTATTTTCCGGGCATGAACGCGAGAGACGGATGGCGTCTGCCCATCAGAATGCGGGGGACGCGTTCCGTGCGGTCAATAAGAAGCAATGAGGCAGCATCGCGCGGGCGAAGCGGCAGCCTTGGTGTATGCGTTGTGGCGTGTGAAGGGGATGTCACGGGGATGAACCCTGTCAGGTGACGTCGCCGTAATCACCTTCGCCCTTACCGCCGAAACCATGCATGAACAGCGCCCATTGAAGGCCGATGGTTGCGCCTTTGATTGGCTGCAGCATGAGAAGCGACAGGATGACGGTCATCGGCCCCCAGATAGCCATATGCGCCCAGAGCGACAGGTTCGTGGTTGCTTCAACGCCCATGAAGGCGCCAACGACGATGTGTCCAACAACAAGGATTGTCAGATAGGCCGGAAGGTCGTCTGCGCGCTGCTCGGTGTAATCTTCACCGCAGACAGAGCAGCTATCGACAGGCTTTACAAAAGCCCGAAACAGCTTGCCTTCGCCGCAATGCGGGCAGCGGCACTTAAATCCGCGCCACATCGCCTGACCCAAATCGCGGGTCGGGCGGGCAGTTTTCTGGCTTTCACCACCGAAAACGTGGATCTGACTATCTGTGGAATTGGCCTCTAGCGTGCTCATCTGTGACCTTTTCTCTTGGAGCGCGAAACGCCTGCCGGCTTTCCTTTGCGCCCGCGCATCCCTTTGCTTGCTTTGTGATGCGAACGCGTCGACATCGGCAAGGAATGCGGTTCCGAAACCATCTCAAACCGAAGCGCACCCGCGACAGGGAGCGCTTCCACCAGTCTAACCGTTACATTGTCGCCCAGACGGAAGCCTTTTCCGCTTTTTTCTCCGGCGAGTGCATGGTTTGCTTCGTCATACAGATAGTATTCATTACCCAAAGTTGAAATGGGGACAAGTCCGTCTGCGCCATATGTCGCAAGGGATACGAAAAGCCCGGCTTTTGTGACACCAGTTACGCGTCCCTCATATTCATCACCAAGATGCGCTGCGAGGAAATGGGCAATCAGGCGATCAACGGTCTCGCGCTCTGCAAGCATCGCACGGCGTTCGGTCGAAGAAATGAGCGCCGCAGTTTCTTCCAGATGCGCTTCTTCATCGGTGGTCAGACCATCCTTGCCAAATCCCAAAGCCTTGATCAGAGCGCGATGCACGATCAGATCGGCATAACGGCGGATCGGCGAGGTGAAATGCGCATATTTGCGCAAATGCAGACCGAAATGACCGATATTATCCGGGCTGTAGATCGCCTGGCTTTGCGTGCGTAGCACCACCTGATTGACCAGATCTTGATGATCTGTTCCATCAACAGCTTCGAGAATACGATTGAACTGTGCCGGCTTAAGAGCAACACCTTTGGCAAGATTAATTTCAAGCGTGCGCAGAAACTCCCGCAAAGATTCCTGCTTTGCCAGTGCCGGTTCATCGTGGATACGGAAAATCAACGGCTGACGATGTGCTTCAAGCACTTCAGCTGCGGCCACATTTGCCTGAATCATGAACTCTTCGATGAGCTTATGGGCGTCCAGTCGCTCAGGTACGATAACCTTGTCGACCTTGCCGTCAGGCCCGAGCAGGATTTTCTTTTCCGGCAAATCCAGCTCGAGCGGTTCGCGTGCATCGCGACCGCGTTTGAGGGCGCCATAGGCGGCCCATAGCGGCTTGAGGATCGTGTCCAGAATAGGTGCAGTCTTCTCATCCGTTGCGCCGTCTATCGCTGCCTGTGCCTGCGCATAGGCAAGCTTTGCAGCGGAACGCATCAGGATGCGATGGAACTTGTGAGACTTCTTATGTCCGTTGGCGTCGAACATCATGCGGACGGCAAGAGCTGGGCGATCTTCCAGTTCACGCAGCGAGCATAGATCGTTGGAAATGCGCTCTGGCAGCATAGGTACAACCCGGTCGGGGAAGTAAACCGAATTGCCGCGCTTTAATGCTTCGCGATCAAGCGCCGAGTTGGGGCGCACATAGGCTGCCACATCAGCAATCGCAACGACGACCACATGACCACCGACATTGTCGGGATCAGTGTCCGGCTCTGCATAAACGGCGTCATCGTGATCCTTTGCATCTGACGGATCGATGGTGAGTAGCGGCAGCTCGCGCCAGTCTTCACGACCGTCAAGCGTTGCAGGCTTTGCGGCTTCTGCTTCGCGGATCACATCATCCGGGAAAACATGCGGGATTTCATGCTCGTGAATGGCGATCATCGACAGGGCTTTTTCGCTGTCGATTGAACCCACCACCTGTCGCACCTTGCCGCTCGGCAAGCCATAGCGACGAGACGACGTCAGTTCCACCTCAACCAGATCGCCACTTTCCGCATCGGCAAGCGACTTTGGATCAAGCTGTACTTCCGGCTGCTTGCGATTGACTGGCTCGAGCCGCCATTCGCCATTGCTGAGCTTACGCAATACGCCAAGTACCGCGTTGCTGCCCTGATCGACAACCTTGATTACGCGCGCGGAATACTCCGGACCGTCATTGTCCTTGTTGCGGAAAATCTTGGCCAGTACCCGATCGCCAACACCGACTGCCGGACCATCGGACGACTTGTTGAGGCGGGTTCGACGGATAGTGACGACTGGCGGCTTGCCGTAGTTTTCTTCGTCCCATTCAGCCGGGCGTGAGATGAGTCCGCCGTCATTGTCACGGCCGATAATGTTCAATACGGAAATTGGTGGCAGGGTGCCGGGGCGGGAGAGGCGACGGGCACGCTTTTCAAGCAGGCCTTCATCACCGAGTTCACGCAGCAGATCCTTGAGATAGACGCGTGCATCGCCCTTGATATTGAATGCCTTGGCCAGATCGCGCTTGCCTGCGCGGTCCGGGTTCTCTTCGATAAACTTGAGAACCTCGTCACGCGTCGGCAGGAAGGAGGTTGAATCTCCTGCCTGTGCAGCTTCTGATTTTGCTTTAGCAGCACGCCGTTCGGTCCGTGCGGATCGTCCGGTATCGGGTTTGGGGAAACGACGCGCCAATTCTTACTCCTCTGCCGCCTTCGCCTTTGCTTTGGAAGGGGCTTTTTTCTTCGCCGCCGGCTTCTTTGCAGCAGCTTTTTTCGGTGCGGCTTTCTTTTCGCCATCTGCGGCCTTGGCGGCAGATTTGCGGGCAGGAGCCTTCTTTGCCTTTGTGCTGCCAGCTTTTGCGGCAACGAGTTCCAGCGCTTCTTCCAGCGTCACACTGGCCGGATCCTTGCCCTTTGGCAGCGTAGCATTCACCTTGCCCCAGTTGACGTAAGGACCGTAACGACCGTCACGAACGGTGACTGCGCCACCATCTGGATGATCGCCCAATGTCGCAAGGGCTGCAGGTGTCGAGCGGCCACGACCACCCTTCGACTGTTTATCCGCAAGGACGGAAACAGCGCGATTGAGGCCCACCGAGAACACTTCATCAGCGTTTTCGAGATTGGCAAACGTGCCATCATGGCTGACGTAAGGACCATAGCGGCCAATGCCAGCAGAGATCATCTTGCCGGTTTCAGGGTGCTGTCCAACATCACGCGGCAACGACAGCAGCGCCATTGCTTTTTCATGATCAAGCGTATCGACCGTCCAGCCTTTTGGCAGGCTGGCACGCTTGGCTTCCTTGCCTTCGCCCCGCTGAACATATGGGCCGAAACGACCGGTTCGCGCGGTGATTTCTTCACCGGTGAATGGATCTTTGCCCAGCTGCTTCGGTTCGTCGGAAGCTGCTGCTTCTCCGTTGCCTTCACCGCCCAGCTGACGGGTGAACTTGCACTCCGGATAATTCGAACAACCGACGAACGCGCCGTATTTTCCGAGCTTCAGCGAAAGCTGGCCCGTGCCACAGGTTGGGCAGGTGCGCGGGTCGCTACCATCGCCGCGATCAGGGAAAGCAAGCGATGAAAGCTCTTCGTTGAGCGCATCCAGAACGTTGGTAACGCGCAGTTCCTTGATATCATCAACAGAACCGGAGAAGTCCCGCCAGAAATCACGCAGCACGTCTTTCCAGGAAAGCTTGCCATCGGAAATGAGGTCGAGCTTTTCTTCAAGGTCCGCTGTGAAATCATATTCGACATAGCGTTTGAAGAAGCTTTCAAGGAACGAAATAACCAGACGGCCCTTCGGTTCCGGCATGAGCTTACGCTTGTCGATGGTGATATATTCACGATCACGAAGCGTTGCGAGCGTCGCTGCGTAGGTCGATGGACGGCCAATGCCGAGCTCTTCCATCTTCTTGATGAGCGATGCTTCCGAATAACGCGGTGGCGGCTCGGTGGAATGCTGCGTGGCGTCGATCTTTTCGCGCGCAATCGCCTCACCGGAGCGGATTTCAGGCAGCTTTGCGCTGTCTTCATCCTCATCTTCTTCTTCGCGGTGATCCATATAGGCCGCGAGGAAGCCGTCAAACTTCGTAACCGAACCGTTGGCGCGCAGCATGGCCGAGCGCGAACCATTGGTTGCTTCGATGTCAGCGGTTGTGCGTTCAATGTCGGCAGCCTGCATCTGGCTCGCGATAGCGCGCTTCCAGATCAGCTCGTACAGACGCGCCTGATCTTCATCGAGATAGCGGCGCACTTCTTTCGGATGGCGCGTGAATTCCGTCGGACGGATCGCTTCGTGCGCTTCCTGAGCGTTCTTGGCCTTGCTCGAATAGTAGCGAGGCTTTTCCGGCACATATTGTGGACCGAAGCTCTTGCCAATCGCATCGCGGGCGGCAGTGATGGCTTCGGGGGCCATCTGCACGCCGTCGGTACGCATATAGGTGATCAGACCGGCGGTTTCGCCGCCAATGTCCACGCCTTCATAAAGACGCTGCGCAACCTGCATGGTGCGCGATGCCGAAAAGCCGAGCTGTCCTGATGCCGCCTGCTGAAGCGTCGATGTGGTGAATGGAGGGCCGGGATTGCGCTTGGTCGGCTTGGCTTCGACAGAAACTGCCTTGAAGCTTGCGCCTTCCAGCATGGTACGGATGGCCGTTGCCTGCTCTTCATTCTCGATGTCGAGCTTGCCGAGCCTCTTGCCGTCGACCGCAGTCAAACGAGCCGAGAACGCATCGTTACGCGGTGTTTTAAGCGAAGCGGCGATATTCCAGTATTCTTCGCGGATGAAGCGTTCGATCTCGGATTCGCGGTCGCATACGAGACGCAGAGCTACCGACTGAACACGGCCTGCCGAACGAGCGCCGGGCAGCTTGCGCCACAAGACCGGTGAAAGCGTAAAGCCAACGAGATAATCAAGTGCACGACGAGCGAGATAGGCATCGACCAGCGGCTCATCGATATCGCGCGGATTTGCGATAGCGTCGAGAACGGCTTTCTTGGTGATGGCGTTAAACGCGACACGCTTGACGGTCTTTCCCTTCAAGGCCTTTTTCTGGTTGAGCACTTCGAGTACGTGCCACGAAATGGCTTCCCCTTCGCGATCAGGGTCAGTTGCCAGAAACAGACCATCACTGTCCTTCAACGCTTTGACGATATCCGCCAAACGCTTGGAAGAGTTGCTGTCAACTTCCCAGGACATTGCAAAATCTTCGTCCGGACGGACAGACCCATCCTTGGCTGGCAGATCTCGCACATGACCAAACGAGGCCAGAACCTTATAGTTCGACCCGAGATACTTGTTGATAGTTTTGGCCTTTGCAGGCGATTCGACGACAACGACGTTCATTACAACAGCCCAGATTCGCGATGTTTACGGGTAAGTTATCCCTGTATCGCGTTCAAATAGTTGCCTTTCACATGAACAGCGGTTTGCGTTTGGTCAAGAGCTAGACGGTAAAAATCGTCAAATACAACCTAAAGTTGCTATATGTAAATATAAAGCTTGTGGTAGTGTCTGGTCGGGGTATATCCGTCGGGTTTGAACCAGAAGGGTGATTTTCATTTGAAGGAAACCGGCACATTTTGGGGGCAAAGGTGGTTCAGCGAGATACAACTCGTCAGGAGACACTGGCTTATATAGAAGAAATGCTACAAGAACTCGTCAAAATGGCCAGAGGGACGGATAGTCATCTTCTCGTCTATCTCATGGACATGGCATTGCAGGAAGCACGCGACAATCAACATCATTGCCCGTGTGATTGAGTTTAAAAATGCTCATCGCGTGGCACAAGGGCGACCTGATTGCCGGGATAGCGTAACAGCCTCCCGGCAAGATCAAGTTCCAACAGGATTAGTTGGGCATTGCTTGCATCAAGGCCTGTGTGTCTGACAAGCGTATCAACATCGATCGGAACCGGCCCAAGAGCATCGACGAGAATATCGCGTTGCTCATCCGTTGTTATGGCTTGAAGCGGCTCAGGCGCTTCATCGATCTGGGTCAACAGATCGGGCTGCGCTGCTTCGGCTTTGAACGTATCGCGGCCGATGAGCGGGGACAAAGAATCGATAACGTCGTCGGCGCAGGTTACAAGCGTTGCGCCTTGTTTCAGAAGTGCATTGGTTCCGCGGGCGCGTGGATCGAGCGGCGAACCAGGCACTGCGAACACTGTTCGGCCCATTTCACCAGCCATGCGGGCGCTGATGAGCGAGCCTGAACGCTCGGCAGCCTCCACCACGATGAGACCAAGCGAAAGTCCAGCTATGATGCGGTTTCGACGTGGAAAATCACGCGCACGGGGCTCTGCACCCATCGGCATCTCGGTAATGAGTGCACTGCCGTTTTCGGGTATGGCACGATAGATCGGCAGGTTTTCGGGTGGGTAGGGTTTATCAAGGCCACCGGCCAGCACAGCCACGGTTCCGCTTTCTATGCTGGCTTTATGTGCTGCCGCATCGATCCCGCGCGCAAGGCCGGAGATTATTGCGAAGCCAGCGTCACCCAGATCACGCGCGAGACGCTCTGTGAAGCGTGCGCCGACCACAGACGCATTGCGCGAGCCAACGATGGCAACAGGGGGCTTGCGAAAGACATTTGGATTGCCCTTGATAATGACAAGTGGCGGTGGTGCTTCGCAATTTTTGAGCTGTTGCGGATAGTCCGGTTCGCCCATGCCAACAAGACGCGCACCTATCCGCTCGATGGCTTCCAGCTCGCGTTCGGCATCTTCCAGCGGTGTCACGCGCACGGGCTTAGCGCCACCGCCGCGTATGTTGAGGTCAGGTAATCTTTCTATGGCGCTGGCGGCAGAGCCACAGAACATGATGAGGTCGCGGAAAGCGACAGGACCGATGTTTTCAGTGCGAATGAGGCGCAGCCAGTTGAGCCGCTGTCGGTCGGAGAGGCGAATTCCGGAAGTTGAATTCGCGCTCTGTTTCATCCTTTTTTGCCTATCTTGCTTTCAGTGCCGCTGAGGAGGCGCGAGATATTGGCGTGATGCTTTATGAAGACAATAATGGTCAGCACAGCAAACAAAGCCGCAATCGCGTGATCACCGCGTGCATAAAGTGCGATTGGCACGATCAGACTGGCAACAAGCGCTGACAGTGAAGAATAGCGGGTGAGAAGTGCCGTGATGATCCATGCCGCGATGAAGACCAGCGCGCCGGGCCATGCAAGGCCGATCAGAATGCCAAGATAGGTTGCAACACCCTTGCCGCCTTTGAAGCCGATCCAGACCGGGAAAAGATGGCCGATAAATGCACCGAAACCAGCTGCAATTGCAGCTTCCTGGCCGAATTTTGAGGCGATTAATACGGCTGCCGTGCCTTTAAGCGCATCAAGAATGAGCGTTGCCGCCGCGAGCTTCTTGTTGCCGGTACGCAGAACATTGGTAGCACCAATATTGCCGGAACCAATCGAACGTACATCGCCCAGTCCTGCAAACCGTGTCAGGATAAGCCCGAAGGGAATGGAGCCGAGAATATAGCCGAATATCAGCGTGCAGATTGTCACTAAATTGACCAGACCTGTTTCGGCCATGGAACTCCCCATATGTTCTTTATTCAAATTACTTGAGAAGAAAAGCCGCCCAAAAGCAAGACGGCTTTTCTGAAAATGTTAAGCCGAATAAACTGTCTTGCCGCCGACTATAGTGCGGTTGACGCGACCTTGGAAGCGGGCACCTTCAAAGCAGCTATTCTTTGAGCGCGAATGCAGGTCTTGCTCACGAACCACCCATGGCTCGTCCAGATCAACAATCGCAAGATCAGCCTTGGCGCCGGGCTTCAGAGTGCCTGCATCCAGTCCAAAGATGCGCGCAGGCGCAGTCGAGAGCACTTCAACCAGACGAAGCAGCGGAATGCTGTCGTTGTGATGAAGTCGTAGGGCTGCAGCCAGCAGCGTTTCCAGGCCAATTGCACCAGCTTCTGCATCGGCAAAAGGCAAGCGCTTGGTGTCAACATCCTGCGGATCGTGTGCAGAAACGACAATGTCGATTGTGCCGTTCTTGACGGCTTCAACCATTGCCAGACGGTCTTCCTCGCTGCGCAGAGGCGGCGACAGACGGAAGAAGGTGCGGAACTCGCCGATGTCGTTTTCGTTGAGCGACAGGTGATTGATGGAAACGCCTGCCGTTACATTGGTGCCAAGGTCTTTTGAGCGCCTGAGCGCATCGGCTGACATGGCACAGGAAAGCTGTGCTGCGTGGTATTTGCTGCGGGTGAGAGCCGCCAGGCGCAGATCACGCTCCAGTGGAATGACTTCCGCTTCGCGCGGGCTACCCGAAAGGCCGAGCCAGCTTGCGAAGAGGCCTTCATTCATGACGCCATTGGCACCGAGATACGGATCACGGGTTTCACAGGCAATCACGGCATCAAAGTCGCGCGCATAAGTCAGAGCACGGCGCATCAATTGTGTATTGGTGAGGGTGTTGCGCCCTTCAGTGAAGGCAACCGCACCCGCATCGCGAAGCAGGCCGATTTCCGTCATTTCCTCGCCATGCAGGCCCTTGGTAATGGCAGCGGCGGGATGCACATTGACAATAGCCGTGTCGCGCGCAGTGCGCTTCACAAACTCGACCAGCGCCACATCATCGATAACCGGATCGGTATCCGGCATCATGATGATGGAGGTTACACCGCCAGCTGCTGCGGCCTGACTGGCCGATGCAATGGTTTCACGGTGTTCAGCACCGGGCTCGCCGATGAAAACGCGGGAATCGACCAGACCCGGCAGAATAGCCATGCCGTTGAGGTCGATGATTTCAGCGCCTTCAGGCGCACCTTGATTGCGGAAATCGGCACCGCTGGCGACAATCTTGTCGTCTTTGATCAGCAGGCTTCCGACTTCATCCAGTCCGCGAAACGGATCGATGATGCGGGCATTTTCAAAAAGGATCGCACTCATGCACGTTCTCCTGCGGCTTCTGCGCGACGCGGATCGAGCAGGGCTTCCATAACCGCCATACGCACAGCGACGCCCATTTCCACCTGTTGCTGGATCATGCTCTGGGGGCCGTCCGCTACATCGGATGCAATCTCGACACCGCGATTCATCGGGCCGGGATGCATGACCAGTGCATCAGGTCGGGCAAGCTTCAGCTTTTCCTTGTCGAGACCGTAGAAGCGGAAATACTCACGCACCGACGGTACAAAGGAGCCGGCCATGCGCTCACGCTGAAGGCGCAGCATCATCACGACATCGGCGTCTTTCAGGCCTTCTTCCATGGTGTTGTAAACTTCAACACTCATATCGGCGATGCCGGAAGGCAGCAGGGTCGAAGGGGCGACGACGCGAACGCGTGCGCCAAGTGCATTGAGCAGCAGAATGTTGGAGCGCGCAACGCGCGAGTGAAGCACATCGCCGCAAATGGCAACGATCAGGTTTCCGATGTCGCCCTTTGCGCGGCGGATGGTCAGCGCGTCGAGCAGCGCCTGTGTCGGGTGCTCGTGAGCACCGTCGCCAGCATTGACGACTGCGCAGCCGACTTTTTGCGCAAGTAGCGCCGCAGCACCGGCAGACGCATGGCGTATGACCAGAATATCTGGCTGCATAGCGTTCAGCGTCATCGCAGTGTCAATGAGCGTTTCGCCCTTCTTGACCGATGAGTTGCCGACCGACATGTTCATCACGTCCGCGCCCAGCCGTTTTCCGGCCAGCTCGAACGATGATTGCGTTCGCGTCGATGCTTCAAAGAAGAGGTTGATCTGGGTGCGACCGCGCAGCACGGACTTTTTCTTCTCGGACTGTCTGGAGACAGCCACTTCCTGATCCGCAAGATCGAGAAGACAATTAATGTCCAGGGGCGATAGCCCCTTGATGCCAAGCAGGTGGCGATGAGGGAAAATCGGTGAGACCGTTTGATTTGTCATGGCAAGTCACCCGTATAGAGCCGTGAAAGCTGGACCGCAACCGCCCTTATAAAGGCTTTAGCGGATTCACAAAGAAAAACCTGTATTCTTTGGGCATAAAGCGGTGAGCTGTCGGAAAATGTTAGTAAATTACAATGCAAGAACGCATAGAATGTAAGCTCTGCGCGCCTCAATCGGCTCGCAAGCTGATTTTGAGTTGAACAAAGCCGAACGGATAAGCCTGTGAAAACGCATGAAGTCACCAACCAGACCCCGTCTATGACGGGTACCAATGCATATCTGGGCGATCCGCTTCTGATTCAGATCGCAGCGCGTTTCCCGAAAGAACTGCATACTGACCTCGAGAATACCGGGCGTTTTGTCATGTCGGCGGAAGCGCAGGATCTTGCACGTCTCGCCAATACCGAATTGCCAAAGCTGCGCACCCATGATCGTCAGGGGCGCCGTGCCGATCTGGTGGAATATCATCCAGCCTATCATGCACTGATGCGCCGTTCGATTGCGCAGGGTCTTCATTGCTCGATATGGGAGGCCAATCCAGCTGAAGCCGGACGTCGCCATCAGGCACGCGCCGCGCGTTTCTTCCTCACCGCACAGCTTGAGGCAGGCCATCTCTGCCCGCTGACCATGACCAATGCTTCGCTCGCAGCAGTGATGGCTTCGCCTGATCTTTACAAGGAATGGTCGCCGCAGATTCTGTCGCGCAAATATGATTCCTCGCAAAAGCCCGCCTTGCAGAAGCAGGGGATTACGCTTGGTATGGGTATGACCGAGAAGCAGGGTGGCACGGATGTCCGCGCCAATACCACCCGCGCAGAACGCAATGAAGACGGCACCTATACAATCAGCGGCCATAAGTGGTTCATGTCTGCGCCGATGTCGGATGCTTTTCTGGTGCTGGCGCAGGTGGAAGAGGGGCTTTCCTGCTTCCTGCTGCCGCGCCTGACCAATGAGGCGGCTGGAAACGGCTTCTTCTTCCAGCGTTTGAAGGACAAGCTCGGAAACAAGTCCAATGCTTCCTCCGAAGTCGAGTTCGACGGCGCTATCGGTCATCTTGTCGGAAATCCCGGCGAAGGCGTCAAAACCATTATGGATATGGTCACGCTGACGCGACTTGATTGCGCTGTTGCCTCCGCTGGCCTGATGCGCTCGGGGCTGGCCGAGGCCGTTCATCATGCACGTCATCGCGAGGTAGGTGGGCAAAAGCTGATCGAACAGCCGCTGATGAGCCGCGTTCTTGCCGATATGGCGCTGGATGTTGCAGGTGCGACCGCACTTTCCATGCGTCTGGCGCGTGCCTTTGACATGGCTGCAAGTGATCGCGCGGAAGCTGCTTTCGCGCGATGCATGACGCCAGTTGTCAAATATTGGGTCTGCAAAATCGCACCGGCATTGCTTTATGAAGCGATGGAGTGCCTCGGTGGCAATGGATACATCGAGGACGGCAATCTCGCACGCGCCTATCGCGAAGCGCCGGTCAATGCGATCTGGGAAGGCTCGGGCAATGTAATGGCGCTCGACGTGGCGCGCGTGCTCTCACGCGCACCTTCGCTGTTCGACGAAGTTCTCGACTGGATCAGCGGACAGCTGGGCGTGCGTGGTCAGGGTACGATTGATGTGTTGCAGGCGGCATTGCAACTGACCGAAACCGATCAGGGCGTTGCGCGTCTTCTGACGGAGCAGCTTGCTTATGCGGCTGCTGCCGCCGAATTGCGCAATCTTGGAGCGGATGATGTGGCGGATGCCTTCATCGAAACGCGTCTTGGTGGGCAGTGGCGCTCGACCTATGGCATGTTGGATGCACGTCATAATGCCAACCGGATACTCGATCAGCTTTATCCGGCGTCGTAATCGCTGTCATCGACGTGCGATGAGCGCAGCATGTGCAGGCGATCCAGTGCGCCTTGCAAAATGAAGGAAGCTGCGGCCGAATCGATGCGTTCGGCCCGCTTACCGCGTGAAACGTCCATGCCGATGAGTGCGCGTTCGGCTGCGACCGTGGACAGGCGCTCGTCCCAGAACACGAAGGGCAGGTCGGTCAGTGGCTGCATAGTGCGCACGAAAGCCCGCGTCGCCTGAACGCGTGGTCCGGCTGACCCATCCATATTCATCGGCAGGCCAATAATAATGACGCCGACCTTGTCTGCTTCGAGTGCTTTCAGAAGCACCTGTGCATCGATTGTGAACTTGGTGCGTTTGATAACCGGACGGGGATGCGAGAATGACAGGCCCAGATCGGAAACCGCAAGGCCAATAGTTTTGGTGCCGAGATCAAGCCCGGCGACTGTCTGGCCAGGTTGCAGAATTTCCAAAACTTCTTCGATCTCAACGACGGCCATAGGTCCTCATAGTATTTTGATCAGGCTTCATATTGCCTGATGGAATTGAGCCGTAATATCTGTTTTAAAACTGAAAATCGAGCCGCAAGGAGACACACAATGAAAATCACCTGGTTGGGCCATGCAGCCTATCGCGTTGAAACGGATAAGGCCGTCATTCTGATTGATCCGTTCATCAATGGAAATCCGGGTGCCAAGGGCATCGATTTCAAGGAAGCCACCAAGGGAACCACGCATATTGCGCTGACTCATGGTCATGGTGACCATATCGGCGATACCATTGAGATTGCTAAAGAAACCGGTGCAACTGTTATTGCAAATCCAGAAATCACCGGCTGGCTGGGTCGCAAAGGTTTGGAAAAGTTCAGCATGGGCAATACCGGCGGAACCATTGTCCGCGATGGTTTCAGCGTAACGTTTGTTAACGCACTGCATTCTTCAGCGTTGATGACAGAAGACGGCATCACTCAGTCGATGGGTAATCCGAACGGCCTGGTATTTCATTTCGAGAATGCGCCGACACTTTATCATATGGGTGACACGGATATTTTCTCTGATATGGCGCTGATCAATGAACTGCATCAGCCAGAAATCGGCATTGTGCCTGTCGGTGATCGTTTTACCATGGGCGGTGCTGTGGCAGCTCTTGCGTGCCAGCGTTATTTCAATTTTAAAACCGTTCTGCCGTGCCATTACGGCTCATTCCCATTTATTGAAAAGACGGCAGACAAGTTTGTAGCGGCAATGTCTGACCATAAGGAAACGAAGGTGTTGGTGGCTGACGCTGGCACTGTTCACACGTTCTAATTTTGGCTAACTATGGATGGAAGCGCAAGAAATGTTGCGCTTCCCCACCCGCACCGTTATAGCCGGTAAAAGAACCTTTTCGGGGTGGCGGTTGGCCGTCCTAAATTATGAATTTGCGGAGAACAGAATGTCCGTCGATATTTCCACCGTCAAGCGCGTCGCGCATCTTGCGCGCATTGCTGTCAATGAAGACGAAGCAGAGCGTATGACCGGCGAACTCAATGCAATTCTGGGCTTTGTCGAG
The DNA here is from genome assembly GCF_032066345.1 of Brucella sp. Taxonomy (NCBI): domain Bacteria; kingdom Pseudomonadati; phylum Pseudomonadota; class Alphaproteobacteria; order Hyphomicrobiales; family Brucellaceae; genus Brucella; species Brucella sp. The sequence continues at coordinate 172,025 of NZ_DAMBKZ010000003.1, forward strand.
CAGTTGAACGAAGTCGATATTGAAGGCGTTGAGCCGATGACCTCGGTAACGCCGATGAAGATGCGTCTGCGCGAAGATGCAGTAACGGACGGCAATATCGCCAGTGCTGTTGTTGCCAATGCGCCTGTGACCGAAGATAATTTCTTCGTCGTGCCAAAGGTCGTGGAGTAAGTCGATGGCTATTCGGGTTTCCGTCGAGACCCCATTGCAGGATGATGTGCGTGATCTGGTCGAAGCCTTGAACGCGCATATGCTGCCGCTTTCGCCTCTCGAGTTCCAGTTCAAGATGACTGTTGAGCAGATGGCGGAGCCGGACACTACGGTTTTCGTTGCGCGAGATGAAGACGGCAAGGCCGTCGGCTGTGGCGCGCTGAAGATGCACGATAACGGTGTGGGTGAACTCAAGCGCATGTTCACGCGCCCGGAAGTTCGAGGCAAGCGTATCGGCTCACATCTTGTCGATGCGATTGTCGAGCTGGCAAGAGCCAAGGGTGCTTCGCGTCTGGTCCTTGAAACGGGCACAGGGCCCGGCTTTGATGGTGCCTGGCGGCTTTATGGAAATTCGGGTTTTGCGCGTTGCGGAGTGGTTCTGGATTATCCTGACTCCGAATACAGCGCCTTTTTTGAAAAGCGTCTCGCTGAGGCGTGACTTTACAGGATTTGATGATGAGCGAACTGACCGCACTGACCATTGCCGAAGCGCGCGACAAGCTGAAGGCTAAGGCCTTCACCGCGACGGAACTGACAGAAGCCTATATTGCGGCTATTGAATCCGCCAATGACAAGCTCAATGCCTATGTCGCTGTTACGCCTGAAAAGGCGCGCGAAATGGCAAAAGCTTCTGATGCCCGCATTGCCGAAGGCAAGGCTGGTGCTCTCGAAGGTATTCCACTTGGCGTGAAGGATCTGTTTGCGACCAAGGGCATTCACACGCAGGCCTGCTCGCATATTCTCGATGGCTTCAAGCCTGAATATGAATCGACCGTCACCGCCAATCTCTGGGCTGACGGCGCTGTCATGCTGGGCAAGCTCAACATGGACGAATTCGCCATGGGCTCGTCCAATGAAAGCTCCTATTACGGCCCTGTGAAGAACCCTTGGCGTGCGAACGGCTCAGATGTTGATCTGGTACCGGGTGGCTCTTCAGGCGGTTCGTCGGCAGCAGTCGCTGCACATCTCTGCGCAGGTGCTACGGCAACCGATACCGGTGGCTCGATCCGTCAGCCAGCGGCTTTCACCGGCACTGTCGGCATCAAGCCGACCTATGGCCGTGTTTCGCGCTGGGGCACCGTTGCTTATGCATCCTCGCTTGATCAGGCTGGCCCGATCGCTCGTGATGTACGCGATGCCGCGATCCTGCTCAAGTCGATGGCATCGCTCGATCTGAAAGATACAACCTCGGTTGATCTGCCAGTGCCGGACTACGAAGCAGCTATCGGCAAGTCGCTGAAGGGCCTCAAGATCGGTATTCCGAACGAATATCGTATCGATGGTATGCCGGAAGAAATCGAAGCGCTCTGGCAGAAGGGCGTCCAGTATCTCAAAGATGCTGGAGCGGAAATCGTCGATGTTTCGCTGCCGCACACCAAATATGCGCTTGCTGCCTATTACATTGTGGCACCTGCGGAAGCCTCGTCTAACCTCGCACGTTATGATGGTGTGCGTTACGGTCTGCGCGTACCGGGCAAGGATATTGCCGATATGTACGAACAGAGCCGTGCTGCAGGTTTTGGCAAGGAAGTGAAGCGTCGTATTCTGACCGGAACCTATGTTCTGTCGGCGGGCTATTACGACGCATATTATCTGCGCGCTCAGAAGGTTCGCACACTGATCAAGAAAGACTTTGAAAATGTCTTTGCAAGCGGCGTTCATGCAATCCTGACGCCTGTTACGCCTTCCGCTGCGTTCAGCATTGGCGACAAGGAACTCGCAAATGATCCGGTCAAGATGTATCTCAATGACATCTTCACCATCACGCTTAACATGGCCGGCCTGCCGGGCATCGCGGTTCCTGCGGGCCTCAATGATCAGGGTCTGCCGCTTGGTCTGCAGCTGATCGGTCGCCCGTTTGAAGAAGAAACGCTGTTTCAGGCTGCTGGCGCAATTGAGCAGGCCGCAGGACGCTTTACACCGAAGAAATGGTGGTAAAATCTGAAGTTCTCATTCGCCGTGCCCGGCTTCGATCCGAAAATCGAGATCGATTTTCAGGGGGATCGAAGCCAGAATATAAAAAACTAGAGCGACCTTTGTGCGTCCAAGTGGACGCACAGCGCTCTATGACCGGCGAATTTGTTCTTATGGCTGAAATCGCGGTGCGCGCATGGCAAACCGCAGCGCGCGACATTGTGCTGACGGATGAAAGCCGGTCGGAACTCCAGGCCAAATTCCTGCGCGATTTGCGCGAGAATGCCGACGGTGTTTTGTTGGCGGAACGATGCGGCGAAATATACGGTTGGGGCGCTCGCGTCCCGAAATCAAACTACATTTCCGACCTTTGGGTTGATCCCACGCACCATGGTCAGGGCGTAGGCGGCGCATTGCTTGGTGCGCTGATGGCGCAGATTGTTCTTGATGGTTTTGCGGAAGCTGAAATCGGCACCCATGCCGAGAATTCTCCAGCAATCGGGCTTTATGAAAAAGCTGGATTCAAGACCTATCACCGCAGCGAAGAATGGTCGGAGAGTTTTGGTCGCAAGGTTGAAAAGGTCAGAATGCAGGTAAAGCTTTAGGTGAGCATTGCCATTTCAAGAAAAGCTCCTATCCTCTTCTATAGCAACTATTTTCAGGAGGAGGGGCACATGTGGATCATGCTTACGGATGTCAGTGGCGAACGGGTTGCAGTGAACTTCAACCACGTCCTGTCATACAACGCTTACGGTACTGGAACCCGTATCGTTACGCTCAGCGCGGACCTGACATTCTTCGTTAAAGAGTCGACCGAGGAAATCGAAACCAAGCTTGGCATCGACGTCAAGAATTGAGTATTTGCCGCAAAAGATTATCCATTCCCCTTAAAAAATTGGGGGAATGGTGAAGTTCGAATCTCTTCCGATCTTTCGGAAAGCTCAGGATCGGAAGAGATAAAGTTTAAATATCCAGTTTTTCCACAAAAGCGGCACGATCCTGAATGAAGCGGAAGCGGGCTTCCGGTTTTGTACCCATCAGATCATCAACAGTGCTGCGTGTTTCATCGATATAATCTTCATCGACATGAACACGAAGAAGCGTGCGCTTTTTCGGGTCCATAGTCGTTTCTTTCAACTGCTCGGCGCGCATTTCGCCAAGGCCTTTGAAGCGGCCTATTTCGATTTTGCCACGTCCGGTAAACATCGTGCGAAGCAGCTCGTCCTTGTGCGCGTCGTCACGAGCATAGGCGACCTTGCCACCCTGGCTCAGACGATACAGCGGCGGGACTGCCAGATACAGGTGGCCGTTGCGGATGAGATCCGGCATTTCCTGATAGAAGAACGTGATGAGCAGCGATGCAATATGCGCACCATCCACGTCAGCATCGGTCATGACGATGACGCGATCATAACGCAGATCGTCTTCACGATAATTCTTGCGCGTGCCGCTACCCAGCGCCTGCACGAGATCGGCAATCTGCTGGTTGGCTGTCAGCTTCTCACGGCCAGCACTGGCAACGTTCAGAATCTTACCGCGTAGCGGCAGGATCGCCTGATTAGAACGATTGCGTGCCTGCTTGGCGGAGCCGCCAGCCGAGTCACCTTCGACGATGAAAAGTTCTGCACCTGCTGCAGCATTCTGCGTGCAGTCTGCAAGCTTGCCCGGAAGGCGCAGTTTGCGCGTCGCGCTCTTGCGGACGGTTTCCTTTTCCTGACGACGACGCAGGCGCTCTTCCGCGCGATCGACAACCCAGTCGAGCAAGCGGGATGCTTCCTGTGGTGAAGCTGTAAGCCAGTGATCGAACGGATCGCGGATGACATTTTCCACGATACGCTGCGCTTCAACGGTCGCAAGCTTGTCCTTGGTCTGGCCGACAAATTCTGGTTCGCGAATGAAGACCGAGAGCATAGCGGCTGCCGAAATCATCACGTCATCGGTGGTGATGATCGAAGCGCGCTTGTTGTTAGTTAGCTCCGCATAGGCCTTGAGGCCACGTGTCAATGCAATGCGCAATCCTGCTTCATGCGTGCCGCCGTCGCCCGTCGGGATCGTATTACAATAGGAATTGACGAAGCCGTCACCACCATACCACGACACGGCCCATTCAACGGCACCATGCCCGCCCTGCTTTTCGGTGCGGCCCGAGAAAATCTCGCGCGTCACCTGATGTTCTTTGCCGAGCGAAGCAGAGAGATAATCCTTGAGGCCGCCGGGGAAGTGGAAAACAGCCTTTTCCGGTGTTTCCTTCTTCGGGTCGAGAAGCGCGGGATCGCAGCTCCAGCGAATTTCTACGCCGCCAAACAGATAAGCCTTTGAGCGCGCCATGCGATAAAGCCGGTGCGGATCGAATTGTGCGGTTTTGCCGAAGATATCCGGGTCAGGATGAAAGCGAACGCGCGTACCACGACGGTTGTGGACTTCGCCGACATCTTCAAGCCCGCCCTGCGGAATGCCGCGCGAAAAACGCTGGCGATAAAGGCGGCGATTGCGCGCGACTTCGACTTCCAGAACATCGGAAAGTGCGTTGACCACCGAAACACCCACGCCGTGCAGACCGCCGGAGGTTTCATAGGCTTTGCCGTCGAACTTACCGCCTGCGTGCAGCTTGGTCATGATGACTTCAAGCGTCGATTTTCCCGGCACCTGCGGGTGCTCATCAACCGGAATGCCGCGTCCGTTATCGCTGACGGTCAGAAAGCCTTCGGCGTCGAGATTGACTTCAATGAAATTAGCATGGCCTGCAACGGCTTCGTCCATCGAGTTATCGATGACTTCCGCGAAGAGGTGGTGCAGGGCTTTTTCGTCGGTGCCGCCGATATACATGCCGGGGCGCAGACGGACGGGCTCCAGCCCCTCGAGAACGCGAATGGATGAGGCGTTGTAATCATCCGCGCCTGATGAAACAGGTGGAGCCTTGGTTGCAACAGGGGCTGGCTTTGGTGCAGATGGTGTCGTTGCCGTTTGCGCAACAGGCGTCGATGCAGGAGCCTTTTTGGGCTGCTGCTCCATCTGCCGTTCACGGGCATTGTTGACTACTCTGGAAAAGAGATCGTTGCTGTCGTCCATCTTTGTCCGAAAAGCTTTCTGTCTGAAACCGAAAGAACCGCCCCCACTGAACGGCACGAAATAAAGTTAGCTGCGAATCACACAGATAATGCCACGGGAATACCCGCAATGCGAACAAAGTTCGCCTTACGTTCCGCTTTTGCCCGAAGTTATCAAATGGTTTTGCTCGTAGCGAAGCCGATTTGCACCAGAAACATGGCGAAAGTCAAACCGGGCGCTTTTCTTGCGTGAATTAAGATGGAAACGGGCAGGCCATTCGCGTAAGCGCAATGGGAGTGAGAAAATTGCGAGTAGTGAGATGCAGGGCAGGGTAGCAGGCGGCACAGAAGCGCACGTAAAGGGCATGGCGATCATGGTCCTCTCGGTACTGCTGCTGCCTCTAATGGATGCCATCGGCAAATGGCTTGCCATGATGGATAATATGCCGCCGGCCACTGTCACCTTCATGCGCTTTTTCATTCAGTCAGTGCTGATGTTTTTCGTGTTGATCGTCATGAGTGGTTTTGCGTCTTTACGGACCGCGCATCTTGTCGGCAATCTTGTGCGCGGCGCGCTGATGGGCTTTGGCGGAACGTGTTTCTTCACCGCCGTCAAATACATGCCTCTGGCAGACGCCATGGCTGTGTTTTTTGCTGAACCATTGATCCTGACTCTGCTTTCGGCCGTCTTCCTGAAGGAAAAAGTCGGCTGGCGTCGTTTTAGCGCTGTGGGTATCGGTCTGATCGGAACGATGATCGTTATTCAGCCAAGCTTCGAAATTTTTGGTGCGGTTTCCTTGTTGCCTCTCGCAACCGCCGTAACTTTTGCGATTTATCTGATCCTGAACCGTAAATATGGCGCAAAGGAAAGCCCGGTCGTCATGCAGTTTTATGCTGGCATCGGTGGGGCAGCGCTGGCAGGATTGGCGATGGTATTCGGCACAGGTTTGGGCATTGAAGATTTGAGTTTTGCACTGCCACATAGCCTGCAGCCCTGGCTGCTTCTGCTTTTGCTGGGTACGATCGGTACTGTCAGTCATCTGCTCGTGGTGCAAGCATTCAAACTCGCACCGGCATCTATGCTCGCACCTTTCCAGTATCTGGAAATCGTCAATGCAGTTCTGGTCGGTTTGATTGTGTTCGGCGATTTTCCGACGCCGTCCAAATGGTTCGGCATCGCGATTATCGTGGGATCAGGTTTCTATGTCTTCATGCGCGAGCGGCGCGTGAAGAGCGTCTAATTATTTGGGCTGGCGAGGTCCAAAGACGTTTTCGAAGGCCTTGCCCAACGCAACATCGACATCGCCCATCGTTACCGGAAGGCCGAGATCGACGAGGCTTGTCACACCGTAATCTGCAATGCCGCACGGAACGATGCCGTCAAAATGTTCGAGCTCCGGCTCGACATTGATGGCAATGCCATGGAAGCTCACCCAACGGCGCAGACGGATGCCAATAGCAGCAATCTTGTCTTCGCACATGCCACCATTGGCAAGCAGCGGCTTTTCCGGACGGACAACCCAGACGCCAACGCGATCTGCGCGCCTTTCACCTTTGACATTGAACTGCGCGAGCGTTTCGACAATCCATTGCTCAAGCGCAGTCACAAATGCGCGCACATCTTCACGGCGCCGCTTCAGATCGAGCATGACATAGGCCACACGCTGGCCGGGACCGTGATAGGTATATTCGCCACCGCGTCCGGTGTTAAACACGGGAAAGCGATCCGGTGTCAGCAGGTCTGCTGATTGAGCACTGGTGCCGGCCGTATAGAGCGATGGATGCTCGACGAGCCAGACGAGCTCGTTCGCCGTTCCTTCACGAATAGCTGCAACGCGCGCTTCCATAAAAGCGAGCGCTTCGTCGTAATCCGTCAAACCGTCCGATATCAGCCAATCAACGGGCGGTGAGTCGGCCATGACTGGGAAGAAGTGCGTTTCCTTCTCCTGCGCGGTGACTTCGGATTGTTCGGAAAAAAGAGCAGAGCTATCGTTCATGATCGCAGCATATGGCGCTTTTTATGCTCTACCGCCAGATGTCAAAATGCCTCTACGCGAAAGCATGATGTCAGGTGATCGTTGGGCCTGCGCTCATCCTATGATCAAAGCCCGGAAATACATCGGCCGTGATCGGCGCGAGCACATTGATTTTCAAGCCTGTGGGATCAAAGTCGATGTCGCAGCGTGCCTTGAGTTCTTCGGCAAGAACAAGTCGGATAAGCCGCTGGCCAAAGCCGCGTCGTGAAGGTCGCGTAACGGAGGGACCATTGGTTTCCAGCCAACGCATCTGGAATTTCTTTTCGCCCTGATCATCGACAATATCCCAGCTGAAATCGATGCTGCCGTGCTCATTGGACAGGGCACCGTACTTCACCGCATTGGTTGTAAGCTCATAGAGACCGAGAGAAAGCGAGACCGTTACCCGGTCACTTACAAAGAGCGAAGGGCCACTCATGCGGATGCGATTGCCAAAAGTTCTGTTAAACGGAGCCAATGCCGTATTGGCGATCTGCGTAATCGTTGCGCCACCCCAGTCATCTTGCAACAGCATGTCATGCGCCTGGGCCAGCGCATGAAGGCGCTCGTTGAACAGCTGGCTTGCCTGTTCGGAACTGTCTGCATTGCGTAAAGTCTGGTTGGCGATGGATTGCACCATGGCCATAGAGTTTTTGAAGCGGTGGGAGATTTCCCTCGTCACCAATGCCTTGTCAGCTTCGGTCTGCTTGCGTTCGGTCACATCCAGCATAACGCCAAGCAATGTCGGATTGTCGCCGAGCAGCGCTTTGGCTCGTGTTTCCACCCAGATTGTCTGCCCGGTTCTGTTTACGATCCGATATTCCATGGAATACGGCTCGCCAGTTAAAAAAGCAGCTTCCGTCTGTTGAATCACCGACATACGATCCTCAAGCGCGATCAGCTCAAGAATCTGGTCAAAATTGATGTGTTCGTCGTCCCTAAAACCAAAAATCCGGCGGCACTCAGCAGAACCGGTCACGCTCCCTGTCTTCAGATCACGGGTCCAATAGCCGATATTTGCGGCATTCACGATGTAATCAAGATAGTTCTGATGCCGTCTGGTCTCACTGGAAAGCGTGTCACGCTCTTGTTGCAGCTCAACCAAACGCTTTAGCTCGAGCGTGACATCGAGTTGTGTGGAAACGAAATGCTGGATTACACCATCAGAGCTTCTGACTGGTGAAATATGCAGCCGGTTCCAAAAGGCTTCGCCGGATTTCTTATAGTTTAATATGTCGATATCGATTGAAGTGCCCGCTGCAATTGCTGTTTTTATTGCAATCACATCATCTGTATTGGTTCCAGAACCTTGCAGGAAACGGCAATTTTGGCCGATCACCTCATCTGTCGAATATCCCGTCAGCAGCAAAAAAGCTTTGTTCGCAAAGACAATTGGGTTGTCGGAAAATTGCGGATTGGTGATGAGCATAGGTGTGGGTGTATTTTCTACAGCCGCCAGAAAAGGATCGGCTTCTTTGGAAATCATGTCTGCAGCATAAAATCTGGATGCTTCCAACTCAGTTGACACGACAAACCCCACCATAAACGCGCTGTTACGACGCCCATCACCCAGGGGCAAAACTAACTGATAATGTGAACCATGGCGAACAAAATCGATTTGAGACTTAAAGCAGTTCCAGCAAAAGTGGGAACCGGTTTTGCGTCGGATAATGCTTAAAAAAGTTCACAGCGGTCCCTGCGGTTCAGTCTTAACTGGAACCGCCGTAAGTATGATTGGGGGCAACCTGACATAGGTCTCAACTCACGAGATTGCTTTTCCCTAAATCATGCCAATCACTTGTCAGATGTATAGGGTGCTATATATTCCTCACTATCATTCAGCACACGTTCATCTAGCATCGATAATGATGTGTGCAGTTGAACTGGAGAACAAGATGATAAACACCTTGAAGAAAATGATGGTTGGCTTAGTCGGCGCAACTTTTATGATCGGTGCGATGGCGCCTGTCTCTGCTGCTCCGGTCCTGCCAACTGCTCAGGTTGTTGATGCTAATAACGTCATGCAAGTGCGTGACCGTTGGGACCGTCGTGGTCATGGCAATTGGAACGGTCATCGTCCCGGTCGCCCTGGCTGGAATGGGCACCGTCCCGGTCCGCGCCCGGGTTGGAACCATCATCGCCCGCGTCCAGGTTATTGGAATGGTCATCGCGGCTATAACCACTATCGCCATGGCTATCGTCGTCATAATGATGGCTGGTGGTATCCGCTGGCAGCTTTCGGCGCTGGAGCAATCATCGGTGGTGCAATCGCTCAGCCAGCACCTCAGCCGGTTTACCGCGCTAGCAATAGCCATGTTCAGTGGTGCTATAACCGCTACAGATCATATCGCGCTTCGGACAATACGTTCCAGCCATATAATGGTCCGCGCCAGCAGTGCTATTCGCCTTACCGCTGATAGAAGTCGAAATCCGAAAAAACAGCCGCCTAAAAAGGGCGGCTGTTTTCATTTGAAGGTCAGATTATACCAAGACCATATTTGTGCGATTAGCCGCCGCGCTGGTCATAGCCTTCAACGTCGTCGCCAGTCATTTTATGATGTAAATACTGTTTCAGGCGGTCAATTTGCTCCGCACTCCAGCCATCCACATCGGCGACTTCGATCCAAGCATCGACATAATGTTCGGGTGCGTAAACGTGACCGTGTCCAATAGGCGTTGCGGTTGCAAACGCCATATCCAAGGCCAGCTGCAGCATGGTCACGACTGGATACCAGCGTAACTGTGGTGAAACATCGGGACCACGCGGTTCGTTCATCCAGTCCGGCTGGCGGTAGAAAGAATGGCTGTCAAAAAACACGACTGCATCGCTGGCATATTGCAGATAGACGATGCGTAGCGGTCCCCAACGGTCGCCGTTTCCAGGTGCCTCACCATTCTGGTTCATAAACCGAGCAAAAGAGCCGTCTTTGAAGACCGGCAACCATTCCGGAGTGTCAGGATTACGGTCGCGCGTGATTTGCTTCCAGTCGCGGCTAGGGAAGGGAGGACCGCTCCATAATGCGCCGTTGATCGGGTCTGCCAGCATTTCGAATAGCGAAACTGATTTCTCGGAATTCATCGCCCCGAGGCTTAAACCATAGAGATAGAGGCGAGGTCGTTTATCTTTTGGCAATGCCTTCCAGTAGTTGTAAACGGTGGTGAACAACGCACGCGAGGCCTCAGCGCCATATTCCGGCTGAAACAGAAGGGAAAGCGGGCTGTTGAGATAGGAATATTGCATCGCGATGCTGGCGACATTGCCATCGTGAAGATATTCGAGTCCATCCATGGCCGCAGGATCGACCCAGCCGGTTCCTGTGGGAGTAATGATTACCAGGATCGAGCGATCAAATCCGTTTTGTCGTTTGAGTTCATCCAATGCTCGCTCAGCACGCTGCTTGGGGGTATCTGCAACATTCAAACCCGCATAAACGCGGATAGGGTCAATGGCCGGGCGTTTTGTGAACGATGATATTTCAGCGCCCGTTGGACCCGACGACACAAATTCGCGCCCTGCTCGGCCAAGCTCATCCCATTGAAGCAGTGATGCAGCACTTCCTGTTTTATCAGCCGCCAAAGGCTGGGGGCGATCAGGCTCGATTAGCGCGTCATATTCGCGAAACGAACGATCAAGCACTTCGAATGTGGATTGGATCAACAGGCCGTTTGCGATTGTCCAGATGAGGACAACGGTCACTGCAACACCAATGACGTTAGCTACTCTGCGAGGTACGACACGGTGTATTCGTGTAGAAATAAATCGGCCAAGCCCGATAAGACCGCGTGCCAAGAGCAGAAGGATCAAAAAGGTTATTACAGCTAGTCCGCAGACGCTTGCAGGATAGGCGCTGGGCACTGGCTCCATGCCCATCACGGCGCGGACTGAATTTTGCCAGCCGGCCGAAAAATAAAGCGCAGCTATAGCAACTGCAAGACAGATAAGGCCAACGAGTAAATTAACACGGCTGCGCAACCATTCCCCCGGCTCGGGCAGCTCCAGATAGTGCCAGACCCAACGCCAAAATACGCCCAGGCCATATCCAGAACCAAATGCGACGCCGCATAATATGCCTTGCATGACATAGGTCCGGGGAACAAGGCTTGGTGTCAGTGCCGCTGCGAACAATAAAGTTCCGAGTGCAAGCCCTATGCCAGATAGGGAATGCCTGAATCGATAGAATGCATTGGCAACGAAGGACATGAAAAACCAAAATGCTGGAATGAGTTACACCCGTGAGCCTACAGTAACATTTCAACAACAGGAATCGCTTTTTCAAAGCTCGAAATTTTTGGCTAGTTCGTCAATTCCGACGCGATTCTTTGTCGTCTTGGATGGGCGGGCGCGGAAATTTTGTTGATAAATGCGCTTTTTGACGGTGGAAAATCGGCGGCGCACCCAGCTTATCGTGGAAATCTGCCGATTGGTGTCGTTTTTTTGAATTTATGTTGAAGAAACTTGATTTTATGGTGTTGACCATTCTGAAAGTCGCCCGTATGTTCCGCCGCACTTCCAGGGACGATTTGTTCCCCTCTGGGAGCGCGTAGCTCAGCCGGTAGAGCAACTGACTTTTAATCAGTAGGTCCAGGGTTCGAATCCCTGCGCGCTCACCAAAAATCTCCAACAATATCAAATGTTTGAGTTCGGTGTGGCATCACAGTCCATGTGCCGCAAATGTTCAGGAATTTCCCAGAAAAACACGCATTTTCAGGATTGCACGGGGAATCGACGGCACATGGTTTGACACATGGCACATGACTTAAGCGGCGTGCTCTGCTTCCAGATTTTCCATCCATTTTTTGAGACTGGATCGACGAGCAGCAACGGTGCCACCGAGCTTAAAGCTAGGCATAATTTTATCGTAGACCAGCCGATAAGCTTGGCGCCTTGTGACGCCTAGATACTTGGCGATAGGCTCAACGCCCATCAGCAAATCAGCTTCGTTATCGTTTTCATGATGCATGTTGATTCCTCACTTTTCTTGATTTTTTTGGAACAAAGATTCCGGGTCGGCGTTATCGCGGCGGTTCCCCAAAACTGAGGAAATTGAGATGACGCCGCAGTTCGCAATGGCAGCTAACTTCTATTATCTGGACGAACAGCCAAATGGTCTTTGGGCCGTAAAGGAAACCGTCAGCCAGAATCCGGTTTCGCTCAATGGGCAGCTATGCTGCTCGCTTAAGAAGCGCGATGCCGAAGAACTGATTGATTACCTCAACGGATTGGATGAGGCGCTAGCGGCTTAGTGGGCTATTGACCAAACGGGATTTGAAATTAAACTTCGTCTCGTGATTGGAAAGTTAGTCCACATGGAGGGTAGTGGCATGGCTGACCTTAGATATGATGTCCGCAGAGAGCAGGACGGTAGCTGGACGGTTGTTAACACAAACAATGCTCTGCCAGCAGCCGTGAATGGAACGCTGCTTCACGATTTGTCAGAGGACGAAGCTAGCGAGATGGCTTATCTGTTTAATAACTGCGACATTCGATGGAATAGGCATCCGATACGTCATCATTAGTTCTGACTAGTCGCTTACGAATTTCTGTGACTGGCAACGCCAGCTCAATGCGCTCTTGGTTGCGGAATCTATTTCGCAACCAACTTTGTAATTTGTTTCTGTTTCGTTCCTGTTGTAATTGCCACCTGACAGGAGAGCGGAATGAGCTACATCAGCACGAACAGAACGATTGGTGAGTGCATCAAGTACGGATACAGGATCACGGCTTACTGCAATGGCTGTCATCACAACGTTGCGCTGGACTTGCCCGCTCTTGCTGAAAAGCTTGGTGCGGACCACGGAGCAATGCACAATGATCTTGTTCCAAAGCTTCGTTGTGTTGAATGCAGAGGTAAGAATATCGGCATTATCCTCACGCATCAGAGCGCCGAGGTTGAGGGCATGGCGAAGTTCCCGAAGTATTAGGGTCATTCGCCACCGCCTTTCAGGGTTTGGCGGCCTGCTCTTGTGATTGATAGAAGCCCTCGACCCATACGGATATTCGACCATTTAGCCAGCCGCAGTTTTACGATCTGCGCGGGCAGTTCTTCACTTGTAGTGAAGAACTCGGATCTATCCTGTAGTGATTTCAAGAGCTTCTTTTGTGCGGCGGTCAGCTTCATTCTGCCTTCTCCCCTAGTGGGCTGGCGTTGAGGGCTTCGATTATCTCCTTCGCAACCCTGCCAACATCGTGATGGGTGAACTTCCAACCCAGAAACTTCAGACGGTCATAGGCAATACGCAGCGCTTCTGCTTGTGTTCGGTCTCCGTACGCCACCTTCTCGATCAGTTCCTTACTCGCCATGGCTGGACCTCCCGCGAACAACGATTTGCGTTTTGGTGCGATAGATATAGAGCGAATAATCAACGCAGTCCTTGGTGAAGGCCACGCCATTCCTAAGCCCCATTCGATCCGGATATTGACGTACGAAATGAACCGCTAAGTTGGCCGCATAGGCCAAATCATGCTCATCAACGTTCACGAGCTTAATCGTTGCCATTTGCTGCCTCCTGTCGGGCGCGTGAGAGCTTCAATGAGAGCGTCGGCATTGATGACAGCAACACGGGCATGGTCATGCGCGTCTCGCAATGCGCATTGAATGCCGTCAGCCTCGATTATCGCGGCCATGAATTTAACGGCAGCGTAAGCGCGAAAAGTCATGCCTACGCTTGGTTCAATGCCGTTGTTGTCCCCGCCTTCAAACGGGAATGCTGGTCTGTCTCTCATTCCGACGCTCCCGGTGAGGCTGGGAGGCGGTCATTGTTAAACATTGTGATATCTCCACAACCTTGAAACCTGGCTTCTCCAGCTTATCTGTCTCGCATAGCAACAAACTGCTGATGCCATGCCGATATTTCATTTTGACAAGCGGCAAGAGCCGGATGGAACATGGACCGTCGTTAAGCTCTCAACGGGCGAACCTGCGAAGCTGAACGGCCAATTCTGTTGCAATCTCCGGCGCGATGAAGCCGAAGAGATAACCAGTTATCTTAATCTGTTGGCGGACCCTGACGAGCCGCTGCCTTGATAGATCGCACCTCATCACCAACGACAACGGCCCGACCTGTTGCCGCCAGACGGCGAGCAACGGGCAGGGGAACCCCAGTGCTTCCAACAGAAGCCCGGCCTATGCGCTGCGGGCCTAGCCGCAACGCGTTGAGATAAGCAGCGTCGATACTGTTGCCGCGACTGTCTGGGACGAGCGCGTCCATCACGCCGCCCTCCGCCTGAAAGGACGGCGATTGTCATTGGCCGGGCGCACGCGGCGCATACGGAACTGCTCGCCCGTTTTGCGCGAGACTTCATATGCAATGTCTTTGATCTTTGCGGCAGTCGCCGGGTCGCTCACGCGATACCAACGGGCAATCGAAAGGATTGCTGCTGCTGTGGTGCCCTGAGCAATGAACTCGTCGGCGGTAAGGATGTGCGTGTGTCTGTTAGACATGAATAAATGCTCCTCGTGTGGTTTTGGTAAGCGTGACGACCCGTGGCGTGAAAACGCTCGGATCGTCGATGGTTGGAAAATTCTGGGGCGCTACGCCCCGTCGCTATCTTTCGCGGTAAATCATGTGACGCCGAGGCCCACTGCGCCCACAACAACGCAAAATCCGACAACAACCGTCATCTCAACGGCTTCGCGCGCTGCGTATCGTATCCAGGGCATTGGGCGAGCGTGCTTCTTTGCACGGTGGTCGGGACGACGCATTGGTTCGTCACTGCCTGCGCGATGCACTTCGGTGTGCAGCTCAGGTTCCATATCGGCGAGCATTTCCAGCAGGGCGCGGTTCATCACGCAGCCTCCGCCAGCTCGGGGTCTTCACTAGCGACAGTCTCAACGCTGGCACCGGCCTCGCGGAGTTCGGCGAGAAACACATCATGGTTGGATGTGGCGATCGCGCCACTTGTCTGGAAAACTTCGTATGTTTCGCCTGGGCAGAGCTTGGCGAGGCGCGTTGCCTCCGCCAGTGCTTGCTCAAACGACCCGTGTTCATACGGTAGGGTAGTGGCTACGCTGACGCGGCCGGTTAGTTTGCCGCGGCGGAATACAAAGAATCCGCCGCCGATTACTTCGTTAATGCGAGGTGCTGGCGATCTTCTTCTTCTCGGGGTTTTCGCGTTCGTCATTGGGTTACTCCTCGTGTTTGGTTGGTTCAGCAGATCGAGCTGGTGAGGCTGTCTTCGTGCTGTTCTGTCACCTATATATGCTTATCAGTCACCGCATGTCAACATCAATGATGACAAAAACACATCGAAGAAACTCACAGGGTTAGCCAAACATGAAGAATGTTCTTGAAATGTTCTCATTATGATGGAATCATAATTTCAGTGTTAAGGGTGTGAGGTGTCATGTATCCGCTGTTTGTCGTGCAAGGATTTACTGCGTGCAGGTGGGGTGTAATCCCTGACACTCCGATCCAGGTTGATACGGAAGATCATGCGCTGAGGCTGGCTCATCGCTTGGCGTGCGAAAAGCCTGCTGTCCTTGCTTTATATAGATGGAATAATGAGACGCAGATCATCGCAGCTATCGGCCGGGTACCTGATAGCGCGCTTGAGGCCGTAGTTAATGGCTAGTCTTTAACGGGTGTTGTATTTCCCAACAACGCGATGGCAGACAGGCCAATCAGCGCGAAATTCCTTGAATTCCTTATGCGGGTTGTACTGTTCCAGCATCCATTCTCGGTCATTGAAGCCGACGAGTCGCTTGATGATCGCTTCGTTCTCGTCCATTGCGCTTGTGTGATAAAGAATTACGTCTTCATCGCGAACTGGCGGCAAGTTAGGGTTTACGAGTGCAGTTTCGCCTGGTCGATAGGCGGGAACCATTGATTCCCCAGATAATAGAAGGCCGTAACCACCCTTAACGCCCTGCAGGACTGCAGGCATTTTCATATAGCTGATTGGATCAAAGGTGATGATGACGTGTCCATCGCCGCCCTTCGCCGCAGCGTACACAGGCAGGCCTCGTTCTTGGCTTACGAGCTGATCGCCGGGGATTGGTGTTGGTGTGAACGTATCAGAAGTTGGTTTCACTGACGTCGCAGTCATCTCGCCGTTGCCAAAGGCAAGCCAATCCTCATTAAGATCCAGCGCGCGAGCCAGGCGGGCAACAAACTCAACGCTGGCCCCACGCTTCCCGCCTTCCAAAAGACTGATCGACGACTTGTCGCGCCCAATAAGGGCGGCAAGGTCAGCCTGGCTCATTCCTTTAAGGTCACGCGCCAAACGAAGGCGCCGCGCGAAATCTTTGTCCATGTTGCGCTTTTCGCATATTGTTGTGAAAATGTAACGTGCGAAAATGTCACCGAGTGTTGACATAGATGCGAATTTGTCATATATAGGTGCCATCAACCGGCGCATAAGACGTTGGATAGTTCGAAGGAGGGCCTACCTCATGATGCCAGAGAACATCCTCCCAAGGATATCGGCACTCAATAGATAGAAGCCGCGCTGAAGCGCAATTGAAACTGAGGAGAGAGCAAATGACCAATTCCGCCGAAAGAAGCGAACCGGCTCTCGTTGAGGCGCCGCCTTAGACATACCAGGGACACTGGTCGCTTAACCGCGGCCGGTGCTTTCGGCGTTTCTGAATGTCGAGAGATTTATAGGACGGCGTTGTGAGCCGGCACCACCCGCTGCTCCGCCGTCCTCGTAATACCCCGGCTTACACGAGGAGGGCTTGCGCCACTTCTACACCGGGGGTTCCTTCGCGAGTACCACCCCGCGCAGGACAACAGATGGCTTCACCAATGCCATTTGTCAACCAACACCAAACACGAGGAGAGCATGAAAGATTATGAAACCATAGAAGAAGTGCATCGAATGCACGAGGTGGGCGCCAACCCGACTGAAATCGGAAATGCGCTTAGCCTGCCGAGATCGACGGTAGCTTCAATTCTCCGCCGACCGATCCCAAAACCTACAGCCGACCGCATTGTCGTGCGGTGTGTTTCTAACGGTGGCTGGTCCACGGCCAATCACTGCGTCAGTTATATCGCAATGCCACGCATTCGTGCGCTGGAAGCCGCGAACGATAACTTCGAGCCGGGCGCAATCGCAGCCTGAGCCACGTTGGCCCGCATGTGCAGGCCACAGATCAACCTCCTGACAGGAGGAATATCAATGAAATCTCATAACTTGCGTGAGCCCCACAAGGCTTACGAAACCAAATTCACGCGGACTGGTGAGCGGGACACGACAAACCGCAAGCCTTATCGAACAGTCGCGCAGAAGCAGCATGCCCGCGACACTGCCGTCCTTAAAGACGGTCGGTATGTTTCTAACGCACCTGTGTCGTTCAGTAGAACGAAGCGGGGTGCAGCGTGACTTGCGAATGTGGTGACTGCTGGGATCTGCCCGGCTCAATTGTGACCCACAAGCTGACAGGCTGGAAGGGGATCATTATCGGAGATCGAGACGGCTGCATGTTCCTCACAGTGCGGTTCTGGATACCAGGTACCGGCCTTGGGACGATCGAGGTTTCGCGCTTCGAAGTTGAACCACCGGCCCTCAATGGCGACGGCGGTGGCGGCTCTGAGGTCGTAACAGAAGAAGACAATGTCATTCCGGTCGACTTCACCAAGGGCGTGAAATTGACAAAATCAACAAAGACGAGGGGAGTAGCTTGATGGGTAATGTGAAAGTTGGAGATAAGGTTAGAAGCCTGGTAACACAGATCGACGTTCGCGCAGGCGGACTTTACGAGGTAAAAACCGTCGATGGTGGTGATGTTTGGGTCATCGATGACGTTGGCGACAACTGGTATTTGGCGTCAGATGAATTTGAAACTCTGCCTGTAGTTGCGAAGGCGCAGACATTCAAGGTCGGTGATCGGGTGCGTTTGACTGCCAATGAGGGCGATGGTCGGTATAGCGGTTCCATCGGTGTCATCGAGAAAATCAATAATAATTATGCGCGCGTATTGTTCGATGCGCCCTTTACTGGATGGGGAGAAACAGGGCGCAATTGGCACGCACAATTATCTGACCTTGTCGCCGCCCCCCTCAAAATCGAAGCAGGCAAATACTACTGCACGCGTGATGGCCGTAAGGCTGGGCCATTGATGGCACGAAATAATGATTCATATGCATTTGCTGCTGATATAGCCGGTGATATCGGGATCCGCATCTTCCAGAAAGACGGTGTTCACGGCTCACGCTGGATAGGCAATGAGCCAAATCTCGACCTCATCGCCGAATGGGTCGACGAGCCTGTCAAAGCTGCTGCACCTGTTGCAAACCCCGCCATCGTCGCGCTGATTGAAAACGGCCAGCCAAAGCCGTCGGTGGCGCCGTTCCTTCATGCAAATGAAACGTTGGCCGCAAAGGAAGCAACGCGTCTAGCCGGTATCCATAAGGGCCAGGAGTTCGGCGTTTACGTGCTGACGCAGAAAGTTAGTGAGCCTGCACCATCCTATAAGCACGAATGGCAACGGTTCGCTGCGAAAGGCGAGAAGATTTCAGCGATCAAAGAGCTGCGATCTGTGACGGGTCTCGGGCTTAAAGCGGCAAAGGATGCCGTCGAACACTGGATCGCGCACGACGAGCCGTACTCGCGCATCGCCGCCTAACCAGCAAATCCCACCGTTAGACCAACCAGCCCCGCTGCAATCGCGGCGGGGAATGAGGAGGTATTATGCTCAGATTTAATAAGGGCGGTGCCGAATGACGGCGCCCTTCAAAGACTACATCGGTGAGGACGACCGGATCTTGTCCAGCGAAACTACGCTGGGCCTTGGTGATCGCTTCGTCATGGGGCTGGCAGTTGTCGCGGCTTTAGCGCTGGGCATCGGCTTTTACTCATGGGTGCTGTTGTGAACGCCGTCACGCCAGCCGGTAATGGCAACGGGAAGATTGCACGTTCGTTGGCTCTCACGGGGTTTACCCTTGGGCTTTTACTGGTCGTGGCAGGCTTCATTTTCTGGAACGCAGTGCTGCCTTTCTACGGCCTGCTTTATTTGTGGGGTGGCCAATGACCTACCCACGGTTTCCCACGCTGGCCACATCGGCGCCAGTCTGGCTGATCGGCTCGATCATCCTGCTGGCCATGATGATCGTCATTCAACTTACCCACTAACCACACACGAGGAGTTACTTATGGCTATCAGCCTATCAAGCCTCAAATCGACGAAGAGAAACGACCCGCCGGTCATGCTTTTGTATGGCGTCGACGGCATCGGCAAGACCAGCCTTGCATCTGAGTTTCCAGATCCGATTTATCTGGCCACAGAAGGCGAGCGTCCGCCATCTGATATCGAAATGGCAACGCCAGGCACAATTAAAAGCTTCGAAGATTTGCTCAACATTATCGGCGAACTGCTGACTGTTGAGCATGATCGGCGCACCGTGATTATCGACAGTGCCGACGGCCTCGAACCGCTTGTCTGGGCTGCGACATGTGCCCGCCTTGGTATCAACAGCATTGAGGAAGCTGGGTTCGGTAAAGGCTACGTGGAAGCCGACAACGAATGGAATGAGCTCATGTCTGCCCTGTCTGCGCTCGCTCAAGCCGGCATTTATGTGGTCATCCTCGCTCACCCCGAGATTGTGCGCTTCGACAGCCCGACGACAGATCCATATTCGAGGTACCAGCCGAAACTGCACAAGCGCGCTAATGCACTTGTTCGAGAAAAGTCTGATGTTGTGGCGTTCATGAACTACCGAGTTTCCATCAAGGAAAAGGAAGTCGCGCGCCAGACAAAGGTCGCCCATGCCGAGGGCGGCAAAGAGCGCCAGATCCATCTGAATGAAGGCGCAGGCTTCAACGCCAAGAACCGGTATTCAATGCCCGACGCCGTTCCATACCGCAAAGGGCAGGGCTTCACCGAGCTGGCGAAGTACTGGCCGGACACGATGCAGGAGGTTGCTTGATGGAAAAAGCACTAGCTGGACTGGTTACCGTTGCCGCCATTCTTTTCTTTGCACCGCTGATCGGCGTTCTCTTTGGCGCGTTTTCGGGATGGGTTGTCGGCTTCTTCTTCACTGAAACAGTGCAGGCATTCCTCACCGCTTTAAGCATCAATGCTGGACACATGTCACTTTGGCAGATCGGCGCTGCGCTTGGCTTCATCGGAGGGTTTGTCCGACCCACCGTGTTTCGCGCAAAGTCTTAACCTGCGCATTCACCACACCACCAACACGAGGAACTAACACATGGCGAGACTTGGAACGGCGTTTGACGCCACCCAACACGACACAACGCAGTCGGACTATTCCGAACTGCCGAACGGCACATACAAGATGGAAATCGAGGCGGCCGACGTGGTGCCGACTTCGACCGGCAGCGGCACCATTCTGAAAACAACGCTGAAGGTGCTCGAGCCCGCTGAATATGCTGATCGCAAGCTGTTCAACAACTACAACATTGAGAACAAGAACCCGACCGCTCAGGAAATTGGTCAAAGGCAATTTGCCAGCCTTTGCCGCGCGCTCGAAATGTCTTCGGTAGAAGACACCGACGATCTGCTCTTTAAGTCGTTCACGGTGCGAGTAGCCCTCGGCAAGCCTTCAAAGGACGGCCAGTATCCGGCGCGTGCCGAGATCAAGAAATACTTCTTCCCTGACGAAAACAACGTGCCTGAGCCGAGCATTGACGCTCAACAGCCTGCGGCGGCAGCGCAGCGATCAGCCAATGACAACCGCCCTGCAGCGGCAAACAACAACAAGCCATCGCAGCCTGCAAAAGCTGCGGGAAGCCGTCCTTGGTCTAAGTAAGCACCAAAAAGCTGCCGGTGCTTTCGCGCCGGTAGCCCACCGAACCAACACGAGGAGTTTTTATGGCTTACGAATCCGAGCGCAGACAGATCGATGGTGCGCTTCCGATACGCTTCGACGGTGCGTTTGTTGCTGGTGGCGCAGTCACAAGCGTCTTTACCGGGACTGACATCAATGACGTTGACTTGTATTTCAAATCTCGCCGCGCATTCGAGCGAGCTATTTATGACGCATATGAGGAAGGCCTATGGTGCGTGGCTGCCAGCAAGCGCGCCGTGACCTTCACCGATCAGAGCAACAATATTGCTCAGCTGATGTATTTTGACTTCTTCCCAAGTGCCCAGTCTATTTTTGACGCTTTTGACTTCACCATCTGCATGGGCGCGGTGGATCTGGATGCAGGCGCCAACAGCCCAGATTCCGGATTTACCTTTCATCCTGACTTTCTGAAGCACAACAGCCAGCGCTTTCTGAAATTCAATGCTGGCACTCGCTATCCACTCGCGTCAGCTACACGCGTCCTGAAGTATCAACAGCGTGGCTACACGATAGGCAAAGGCGACATTATGAAAGTTGCCTTGGCCGTTCGGGGTGTGAAAATTGAAACTTGGGAAGATCTGAAAGACCAGATCGGCGGCGCGTATGGTGACAAGGTTGTGTTGGGTAATGAGGACAAGCCCTTCACCATTGAGGCGGCTATCGAGGCACTGACTGTTGACGATGCCGAAAGCGAACCATGGGTGCAACCGGCCAACGATAACATGCCGGGCAGTGCCGAAGCGCTGCTGAACCACCTTGCCGATCTCAATGGCATCGAATTTGTTCCGCCTGAGCTTGACGAAGACGGCTGGCCTCTAGCAGCCAAAACTAACCACGGCGCGGTCACCAGCCGCGCCTAAACCACCAACACGAGGAGAAGCCCATGCGGGTAACGCTTGACCGAGCGCAGCTTGCGCACGCCTTGTCGACAGTGACAAAGGCAGTTGAGGCCAGAACGACAATCCCAATCCTTGGCAACGTGCTCTTGTCCGCGGACAAAGGACAGCTGAGCATCACAGGCACCAATCTTGACTTGGAAATCAGCACCATCTTGCCGGTTCTGGATAGCCAGGACGGCACTGTCACGGTTGCAGGTAAGCTACTTCTGGATATTGCGAAGCGCGCCACAAGTGACATTAGCTTGGAATCCGACGGCAATCATCTGATCGTTAAATCTGGCAAGAGCCGTTTCAAGCTGGACACGCTGCCAGCCGCTGACTTCCCGTCCTTCAATCACGGAAGCTTCGATACCACGATCGAAGTGGATCTCGCTTCGCTCGTGCAGACAGTCCAGTTTGCGGTCAGTACCGAAGAAACCCGTTATTACCTGAACGGCGTATTTCTGGAAGCCAAGGACGGACATATCGTTGCCACAGCGACAGATGGGCATCGTCTCGCGTCAACACGCATTGAACAGGAGGCCGCGTTTGCTCCGGTCATTCTGCCTAACAAGCTGCTGTCATTGCTGCCGACAGGCGTAGTGTCGGTTTCGCTATCGTCAAACAAAGTGATGGTCGAAAGCGGTTCGACTGTCATCGTGTCGAAGCTCGTCGACGGCACATATCCGGATTACGAGCGCGTTATTCCAAAGCCATCGGAGCGTTTCGCTACGCTGTCGGCAAAAGCATTGCGCGAAGCGGTCGGCCGCACATCAGTTATCGCCACCGAGCGTGGTAAAGCCGTTCGGTTCTCATTTGCTTCGGATGCTCTCACGCTGAACGTCGCTAATCCGGATCGCGGCGATGCAACTGAGGAGATGGAGGTCAACTTCAGTAGCGAGCCGCTGACGATCGGCTTCAATGGTCAGTATGTCACGGAACTCATGGCAGCGTTTGGTGCGGATGAAGTCACCATGTCGATGGCGGACTCTGGTTCGCCTGCGCTGATCACGTCAACCGGTCGGCCGGGATACAGGTGCGTAATTATGCCCATGCGCGTGTAGGACAATGGCTCCACTCCCCAAACCACAATCGACAACAGTCGGCGCGATCTACGCTGCTTACGAGGCCCAGGCAAAATCCTGGGACTCGTGGGGCATCAGCGTGGGCGAGGCGGGCGCAGAATGCGACAGGGCGCTTTGGTATGGCTTCAGGTGGGCTTCCGCCCACGAGGTGCACAGCGGCCGCCAGCTGCGCTTGTTTGAAACGGGCAACATCGAGGAAGACCGGCTGGTCGCTGATCTCGAGCGCATCGGCGTCGACGTTTACGGGCAGCAAGACAAGATCCGGCTTGTGTCGGGCTTTGTGCGCGGCAAGTGCGACGGTAAGGCAATGAATGTGCCGGAGGCGTCGAAGACAGAGCACCTACTAGAGTTTAAATCGAGCAATGCCAAGGGCTTCGCGCTGATTGTTAAGGACGGCTGCCAGAAAGCAAAGCCGTTGCACTATGCGCAGTGTCAGCTTGGAATGCATGCCTTCGGTTTAAGCCGGTGTCTTTATCTCGTCTCGTGCAAGGACAGCGACAGTCTCTATTCAGAGCGCATCGAATACGATCTGGAATTCTGCCTGCGATTGGTAGCGCGCTGCGAACGCATCGTGTTTTCGGACATACCGCCGAGCAGAATTAGCGAAAACCCGGAGTTCTTTGGATGCATGTTCTGCAAGCACAAAGCTGTCTGCCATCATGAGGCACAGCCGCGCGTGAACTGCCGCACATGCCTTCATGCTCAGCCTGAGAGCGGCGGCGATTGCCATATCTCATGCGCACGATGGGCAAAGCCTTTGTCGATCGATGAACAGCGTGACGGGTGCCCAGCGCACTTGTATCTGCCGGGCATGGTGAATGGTGAGCAGATCGATGTCGATGAGGACGCAGAAACGATCACTTATCGCATGAAGTCGGGAGAGGTTTGGGTTGATGGTGAGGGAAGGAAGGCGGCGTGAGTAAAAAGGCACGACCAATTTGCCCACTTTGTGACGAGAGAGCAACGCGTAGTGAAACCCGTTTCGGTATCCGCCATGACTGTTGTGGGCTTTGGTCATGGGGAAATAAGCCTCTCGCTAATGCTGAGACCCACGCGGCCCGTCGACAAGCGCACGATGTCTTTGACCGCCTTTGGAAAACTAAATCGCTATCACGGGGAGAGGCTTATCTTGCTCTTTCTTGGGCGACAGGCTGGCCCGAACCCGAATGCCACATGATGCACATGCCAAAAGAAATGGCTGCACAAGTGCCCGCCGCTGTCGCAAAGATTTGGAAGGAATTACAACAACATGGCACTTCGATACTATCAGCGCGAAGCTGTTGATGCCGTTTTTGACTACTGGAAGGAAGAAGCGGGCCATCCTTTGGTTGATATGGCCACAGGCACTGGTAAGTCGATGACGCTAGCCACGTTATTTCAGGAGTTAATCACCGGCTGGCCAGACATGCGTCTCTGTTGTGTTACCCATGTCGTGGAATTAGTCGAAGGCAATTTCAAAGAATTGCTCGGTATCGCTCCATTTGCACCTGCTGGCCTTTATGCATCAGCGCTGGGGCAACGAAGTGCGCGTGCACAAATCCTGTTCGCTCAACTCCAGACGGTCTACGACAAGGCCAGCCAGATCGGTCACGTCGACGTTCTTGGCATCGACGAAGTGCATCTGGTGCCGAACGACGCCAACACAATGTATCGACAGTTCATTGACGCTCTACTAGCGATCAATCCTGAAATGAAGATCGTCGGCCTCTCTGCAACTCCGTATCGCCTAGATAGCGGACGATTGGATGAAGGAGAGGATCGCCTTTTCGACAAAACTGTTTACACCTACGGCATTCGCGAGGGAATTGACGATGGCTATTTGACCCCCATCACATCGAAGCCGACAGAAACCAAACAGGATACGTCTCATGTGCCGATGCGGGGTAATGACCTTGCAAAGGGGGCACTACAGAAAGCTGTGGATCGTGACGATCTCAACCGTCGCATTATTGAAGAGGTTTTCGACACTGAAGGACACCGCCGCACGAGCCTTTTCTTTTGTGCCGGTGTTGAGCACGCCACCAACGTCAGGGATATCATTCGGCAGGCGGGACGGACATGCGAAGTGTTACATGGCAAGACGCCTCGCGGCGAGCGGCGAGATATCATTAACGCTCTGAAGAACGGCGAAATCTGGGGCGTCAGCAACGACAACGTAATGTCGACTGGGACGAACGTGCCGCGAATTGACTTGATCGTGGATATGGCTCGCACGAAATCGGCTAGCCGTTACGTTCAGCGAGTGGGACGCGGTACGCGCATCATATATCCACCTCGATTTGATCCAGAAGCGGCGACAGCAGATGAGCGTAAAGCAGCGATTGCGGGCTATCTGAAGCCAAATTGCAGATACATGGACTTCGCTGGTAACATTTCCGAGCACGGACCAGTCGATATGATTGAGCCGCACAAACCAACCAAGGGCGATGGAACCGCACCGATAAAAATCTGTCCTGGCTGCGAGGAGCAGCTGCATGCGTCTTTGCGTAGATGTTGGTGCTGCGGCCATGAATTTGAAATTGATGATACACCTAAGCTTCAAGAGCGCGCAACGGATGCACCTATCATCAGCACTGCCGAAGCAGAATGGCGCAAGGTAACCGGAAGGACGTTTCACTTTCACGAAGGTAAGGGCGACAAGCCACCGTCGGTCAAGTGCAGCTACATCGCGGGCTATACGCAGATCAATGAATGGCTTTGCCCTCAGCATACCGGTTTCGCACAAACCAAGGCGCATCGATGGTGGACACAACACGGAGGCCAGCGGCCGTTTCCAAAGACGGTGATGGAATGGCTCGAACGTCAGCGTGAGTTGCTCACCACCGACGAAATCAGCGTCGTTCCGAATGGCAAATACTGGAATGTGAAAGACGTAAGGGCAGGAACCGCGGCCGATAACGACAACGTTCCGGAGTCTGCGAACGACAATGTGTCGGTAGGCCTTTCGGAGATGCTGGACGACGAGATTCCGTTCTGAAGCAAGCCCCAAAAACAAGAAAGCCCGCTGCACTGGGAGGAGGAGTGTGCAACGGGCTGATCTGGAAAGCGCGACTGGGAGGAGGAGTGCCGCGCTTCGAGTTCAGCCTCTGGGAGGAGGAGTGAGACTGAACAACCCGAAGATAGGTAGCTGGTATGATGATTACAATGGGCGATGATGCACATCAGTTATGCAGCATATGCATGGCCCTAAAAATGGAAAACCGCCCGGCAGCGCAGAAGCGCGCGCAGGCGGTCTTGTCCTCCCCGACGACGATCGTTTAGCAGTATTGATTTAGTAAAGCAACAAGTACCGATAAATACATAATCCCACAAGGTTAGTGGTATTTGATTTGTTCTTATGAGTACATGAATGGCCCAGCGTTCTTCTTCAGAAAAGGCCCGTATCGCGCTTGGGCGGGGGGCTTGGGTCGCGCGATACGGGTGCCGTCCTGCGAACAGGATGCCGATATTAAATAGGTACGAGCGCTGAATTCGGAAATGACAGTTTGTTGCAGTTGCAAATTGTTAGTGCAGCAACCAAAAAAGTCGCCCTGCAGCGAGGGCTGTCAGAGCGACTGCGTACGGCGCCCCCACCCGGAAGCCAATACGCAATTCAAACGTAACATCAAAGGCATGCAAGTAAAGTTACATTTACTTTAGATTCCTATTGCACCGACTGACGACCCCACCACAATGAGCATTACCCGGCCTCACCAGCCAACCACACGAGGAGCACAAATGAAAAATCCTGACACTGAAACATACGATCCGTACAACGCCACAACCACAGCGCAGGCAGGCCACAACAACCCGCCGACTTCCCTGTATGAAGAGATCAAGCAGGAAATCGAAGACCTGTTCGACGAGGCGAAGAACTTCGCGGACGGCGAAGAGATCGACAATCAGGCGTTGGCAGACGCTGTGACTGAGTTGCACGATAAGCTTCACGATGCTGGCAACCGTGCCGATACCGCTCGCAAGACTGAAGCCAAGCCACACGACGATGCGAAAGCTGAAATCCAGGCGCGCTACAATAAGCTGATCGGCAACACCAAGACGTCAGGCAAGGGCAAGGTCGTGCTCGGCAAGGAAGTGCTGCAAGGGCTGCTGACTCCATGGCGCAATAAGGTTGCCGCCGAAAAGGAAGCTGCTGCCAAGGCAGCGCGTGAAGAAGCCGACCGCGTAATCCGCGAGGCGCAGGAGGCAATTCAGGCGAGCGCGGGCAATCTGGAAGCTCGCGAGCAGGCCGAAGAACTGGTCAAGGAAGCCAAACAGGCTGAACGGTGGGCTAAGCGTGAAGACAAGGCGGCAACGACTGGCACTGGCCTTCGCTCTGTATGGCATTGCGATCTGGTTGATGAAGGCGTGGCTTTGGATTGGGCATATGGCCGTGCGCCGGAGCGTTTCAAAGCTGTCGTGCAAGCAATGGCCGAGGAAACCGTACGCGCCGGTATGCGTCAGGTGCCGGGCTTTAATGTGCGAGAGGAAAGGGTGGCGCGGTGAGGGTATCGGTCTTTAGACTTTAAGATCGTATTGGGCGCGATAATGGTCGCGAACTTCTTCGAATTTGTGAAGAAACTCTCTCGAGGCCGCTGAAATTGCAGGGATAGCGCTCCAACCATCGTCTTGCGTCACAATCCTGACGTCAACGTCGAAACCCAGCGCGATCAATCTCGATTTGATAATTTCTACCAATTCATCAGCGGTCTTCAATTCTTTAGTCATGGCAACTCCTAACTAAAAATTAAGTCTATCACACACCCCGCCAGCCACCAACTGGCGGGTTACCACACACGAGGAGAGAATGAATGCATGCACCGCTACCCAGCGGGCCTTTCGGCTGCGTCCTTGCGGACCCGCCTTGGTCTTTCAGAACATATGGTAAAAAAGACGTCGCGCCAGCACGAGGTCGCCAGCCTTACGGCGTGATGTCGCTCGACGATATTAAAGCGCTGCCTGTCGAACAGGTCTGCGCTCGCAACTGTTTGTTGTTCATGTGGACCGTTTCCCATCTGCAGGCTGCTGCAATCGATGTGGCTGCCGCATGGGGCTTTAAGCCCGTCAGCGTTGCTTTTGTCTGGGACAAAGGCCGCATGGGCATGGGGTATTGGACACGGCAGGAAGTCGAAATCTGTCACCTGTTCAAGCGAGGTATGCCTCGCCGTCTATCGAAAGGCGTGCGCTCCCTTATCAAAGCTCCACGCCGCGAGCATTCCCGCAAACCAGATGAGCAATACGGACGCATCGAGAAGCTGGTTGACGGTCCTTATCTCGAACTCTTCGCGCGTCAGGCGTGGCCAGGTTGGTCTTCATGGGGCAACGAGTCTGAGAAGTATTTGGCCGCAAACGACAATCTGGATTTGCTAGGGAGGGTGGCTTAATGGCGAAACTCACGAAGGCTCAAGCAAAGGCGCACTCTCAAGCAGTTGCCCTCCTTCAGCAAGAACGATTGTCGGAAGACGATAAGGAATTCGTATATCGCAACTGGAACGAGGGCGCGAACCACGTAAACGGCGCAGCTGGTGCTTTCTTCACCCCATTCGATATGGCGTTTGATTTTGCGATAGATGCTGGCGGCGGTCGCATTATTGACCTGTGCGCTGGGATTGGAATGCTCTCTTACGCAATTTGGCAGCGTAGCCGTTTCAACGATAATAGGCCGCAAATTACCTGTGTAGAGCGTAATGCCGAGTATCTTGAGGTCGGGAAAAAGTTGCTGCCAGAAGCAGAATGGATTCACGCTGACGTATTTGATGTTCTCGATATGGGACTGGGGCACTTCGACACTGCGATTAGCAACCCTCCGTTCGGAAACATCAAGCGGACCAGAAACTCTCCGAGATACAGCGGCAAGGATTTCGAATTCCACGTAATTGATATTGCGTCCCACCTAGCAGACTGCGGCACGTTCATCGTCCCCCAAATGTCGGCAGGCTTCAATTATTCCGGACGGAATAGCTATGAACGTCAGACCAGTGGCAAAGCCGTTAAGTTTCAGGAGTTGACCGGTCTGCATTTCGATACAGGCTGCGGCGTCGATACTGCCTATTTCATCGATCAGTGGAAAGGCGTCTCTCCAATGTGCGAGATCGTTTGCGTTGAATTTACAGATACGCCAGTCGTTGCCGCGAAAGCGCAACCGGCGAACGACAACCAACCGCTTGTGCAGCCCAGCCTCTTCGGTGACGCAGCATGACCCATCCAGATCAATGCCACATCTGCTCCCGCCACGCCGTAGGGCTCGGCGTGCAGGGGCACAAAGAACCGATCCGCTGGCTATGCAAGGAATGCGCAGACATTGCCGAGCATATCCGTACCCGCCGCAGGCTAGATCCGTACGAACAGCGCGCGCTTGATACCGGCGTTGAGGCGGTTGGGGAATTTTTGCAGTCCATACAGAAAACCGACCTTGCTGAGTGCGACGAGCTGGAAGCACGCATGCTGGTCAAGGCCGCATGGGAAGGCTGCGGGCGAGGGATGCGGGAAGCTTTAAAGGAGGCTCCGTTTTAGGAAAGGCGCCCTAGTTCGTCGACGGAGGCTCAATCGATGGCATTCTACGAAGCAGAACGTCGTTATATTCCGCCCCGTCTCGACCATGGTGGACGTTCCTATGACAAGTCGGACAAAGCGCGATCACGAATGCAGGATCATCAGGGCCGCCATCACTCACTCGACGAATATGATGAGGTTCTAGATACGGTTGGCCATTCACTCGTATAAAGGGTGCTTCGCAGCCACAACCTTCACAATGACCGTTGGCCCGAGCAAGGACGTAATCTCTAACATGCCGGCTTCGCTCATAGATCGTTCGGATTGATGCCTTACCCTCGCGGATGCCGGCGGCTTCTTTTGCAAGGAGCCGCATGGCAGCGAGGTCGGCTGTCGGTGTGGGTTGATCATCCTCGACTAACTCTTCAACAATGTTTTCTAAGTTTCGGAGTTCAAAAATGATCGCTTTACGCATGTCATTGTTGCGATCGGGTGATTGTCCCCATCGCCAGCCTTCACAGATAAAGCCACCCCGAAAAACTAGGTCTTTGCCTTTTCCGAGGTTCTCGAAAAGTAGAAGGTCGTTGCCTGATGCGGCGTGGTCGCGAATGGCTTTGTTTCCACGTACCATTTCCATATCGCCGACCTGGCCCTCGCCATAGTAGTCAAAACGACCATCTGGAAGATGCTGATCTTCATAGCCGTAATGGCTTCCAGCTTTGCCGGTGATGATGAAGATTACATTGTGGCCGGACGGAGTGATGATGCCGCCCTGCCGCTGGCCGGCAAAGTGTTCGTGGATGTCCTTCCGGCGATTGTACTTCCTACCGACGATAAAACCCAAAGTCATGCTGCCCCCGATTCAAACATCAAGATCAGCATTACATTATCGTTGAAAAGTGTGCCAGCTCGTCAGGAAGCCTGACGCTTTGCCTCGAGCGTGTTGAGAAGGTCGCTAAGTTCCTTGGCATCGCGGTAGTTCAGACCTACCGCCTGCCTTGATCCCATTTCGACTAGCTTTTGAGCTTTCTGATCAAACACTGACCAAGTGTCGTTTACTCCGTTCGATGTCTTGTAGCGTCCACCGATGTACCGTCCACCCGTTAATGTCGATCTGCTCATGCGAGTCCTTTCAAGGAACGAATCAATTGAAAACAATGAGTACAGCTATGGTTAATTCAGCGCAACCTTTGGTCAATGATGCTGACCCAATGCTCGACGTCGCGCTGTCGTTCGCACACCAGCAATGGCCAGTCTTTCCCTGCCGCCATCGCGACGAAGAATATGTCGATCAGGACGGTTGTATTGAGATCCTCGCCACCAAGACCCCCCTCACAAGCAACGGGTTCCGTGGCGCGACGCTCAATGAGCGCATCGTTCGCGAATACTGGCGCCGCAATCCATCTGCTATGATTGGCGTACCAACCGGTGCGCCGATTGGCGCATGGGTTCTTGATATCGATCCGAAACACGGCGGTGACGAAACGCTTGCATCGCTGGAGGCCAGCCATGGCGAGCTGCCAGCGACGCTAACAGCGGAAACCACGAGCGGTGGCCGTCACTATTTCTTTCGTCACCGTCAGGGCGTTCGCAACCGCGGCGCGCTTGGCTTAGGCGTCGATGTGCGCGGTGACGGCGGTTATGTCATTGCGGCCGGGAGCGTGCCGGAGGTTGGACTGCCTTATCGCTGGATATCAGAGCAAGAGCCAGTCGACGCGCCAGACTGGTTGCTGGAACTGGTACTGCCGCGCTCATATGAAAGCACGTACACCGCAGCGCCGTCTGTCGGTGGCAAGATCAACGACCGCTATGTCGAGCGTGCGGTTCAATCAGAGCTGGACGATCTGGCGCTTGAACCGATGGGCAATCGCAACAACCGGCTGAACGACGCGGCATTCCGTTTGGGCACCCTCGTCGGAGCGGGCGCTCTGGCTGAATCCGAAGCGCGCGCTTTGCTACAAGACGTAGCCAGAGGCTGGGGCCGCGATTGGCCACGCTGCGTCAAGACCATCGACAACGGCCTTGCTGCTGGTGCCCGCAGCCCACGCAGCGTGCCGCAAAATGACAACGACAACACACGTCTGGTCGATATCAGCCGCATGATCGCCAATGGGCTGGCCAAAGCTGAGGCGCGCAGCGACGTTGTTGCCGAGCAAGTTGCGGACTTCGATTTATCTGTAAGCGAAGCGGAGCAAACTACTGAAAACAAACGTGCAATCATTGCAACGCCTTTTGTCTGGAAAGACCCGTCGACGCTTCCACGGCGCGAGTTTGCGTTTGGTAAGCACTTCATTCGCAAGTATGTTTCAGTGACGGTCGCGCCGGGCGGTCTTGGCAAAACTGCTAACAGCATCGTCGAGGCATTGGCCATGGCATCGGGTAAAGCTCTGAATGGCACTAAACCGCCGAAGCGTCTAAAGGTCTGGCTTTTCAATGCCGAAGATCCGCGCGACGAACTTGAGCGCCGCATCATGGCGGCATGCATTCATTTCAATCTGAAGCCAGCTGATATCGATGGACATCTGTTTCTGGACAGCGGCCGAGAACAGGAATTGGTCATTGCGATCGATGACAAGAAAGGCGTGCGCATTCAGGAGCCAGTCGTCGAAGCTGTCGTCGAAACGATCTCTGAGCTCGGCATTGACGTGATGATTGTTGACCCGTTCGTGTCGACGCACCAGGTCAATGAAAACGACAACGGCGCAATCGACAAGGTGGCCAAGCTTTGGGCGCAGGTCGCTGACCGGACGAACTGCTCAATCGATATCGTGCATCATCTGCGTAAGGTGAGCGATCGTGAAGCGACAGTCGAAGACGCTCGCGGTGCTGTGTCCCTGATCGGTGCGGCGCGCTCGGTGCGTGTGCTCAACCGCATGTCGGAAGCGCAAGCCAGTGAGGCAGGCCTTACACACGAAGCGCGATTTTCATATTTCAGCGTGGTCTATGGCAAGTCGAACTTGTCGGCGCTTTCGCACAAGGCTGACTGGCGCAAGCTGGAAAGTGTGGCGCTCGGGAATGGGCAGGGACTGACCAAGCCTCAAGACCATGCGCCGGTCGTGACGTCATGGGCATGGCCGACAAGCGAGGAAGTTGCAGAAACGCTGACCGAAGACGAACGCGACGCAATCCGGGGTGTCGTTAACGGTGGCATGTATAAGCCGGCGCCACAGGCCAAGGATTGGGTAGGCCGTGCAGTTGCGTATGCGCTGCAGCTGGACGTCGACGAAGAGGCCGACAAGAAGCGCGTCGGGATGATCACCAAGGCGCTGTTCGCGGAGGGCTTCTTAATGAAGGTGGAAGACCGCGACCCTGTTCAGCGTAGGGCCACGACGTTTGTTCGAGCTGTATAATAGTGTAGCCTCAAACGAGTGAATCGTGCGGGGCTTTAAAGATGAATATAATTTGGACGATAGTACTATCTAGTCTTACAGCGATGGTCGTTCCGGCGGCCGTCGCTTTTGTGTTTAAGGATATTATTGCGAAATGGATTGGTGGAAGATTGCAGCACGGTTTTGATGTGAAGCTAGCTGAACTAAACGGGCGCATTAAAGCTCAGCAGGATTCCCATACAGCCTTGCGGACTGGGGCGCTTTCCGTGCTTTCTAAGCAGCATGAATTGCTGAATGAACGCATAAGATTGGCTTGCGAGAATTTGTGGGCAGATGTGCAGTATGATAAGAAATATGATTTCTTTTTGCATACAATGTCTAGGGTAAATTTTAGTAAAACAGTTGAAATTTTAAATAAGAAAAATGATGAGGCTAATAAAATTAAGTTGTTTTTTGATACTATATGGACATCATCTGGAATTGATAAATTGCAAAAAGATGAGAGGGCAAAAGTGAGCATAGATAGGATTTATATCCCTGATGATATATATTCTGCTTATGTTGCGTATACGTCTATTTCATCTCATGTTGTTGCTAGAGCAATGATGGTGAGGAATGACTTGCCTCCGACTCTCGTAAAGGAGAAGGAGGATACAGCCAAAGCAATCAAGGTGGCCTTGCCAGACAGAGCAGACTTTGTAGACCGTTATGACTTAGAGTCATTTGTATACCTGAGAGATGACTTAGAGCGTTTCATGCTTCAAAAGATTTCCGCAACACTTATGGGTCCGACGCGCGCTCTAACAGTTGTGCGCAGTTCCGCCGAGGTAATGAACGAAGCGATAATCAATGGAGTTGGAACTCCACCTGATGTGCCAGAATCAATATTCAAACCGCTGTGATACAACTCGATGGCACAATCAAAATACAACCATAGGTAACGCGTAAGTCATACTGCGTAAGTCTCAAAAAACCTAAAAAGACTTGCGCAAAAGCACGCTGCTTTTAGTGCGTAAGAGTTCTTATATAGAAACTTACGCACAAAGCGCGCAGCGCGTAGTTCTATGCGTTTGAGAACTACGCACTTTTTAGAAAATTTCCTGATTGAAAAATACAACCTGATTTGAGGTTGGTTGAAATTTTGCCGGTTGCGCTTGACCGACCTGTCACTCCCACCATGATGTGAATTGTCAGCCCACCAAGCTGACGAACCATGAACACGAGGAGAGACCATGACACGAAGACGTGCGCTGAAAGGCGCGTCATCCAGCAAGCTCGAACCAAGCAAGCTCAAATCTACAGCCGGCACCAAACCAGCAGCAAAGACAAAAGCCACGACGCAAACCGTCCGCATTAATGGCGTCCGCACGATCATCACGACACGCGATGGCAAGGTGACTACAAAAGCAGCCCTGCCTCTGGAATGGGAACTGCAAGCTGCACAGGTCCGGGCATTACGCAGATTGCCAGAATACGTTCACACAGCGAGAGACGTGAGGCCAGGAACATTCACACTGGCTGGAGATCAGAACGCAGCTAAGCGTGGTCTTAAGGCAAGAGCCGAAGCATTAGCGGCAGGACTGACGCCGGGAGAAGCAGACGTCCGGATCTATCTCTACGGTGGTGTACTGCGGCAGATTGAAAACAAGGTCGGCAAGGCCAAGCTCGAACCAAGTCAGATAACCCGCCATCCATTACTTGAAGCTCTTGGCTTTCCCGTCGTGGTCGTCAGGGCTGTCACCGAAGACGATGCAGCAGAGCAGGCAGTGATTCTGGTTAAAGGCTGGCTGCTGGAAGCTTCGAACGAAAACCAACCAGAACCACACGAGGAAGCAGCATGACCAAATCAACCCGTCATGGATCGCTATCTGAGCAGCTTAAGGCGCTAATGGCGTACCGTAATCGCCCTGAAGAAGAATATGAGCCCATGCAGACGAACTGGTCTGTTACACCAGCTGCGAACGACAATGATCCTGAAGAAGTTGCTGACATGGGTTTCGAGCGTAAGCGTCTCGTCACACCATCGGTGCAAGCCATCATGGAATGTGTTGCAACCGGTGAAGTGGAAACAAACGACCGTGGCCAGACTGTAAGTATCGGTCGTTTGCGTTTCAGCGACGGCAACCAGACAGAGGTTGGTTACGTGCTGGGAATTGATGGTGACGTCATCCAGGCAGATATCAGGATGCCGACCGGTTCAATGCTTGGCTGTCGTGACAAAACGGATGTGCAGTCAGGCGGCAGTGCTGATCCACGGCACATCGTCGACAGCAATCACTATTTCGCAGCTACGCTGGATACTCAACCATCCCGTTACATTCCTTCAAAGAAACGTCGCAATGGGCAGAGTTTTACAGCTGAGCAGTCAGCAAAGACGCTCGCTGAAGCTTACGCGAACACAGACATGTCAAAGGTCACATACACTCGGTATCCGAAAGGCCTGCCGTGCGGGTCGCCAAAGGTAGCTGATAGCTTCCTTGGTATGCGAAAGACAACATGTGCAGGAGGCGGAGGAGAGGCATGGGAAGATACGCTGTCAGCAATGATCGAACGCAATGTCTGGTTTGATGCGTTACAAGATTTGAAGGACAGGGATCGAGACATCCTTGACGCTGCAATGACGGCGAAGAACTTTACCAGTGTGTCGCCCGGTGGAAGTGATCGCGGCGCACGGAAGCGCGGACGTCGGGAATTGTTAGCCGCCAACGATAATCTGGCAGCAGCAATCAAAAAATACGCAGCTTAGGTTCCGATTATACGATCTCACGGAGAGTATAGTGAAGGGGTTCAACCGCATAGCGGTTGCCTCACACTGTTCCGTGCGCAATGGCGACGGACCCGAAGACATGCTGCAGTCAGGTGCAGTCTCTGAGCTTCGGGTAACTACCCGACGATAGTAGAAAGCACATCGACCCCAGTGGCTTTGCCATGCGTCGCTTGCGCTGTCGTCAATCTGACAAGCAAGCGCAATCCCCTGCAGTCAACGGCTCGCAGACATAGGTAGTGCACGCCTGCATTGCGCTTGCCAATCTATTCAAATCCCCGGCGCCGTTTCTCCTCCGGCAGACGGGATACGGCGGGTTGAGCTCATTCCTGTGGGCTCCCCGCCGATCAATAAAAGGAAGGTTGGCATAGCGGCTTAATGCAGCGGGTTGCTAACTCGTCGGGCGGCAACGTCCCGTAGGTTCAAATCCTACATCTTCCGCCATTCATAGCAGGATAGAGAAGCAGCATCTCATCTGGTTCATACCCAGAAGAATGCCGGTGCAAGTCCGGCTCCTGCAACCAATTGATCTGTTCTAGGGCGTGGCCCGCGAAATCGCCTTTGCGGTTGCAGATCATCCAAAACGAGACCGGCAAAGCTTCGTCGTAACCTACGGGAAAATTATCAAAAGGTCTGAACTGAATAGTTGTTGAGGGAATAAGATCCTCTCTCTACTCGGATAAAAAGCGCAACTTCTAAGGGTAAGTTGTAATCACTGTTGTAAGCTAGAAAGCCGAAATAATCGGTGTAATTCCAACCTGGTATAATTCGACGTAAATCACGAGCCGTAAATGGTTCTAAAAGGGTTCCATCGACGTACACGGCAGTTAGAACGAGCTGATAGGCGTTCTTCGCCGAAATTTTCATCATACAATGGTATACATAATCACCAAACTAGCAAGCAAACCTAAGTCCGCGCTCATAAAAAGGGGCGATCCAGCTTAGAGTGATGTGAAATGCGGCCACAAAAAATCCTTTGAATCGGCTCGTCGGGGCGTTTTCATTTGAGAAAAGGCAGGCGGTAAACGCCTACCTCAAGTTCGTATCCGGCAGTATTGTGCAAGAGCTTTAAATTATTTCTTTTGCTTCTCGGTATCTTTGATTTGGGTGGTGAAGCCACCTCCTGTTTTGCTTGCAGACTTCTCAGCAGATGCTGATTTATCCTTCTTCGGTTTGCGCACTTCACGATTACTGCGTACTTGGCCTTTTGCCATGACGGAAACTTTCTTGTTCAGAGCGGATTGTTCCAAACCTGCACAGATATCCGTTCAGGTCATTTTGCTCTAATTTAAGCCTAGCACCTATGCCTTGCGCCCGTACGATAATTCGACAGTTCAGGCCGTTTTGTTTGGAATGAGTATAGATTACCTGCAAGCATCGGCGCGCGATCTAAACGTATTTGTCAATTGAAACTGCTCATTGATAAGTCCCCTGCTTTTTGCCGGATCTCTATGTTTGGTTTCACACTATGACACAACGCACATGGCTCCGCCTCTATAAGACTGCCCGTTGGCAACGAATGCGCGAGCGACAACTGACCGAGCAACCGCTTTGCATGTTCTGCTTACGGGTTGGCGACGTCGAACCAGCGACGGTTTGTGATCACGTCATCGCTCATAAGGGCGACGAGTTCCTATTCTGGGATGCAGGCAACCTCCAGTCACTATGCAAGACATGCCATGACAGAACCAAACAGCGTTTGGAGCGAGGTCAGGACATCGTGACCTTCGGGGCCGACGGGTGGCCGGTTTGACCCCCGGGGGGCACGAAAAAGTCGACGAAGGTCGAAAACGCCGGAACGGCGAGGGTCCACAGCGCACGCATCCACAATTCAAAATATGACCCCTGTGAAGGATTTATGCCATGGCGAGGCCTAGAACGCCTCGCGCCAAGGGGGCAGTCGAGGCAAGCGATAAGAAAAACCCACAGCGCTTCAAAAACCGCACCGATGTCAAGGCCGATGGCCCGCTCGGCAATCCTCCCGCATGGTTGAAGGATACGCCGGAGCTAAAGGCCAAGGCTGCATGGAAGTTGTTTGAAAAAG
The DNA here is from genome assembly GCF_032066345.1 of Brucella sp. Lineage (NCBI taxonomy): Bacteria > Pseudomonadati > Pseudomonadota > Alphaproteobacteria > Hyphomicrobiales > Brucellaceae > Brucella > Brucella sp. Next base: position 209,528 of record NZ_DAMBKZ010000003.1, read on the forward strand.
AGCTTCCGTGGCTGAACCAGTCGCACCGCACTCTGGTCGGTATGGCAGCCAATATTCAGGGCCGCATCATGGCTGGGCAGGAAGTTGGCGTGCAAGCGATGAACTTGCTGCGTCAGATGCTTGGCCAGATGGGTGCAACGCCTGCGGACGCTTCTAAAGTTGCGACTGGCGACGACGGCGATGAGAAGGACGATCTGCTTGACTGATATGCCTGCGCTGGAGCGTGTGAGCGCTTACGCGCAAGCTGTCCTTGACGGCACTGAGATTGCAGGCCCGCACGTTCGGAACGCTTGCCAGCGTCATTTCGACGATTTGGCGACAGGTCATGAGCGCGGGCTCTGGTTTGATGACGAGGAAGCGGATCGTGTGTTTCGTTTCTTCGAAGAGCGCTTGAAGCTCTCAGAAGGCCAGTTTGAAGGCAAGCCCTTTAAGCTACATGCATCACAAGCCTTCAAGCTTGGTTCGCTGTTCGGTTGGAAGCGTGAAGACGGTTCCCGTCGTTTTCGTCGTGCGTACATCGAAGAAGGCAAGGGTAACGGCAAGTCTCCATTCGCTGGCGGTGTCGGTCTATTTGGATTGATCGCCGACAAGGAAGCTGGCGCACAGATTTATGCCGCCGCTGCCAAGAAAGAACAGGCAGGGATTCTATTTCAGGACGCTGTGAAAATGGCCCGGGCTGCACCTGCATTGATGCAGCGTGTGAAGTTCAGCGGCGGTATCGGCCGAGAGTTCAATATCGCGCACCACAAATCGCAGTCATTCTTCCGTCCGATCTCAAAGGATTCAGGAAAGTCGGGTTCTGGTCCTCGTCCACACTTCGCGCTTTGCGATGAGGTGCACGAGCATCCTGACCGATCGACGATGGAAATGCTTGAGCGTGGCTTCAAGTTTCGTCGTCAACCGCTGCTTTTGATGATTACGAACTCTGGCAGCGACAAGAATAGCATTTGCTGGGAAGAGCACGAGCACGCAGTACGGGTTGCAGCCGGGACGCAGACGCCAGACGAGGTGTTTAGTTACGTCGGTGAAGTCATCGATGATACAACGTTTGCATGGGTTTGCGCGCTCGATAAGGGCGATGATCCTCTGAACGATCCGACTTGCTGGAAGAAAGCTAATCCACTTCTCGGTGTGATTCTGACGCACGAATATCTGGCAGGCGTTGTTGCTCAGGCAAAACAAATGCCTGGCAAGCTGAACGGAATCCTGCGCCTGCACTTTTGCTGCTGGACCGATGCCGATAAGGCATGGATGCCGCGTGAGACTGTCGAAAGCGTCATGGACGACTTCGACCCAGAAGAGGACCACGCTGACAAGCCTGTTTTCATGGGCGTCGACCTTTCCGGCAGTAAGGATATGACTGTTCTTGCCTGTGTGATTCCTACGGGTTTCATGGAAATGGAACGTGATGACGGAGATACCGTCAGTCTGCCGACCTTTGACGCGTGGGTTGAGGCTTGGACGCCACAAGAAACTCTGCAAGCCAGAGCGCAGGCCGACAAAGCGCCGTATGAACTATGGGTGCAGCAAGGCTGGCTCAATGCTACGCCTGGTAAACGTGTCCGATATGACTTCGTTGCAGCGCGTCTCCAACAGCTTGATCAGCAATTCGAAATCAAAGCGATTGCTTACGACCGCTACGCTTACGACAAGTTTCGCGAAGAGGTAGACGCGCTCGGCATTGAAGTCGACCACGTTGCCCATCCGCAGGGCGGTAAGGTCAGGGCTAAGCCTGAACCATCCAAGGTCGAAGCCGCTAAAGCCGCTGGCCTGCCATCTCCGCAAGGCTTGTGGATGCCGGGTTCAGTGCTGGCACTAGAAGATATGATCATCGACGGGCGCATCCGTTTACGGCGAAACCCGGTGTTGATGACTGCCCTCATGGGCGCCACGTTCGATCACGACCCGCAAGAAAACCGCTGGTTTGTAAAAACGAAAGCTTCGGTTCGTATCGATGCGGCGGTAGCTTTGGCGATGGCTATTGGTGCTGCGATGGACACTCCGATTGAGCCAGAAGAAAACCTCGATGACTTTATCAATAACATGGTCGTCATCGCCTAACTAACGACGGAGCGAATATGGGCTTCATTGATCGATGGGTCGGAAAGCCCATCAAGCTCACCGACGGCGAGTTCTGGCGAGGTTTCTTCGGCCTTGGAACGACTTCAGGTGAAACAGTCACTTACGAAAAAGCACTTGAGCTTGATGCAGTCTGGGCGTGCGTAAATCTCGTAGCGAACTCCGTTAAAACGCTGCCATGCAACGTGTTCAAAGACGACGGCGTCACAATCGATCGTGAAAACGTTCTGTACGAACTGCTCCACGACATGCCCAATCTCGACGACACCGCGTCTGATTTTTGGGCCATGGTTGCGATGTGCCTTTGTCTTGACGGTAACTTCTTTGCAGAAAAGAAGATGAACGGCGGTCGACTTACGGCTTTAAATCCTTTTCATCCTCTCGCAGTCAAGGTTTGCCGCGACGACAGGAACAATCGATACTACGAAGTGACTGAAACCTCCAAAGGCAAGTCAGGCACAATCCGTCGTATCAGCGAAGACAAGATGTTTCATGTCCGCGGCATGGTCATTCCCGGCTGTGATCGCGGTCTTTCGCCAATTGGCGTTGTCCGGAACACTGTCGGCAACGCACTTGCGGGTGAAAAGACGGCTGGCAAAATGTTTGCCAACGGCATGCAGGTTGCGGGCGTTCTTTCATCTGACCAGATCCTAAAATCAGAACAGCGTAAACAGCTTGGTGAAGTTCTTGGCCAGTTTGCTGGGTCTGAAAAGGCCGGCAAGATTGCTGTTTTGGAAGCTGGGCTTAAATACCAGCAGCTAACGATCAATCCTCAAGACGCACAAATGCTAGAAACGCGACAGTTTAGCGTTGAGCAGATCTGCCGCATCTTTGGTGTGCCCCCTGTTATGATTGGCCATGCTTCGAACGGGACGACGACGTGGGGCAGCGGGATTGAGCAACTGATCCTGCAGTTTACTAAGACCTGCCTCACTCCTTTGCTGCGCAGTATTGAATCAGCAGTCTATCGCGATTTGCTGGACGCAAAAACGCGCAAAACGACTGTCGTGAAGTTCAATATGGAAGGCTTGCTGAGAGGCGATAGCCAAGCGCGCGCTGACTTCCTGCAGAAGATGGTCAATAACGGCATTTATACGCCGAATGAAGCTCGATCCTATGAAAACAAGGCTGAAATGCCTGGCGGTGACGAGCTCATCGTCAATGGAACAATGCAACCTTTGCACGGCATCGGCCACAACGGCGGACCATCGCTTGATGGCGCGCCGGACACGCGCGCTGCTTAAGGATACTTTATGAAATTCGAACACATTTTGACAGCCTTTGAGGCTGAACCGTGGGCGATTCAGCGCGAAAAACTGGCAGTCCTCGCGGATATTATCGCAGCTCGTGCTGCCGGTGATAAGTTTGTGACGTCTGAGTTTGCTGCTGCTGTTTCTGATGCTCGGGCGAAAGAGATTGCGGAAACCGACGGTAAGGTTGCAGTAATTCCCGTTTACGGGGTCCTTTCTGACCGTATGGACATGTTTTCTGCGATGAGCGGAGGCACTTCGTATGCCGGCATCAAGCGGCAGCTTCACAAGGCGCTGTCTAATGACGATGTAAAGGCCGTCGTGCTTGACGTTGATAGCCCGGGCGGTTCCGTTCCCGGTACCGACGAGCTGGCCACCGAGATCCGCAAGCTACGCGGTGGCGAAAAGCCGATCATTGCGCAGGTCAACAGTCTTGCCGCAAGTGCCGCATACTGGTTGGCATCGTCCGCTGACGAAATCGTTGTTACGCCTTCGGGCCGAGCTGGTTCGATCGGTGTCTACACCGCGCATGATGACATTTCGGCAGCTTTGGATAAGGCGGGCGTTAAGCGGACGTATATTTCCGCGGGCAAGCACAAGGTCGAAGGCAACGAAACCGAGCCGCTTGGCAAGGAAACACTGGCGTATATTCAGGAAAGCGTGAACCGTTCGTATGAACGCTTCCTAACAAGCGTTGCCGATGGTCGCGGTATCACAAAAGCCCGTGTGGAAGCTGACTTCGGTCAGGGCAGAGTTTTCTACTCTGAAAAGCTTATCGAGCTGGGTATGGCTGACCGTGTCGCAACGCTTGACGAGACACTGGCACGCTTTGGCGCCGAAACCGAGCCAGCATATGTGCGCCGAGTGAAAGCATCTAACGCCGCAAAGGCCGATGCAGCCACGCTTCTTGCCTCGAAAATGGCAACAGGCGAACAGATTACCAAACGCGAATTCGAGAATGGTTTGAAGGGTCTTCTAAACCTATCGAATTCTGAGGCAGAGCGGGCCGCTCGGCTCTACCTCAAGGAAGGTCAGGGGGCTCCTGACGTCGAGACGGATGCTGCTGCTTTGGCAGCCCTAAACCGGCTTTTGGCCGAAGCAAACACACCACTCTTCAAAGATTAAGGAGCCACACATGGCTGATAATGTACTTGCCGATAAGATCGGCGAGCTTGGTACTTCGCTTGCCTCCATCAAGGAACAGGTTGGCAACCTTGCCGTAGACTTTACGTCGAAACTTGCTGCTAACGGCGAGGTTTCTGCTGAGCTCAAGGAAAAGACAGACAAGGCCCTGTCTGAACTCGGCGACATGACCACGCGCCTTGGCGATCTCGAAAAGCGTGCTGCGCGTGAAAAGGAAGAAGGCGCGAATGAACAGAAGTCGCTGGGCGATCTGGTTATCGACTCTGCCGATTACAAGGCTGGCATGCTGACAGGTTCGTCTCGCGGTTCCATCAAGGTGACAGCAGATCGTGCTGCAATCACTTCAGCCAACACGACGGTAGGCGCTGGTCGTAGTCAGGGCACTTCACTCGTTCCGGGCGCACGCGTGCCGGGCATCTTTGGTCTGCCAGAGCGTACTCTGACGATCCGCGATCTCGTGCTTCCGGGTCAGACTTCTTCTAGCTCTATCGAGTACGTGAAGGAAACCGGCTACACGAACAATGCGGCTCCTGTCGCTGAAACGACCGCAAAGCCATATTCGGACCTGACGTTCGATATGACTTCTGCGCCGGTTCGCACTATTGCTCATCTGTTCAAGGCTTCGCGCCAGATCCTGGACGATGCTCCGGCTCTTCGTTCCTATATCGATGGCCGTGCTCGTTACGGTCTGCGCTTTGCGGAAGAAAATCAGCTACTCAATGGCTCTGGTACTGGCCAGAACATTCATGGTCTGGTTCCGCAGGCAACCGCGTTCAATCCGGCGTTCGCCGCAGAGAATGAAACCGGCATTGACCGACTGCGCCTTGCGATCCTTCAGGTCGTACTCGCTGAATACCCGGCAACGGCATTTGTCCTCAATCCAATCGATTGGGCAAAGATCGAGCTGACCAAGGATCTTGGCGGGAATTACATCATCGGCAATCCGCAGGGATCGTTGACGCCAACTCTCTGGAACCTGCCAGTGGTTTCCACTCAGGCTATGGCTGCAGGTGAATTCCTCACTGGTGCGTTCAGCTTCGCTGCACAGATCTTCGATCGTCTCGATATCGAAGTGTTGCTGTCGAGCGAGAACGTCGACGACTTCGAAAAGAACATGTTCACGATCCGCGCGGAAGAGCGACTGGCATTCGCCGTCTATCGTCCAGAGTCGTTCGTAACCGGCGACGTCGAAGGCGCTTAATGGGGGACGGGGAGCTTCGGCTCCCCTTTTCCAGATTGGAGAGAACATGACTGATTTTTTAGAAGTTAAAGCCCTAAAGACTTTTGCGCTCGGCAAAGAGCTAAAAACCCGCAAGAGCCCGCCGTTCAAAGTTGAAGCTGGTGAAGCTCGACAGTTGGAAGCGCAGGGACTTGTCGCGCTGGGCAGTAAGACTGACGTGATTAAGGAAGCGGACGGCGGCGCGCCAGAGAATGGCACCAAGCCTAAGCAGAAGGCGAAATTAGATGGCAGTATCGACAAAGACGCGTAAGAGGCGGGTAGCCAGCTACATCGGCGCCGGGGTCGTTATCCCAAATCCTCAGCCCGAACCGGAGCCGGAAGTACCACCTGAAGGTGGTGGCGATGGCTCTGATTGATCTTACTGTATTCAAGCGTCACCTTCGTGTTTTTCACGACGACGAAGACGACGAGCTGACGCTTTATCTCGTCGCCGCAGAAAATGTGGTCACTGAATACCTCGATCGCGAGGTCGTAGCGGCGGGTCAAACGCCGTCACTTGCTGACGGCATCGTCATTAATGCCGCTATTTCGGCGGCCATTCTGCTTGTCGGTGCAGACCTTTACGAAAATCGCGAGCCTGACACCGCATCCAGCGGAGACGCAGTTTTGCCGAGACATGTTCGAGCGCTGCTCTCGGCGTACCGAGTTTGGCGGGAATAAATAGTCAGCGCGGCAGAGAGAATGGGCAGCCAATATTGGCTTTTGCCCATTTGTTCCAAACATTCTCAAAACGATCATGCGGAAAGGCCTGCCGGTCTTTGTAAAATGATGCATCGGCATACAGAAGCTTGGTTCTCAATAGCTCCATCATGAAGTTCAGAAGCAAGTGCTTCCTTTTTGTGAGCAAATCGACGACTGGTTCATCTAGATCGGATTCAAAAAATTCACCTGCTTTGTTCGGCAGGTCAAAAATCCTGACGCGCACAAGATGCCTCATGATTGGATCTGGATTCAATCTCCAGACTGATCCACCCGGCCGATCGTAAAACGGCTGAGTATGTTGATGATTGTCGATGACTGCTTCGCAGCATGTAAGAATATTGTTGACGATGTCGGAAAATACGTCGGTCACAACTGAAGTATGTGTGCTGTTCGGCAAGCTAAGAACAAGATTTGACCATCCATGCTTTCTGACAAGCAAGGAAATCTGAAACTCATCAAAAATTTCGTTTTGTTCTGCAATCATCGATACACGCGCGCGGCTGATTGGCGTTTGAATTTTGCTCTAACCGCGCTTCTCCAGTCTTTGCCGCCATATGATCAGACTCGTTCTTTGCTGTCGAGCGAAGGAGGGAAAAATGCCCCACGTCCGCTTCTCCGAAGACTTCGACTGGAAGCCACTCCCGCAAGTCACGATTGCTTATAAGGCTGGCTGGTCCGGCCTTGTGACAACACCGTGCGCAAATTCTGCCGTTAACGCCAACAAGGCTATGCGTCTGAAAACCCCGAAAAAAGGTGAGAAGGATGGCGAAACGTAAGGGCGCAGGCGCGCTCAACAACATCGTCGTCTTTCAACAGCGTGAAGCGGTGCGGGACGAAGGCGGTGGCACTAGCCAAGATTGGGTAGACAAGTTCGAAACTTCTGCTCGTTTACAGCCACGCCTAGGTTCCGAAACGGACATTGCGTCCCGTACGCAGGGCATCCAGCCGTATACGCTCGTTGTCAGAAGCGAAACGCGAACAAGGGGCGTTACGCCGTCTTGGCGGGCTAGGAACAAGCGAACCGGTGTTCTTTACGAGATCCAGTCATGTGCCAACCCGGACGAAGTTAATCAGTACATCGAAATGCGCGCTGTCGTGCAGGGCGGTGGCTGATGGCTATCGGTGCTCGTATTCTGGGGCTTGCTAAACTCGAACAGAAGTTCAAGCGCTTGCCGAAAGTCGCTCGCGACATGGTTCGCGGGGCTATGGAGCAAGGTGCCGACGGTATCGTCGACATGATGAAACGTCGTGTTGCTGAAGATGACGGAGCACTACGGGAAAGCATAGGCTGGACGTGGGGTAAAGCTCCAAAAGGCAGCATGGTGATCGCGACAGTCGAAGCTAGCCTTGCAGCTGATTGGACGATCACGATCTATGCAGGCAACAAAGAAGCTTACTACGCGCGCTGGGTTGAGTTCGGCACCGTAGGATTTGCCAATAAAGGCATGTTTCCAGGCACAAAGAATCCCGGTCAGGGAAAGCAGCCATTCTTCTACGTGACGTGGCGGGCCAAAGATAAAGAAACAAAACGCCGTATTCGTCGAGCCATCACCAAAGCAGCGAAAACAGTAGCCGCAGGAGGCTGATGGATGGACCCTGTATGGGAACTTCAAACCGCGATCTATGCGAGGTTATCGCAGAATGCCGCGCTGACAACGCTAATCGGCACGGACAAGGTCTATGACAACCCTCCCGCAGATCCGAATGGCAACATACCGGCCGCAACGTACCCGTATGTTTCATTCGGCAGCGCTTCATCTTCTGATGACAGTGCCGATTGCGTTGATGCGGTTGACGTCACTTTTCAAATTAATTGCTGGTCGTCTCTTCCAAGCCAAAAACAGGTTCGGCAAATCGCCGACGCTGTCACCAAGGCACTTAGACGATGGGAACCCCCACTTACGGTAAACGCTCTCGTCACATTCGACCCTTGGCGCACCGACTATATCCGCGCTCCCGGCGTCAATCAGGCGTCACTCCAGTACACGGCCGTGATTGAGACGCCGTAGCCCGCACAGTCGGATTTCACCACTTATTCTGTTGTAAGGTCGCCATAGGCGGTCTTTTTTGTTGGAGGCCGCATTGGCTCAAGCAACGACTATCAAGGGCGGCAAATTCCGCGTCCTTATCGGCAACGATGCCGACCCAATTGTATACGAAAACCCATGCGGCTTCACGCAGCGGTCTATTACAATCAACAAGGGCCTCGAAGAGGTCAATGTTCCTGACTGTACCGATCCTGATAAGGTCGATTGGGTTGGGCGAGATGCAACCAGCCTTTCGATGAGTATCAGTGGTGAAGGCGTACTTGCCGCTGAAAGCGTCGATGTTTGGCTAGATGCGGTCGACAGTCTCGAATCCATTCCAGTGAAGGTAGAGTGGGAATTCCCTGCAAAAACCATTACGTGGACCGGCTTCATGCATGTTGAAAGCATTGAGGCGGGCGCAACCAACGGCCAGCGCGCAACGCTGAATGTCAGCTTGCAGTCTGACGGTGTTATGGTTCGTACGTCTACCCCGGCTACACCATAATGAGCCGTGACGCATCGATCGAACTAACCTGGGCGGATGATGATTACACCTTCCGCCTTGGGTGGAGCGAACTCGAAGCACTTCAGGAGGCCTGCGATGCGGGCCCCTGGGTTATTCTTGAGCGGCTTCACAACAAGCAATGCCGGTCTGGTGAGATTGCTGATGTTATCAGGCAGGGGCTCATCGGTGGCGGTTTGAAGCCGCCTGAAGCCACAAAGCTGGTTCAGAGATACGTCAAAGAGCGTGTGTCTGATTTGGCTGAGAATCTCTTATTTGCGATAGCTATTTTGCAAACCGCCCTTCAGGGAGCGCCTGACGAGCCATTGGGGGAGCCGGGGGCGGCAAGTCAGGAGGGGAACAACTCGACAGTCTCCCCAATGGAAAGATCAGATTTGCCGCAATCTACGGAAACGGTGCAGTCCTAGGATTTACGCCGCAAGACGTTGGGAAAATGTCTATGTGGCAATACATGGCTGCGCTTGATGGTTACATCAAAGCGAATACGCCAGACGAGCCCGGTAAGCTTTCAGAAACCGAGAAAGACGATCTTTGGGATTGGATTAAGGCTGGGTGATGCTGGCCCTTACCAATACTTTACGCCGATGTTTTTGTCATGCCAAGGCCGTCCGACTGTGAAGTTTAGACACCGGTCAACTTCGCCTCGGGCTTTGGCAAAGCTATCAGCGCGACCGTCGGGGCTGCCTTTCTTCCAAGAATTCAGGGCTTTTACCCAAACATCGCAATCGGCCTCGTAGTCCCTAAGCGCTTGCTCTGCGCTAGCTGAACGCGCTGCGGCAACATACTGCGCACCACGATATTCATTCCAAAAATAGTAGCCGACGAACGCTATAATCGCGATGCAGGCTGCACCAATCAATAATTTCATCAGGCTCCCCAAGCTCGCATTCGTGCGGGCTTTTTCTTATCAGGACATCGTTGAGTATGGCAAGAACCGACCTCGAAAGTCTGGTTGTTCAGCTTTCTGCTGACTTCAAGTCATTTGAAAAAAGCCTGGCTCGCGCCAACGATGTTTCTAATCGCCAATTTAACGCGATTGAACGTCGCGCCCGCCAGATGAACAAGAATCTGGATAGTATTTTCACACGCTCATTTAGTGGACTTACGGCACCGCTCGCCGGAATAGGCGCCGCGCTGGGTGTCGATCAGCTTCGCAAGATGACTGATACGTGGACGGATATGACGTCCCGCGTCAACCTTGCCGCAGGATCGATCGATAAGGGCACGGAGGTGATGGGGCGTCTCGGTGAGATGGCTCGCCGTACCTATTCGGATCTTTCACAGACTGCTGAAAGCTATCTCTCTAATGCCACAGCCCTTCGTGAGCTCGGCTACAATACTGATGAATCTCTGAACTACACCGAGGCTTTAAACAACGCTCTCGTGGTGTCAGGAGCCAAGGGCGATCGAGCTGCACGAGTTATTGATGCGCTCGCTAAAGCTATGGCGACTGGTAAGTTGCAGGGCGATAACCTCAATACCGTGATTGAATCCGGTGGCCGCGTTGCGGAAGCGTTGGCAGCTGGACTTGATACGACAGTTGGCGGCCTGCGCAAGCTTGGCTCGCAGGGCAAGATCACTGGTAACGACATTGTTCGCGGCCTCTCGAGTCAGATGGAAACGCTTCGTAAGGAAGCCGCCGACATGCCTGCCACGATCGGCGACGGCTTTACACTTCTGAATAATGCTCTTCTCCAGTACGTTGGCAATGCTGACAGCGCAGCTGGCGTATCTGCGAAGATTTCCGAAGCACTGGTCATGATTGCTGACAACTTCGACAAGATCGCAGATGGCGCTTTGCAGGTTGCCGCGGTAATTGCGGGTGCTTTGGTTGGTAGATCGCTCCTTGGCATGATCCGTACGCTCGGGACCGCTGGCGTGGCTCTTGGCCAGTTCAGGCAAGCTTTAGCTGCTGCAAGCACAATGGGCGGTTTGGCTACAGCCTTCGGTGGCCTTGGTGCCGCTGCTGGACCTGTAGGCATGGTCATTGGTGGCGCGGTTGTTTCGTCGCTTATTCTCTACAATTCAACAGTCGGCGAATCGAGCCAGGGAGCCACGCTATTTGCTGAGCGGCTAAAGAAGGTTGAAGAGGCTGCTAAGGCTTCGGGTCAGGCTGTAGAAGCGGCGGCCAATAGTAACAATGCTTATGCAGAAAACTCGCTGACGAAAGAAGTTGAGGCCGCCAAGAAGGAACTTGAAGACGCAACAGAAGCTGCGGTCAACATGTTGGCCTCTTTTGCTCAAGTGTCGTCGATGAGCCTCATCACTCCAGAGCAGTATGGTGAATTGGCTCGTCTTCGTGATGGAGTAAACGAAGGCACTGTTTCGGCAGAAGATGCCAAACAATCGTTGTTCGCTATGGCGAACGCTGACTACAACTTTCAGGAAGTTGCGGACGCAATTGGCCCGATCCTTGATCGTTTGGCTATGGTTTCTAGCGCTGCGCGTGGCGCTGCAGCTGACCTAGCTGCTGTGTCTGGCGCTCGTGCGGTCATCGAAGATCGCTCAACGCGTTCAGCCAAGGATCCATACATCATGCAGCGCGAAGCTGCGAATGAGTATGAACGCGACCAGCTCCGCCTAGCTGCTCTTAGCAAGAAAGAACACACGCTCGAAATGGAGCGGCAGAAAGTTCGCGACGCAGCAACTAGAGACGGAATTGCTCTTGAAGAAGATGCGATTAACCGCATCGCGAAAGCCAATATTGCAGCACAGGAAAGCCGCACAGCTGAAGGCAAAAAGCCGAAGAAAGAGAAGGCGGTCCAAAAGTCCACGGATCAAAAGATTGATTCCGATATTCAAGCTGTAAAAGATAGGACGTCCGCGCTTCAGGCCGAAGCACAGATGGCTGGATTGTCTTACCAAGAGCAGGAAAAGCGGCGTATATCCCTTGAATTGGAGCAGGCAGCACTAGCTAAACTCAGAGATGAAGCGATAAAGAAGGGGCAAACTGACCTTTCGAGCATCAAGCTTTCGTCTGATCAGGTCACAAAGATCGATGCAGTTTCTGAGGCGTATGCGCGTCAGGCTGACGAACTGCGCAAGATACAAGAGGCGCAGGATAGGGCTGAACATGCGGCTGCTGAGTTTGCCGATACGATAAAGTCCGGTTTCGTGGGCGCAATCACCGGAGCTAACAGCCTTCAGGATGCACTTAAAGGCATTCTCAGTAAACTTGCAGAAATGATCCTGAATAGCGCATTCGACAAACTATTCAACGGAGCCTCGTCGTCTGGTGGATGGCTCACTGGCATTATGAAATCTATCGGCTTTGCTGACGGCGGTGGCGTCAAAGCGGCGACAGGCGGCTTGATCCGTGGCCCCGGTGGACCTCGTACAGACAGTATTCCAGCGCGTCTATCTGACGGTGAGTTTGTTGTTAACGCCAAAGCGACCAAGCAGAACAGATCATTGCTTGAACGTATCAACAAAGGGCAGTCTTTGGCACTTGCAACCGGAGGGATGGCGACACTACGTGCGCCCTCAATGTCCATTCTCCGGTCCTCTTCTGCATTCCATCAAGCGCAGGCGGGCGGAATTGCTGACGTGCGTGTTTTCATGGATCGCGACGGAAATTGGCAAGCCGAGGTTGAGCGTATTTCACAGAGATCAGTCAAGCAAGGTCTTGTGACATACGAAAAGGGAAGCACCGTGAGAACGGCAAGGGATCTTCGTCAGGTTAGTTCGAGAGGAATGGCAAAGTAATGGCTGAACTTCTCCCATCTGGTCTTCGATATGAAGTGACATTCCCTGTACTCAATCGTTCGGTTTCCATGTCAAAATATGGCGAGCGGGCGATAGCATTTATCGAGAATGGTGATCCCTTTTGGACGTGGACTGCAAAGGTCATCAAGATGTCCAATGCTGACCGAAATCGGCTTGAGGCATTTATTGATCGCTGCCGGGGTGGACAGGTGACAGTGCATTACACGCCCAAGCACGTTTGCATTCCGCAGGCTTATTGGGGCGATCCAAATAATCCAGCAATCATTGGCAATCCGACACTCACAGCCATCAACGGCAATACAATTACCCTCGGAACTATCGTTGTCGGATTAAAGCTGAAAGCGGGTGATCTGATAGGGTTGTCGAATGGCGATTATAACCTGATCGTTCGAGTCGCTGCCGATGCGACAGCAGTCACAACAAACTTGCAGGTTCGGATCGAGCCCTTTCTGCCTTCCTACATCACGACAGGTTCAGTGGTGCGATTGAAAAATCCGATCATGAACATGCGTCTAATGCCGGGCAGTTGGAGCATTGCGGAGGGTAAATTCCCCGAGGCAACCTTCCAACTAGTGGAGGTTCCGAAATGACAGAGCCGTTGCACGAAGCAACTCGGACGTGGATGAAGGACGGAGTGACTGTTCTTGACAGTGACGAAATTTACATCGCTTGCTCGGACACTGATGATTACCATGCTGAAAACACTCAGCGTCAAACTGAAGTCCAGAGAATACGGGAGGGTGAAGTTATCGCACGAATGTGGTGGGTCCGTTAGACAAGAGGCTCAGGATATTCTTTTGCTGCTCCCAGTGCTCTAAGCACCGCAGCGCGGCCATTGAAGTCGATATCGTTTGGCGGCATCTTGTCGAAAGCGCTCAACATAATCTCTTGTACATTGTTGGCTCGGAAGATCGCTTCGATCATTTGATCGACATATTCAGCTCCTCGTTCTTTGTTGATCACCCTCAGGGCCTCCGACAGAGCAAACCTCAGATAGAGGTGCTCGGCTTTAATCTTGTCACTCATACTTTCCTCCCGGGTAATGCCCTGCAAGATGATTAAAACTTCCAAGATTGGAGAAAACAATGGAAAAGAACAAAAAGGCGGACATCAATCCGCCAGTTTATGGTTTTTTTGACCAGATCAGCCAGAACGTTGTTTCACTTCTGAAATGGCTTCAGCCGAAGAGCTACTAACTCTGAAACTTCTGCAGGAGCTTTGTCTATTATCTTCTGCACATCGGCTGAGCCAAAAATACCCTTCTCAATTAGCAGGGCGATTATCATAGAGGTGGTGTAATACTCCGAGCCGATTGAGAGCCGAACTCGCAGTTCGTGTGGCGTATCTTTCGGATATTCCTTCATATCAAGCCTCCCTTTTTGTTAGGCTGCCATATAAGCCGATAACAAAAAGAATGGCGATCCTGACTGAAGTTGAGCCTATTTCAGCCGCGGGAAACCTTTGAAGCGTTCATTTTTGTCGCCCGGTGTTTCACTGTGATAAATCATACGTACTTTTCCGAGGATTTTATCCTTCGGTAACGGTCCTGACGTGAAGCGGCTATCGTCTGAATTATCTCTGTTATCGCCCATCATAAAATAGTGGTTCCCCGGGACATGAAAGACCTCTGTGTTATCGCCAAGTGAGTCATCATTCTGGCTTACAACGATATGGCTTTCGGAATTATTTGGCGCGAACTCACGAAAGAAAGTGCAACTTTGTTCCGTACCAAACACGTCAACCGGGCAGTTGATATCGGGAAGGTTGTCAATCTTCACCAACTTAAGAGGTTGATCGTCGATGTAAACAACACCTTTCTTTATCTGAATTTTCTCACCGGGCAGGCCAATAACCCGATGTACAAAGATAGTGCGTGTATCATTCGTATTTTTCGTGCTGATGATAATATCGCCCCGCTTGACAGATTCATCCTCAAGGTAAGTGCTGGATCCAATAAGGTCGCCCATTATCAAAGTCGGATACATACTATTACTTGGTACGACATTATTATAGACCTCTGCCATCGCAGCCATAGGAATGAAAGTAATCATAGCCACCAATAGTGAGCGCATGTGGGTCATCTCCGATTTTCTGCCACCCCCCTTTAATCTTACTACGATTGAGAAATTACAACCCTATTCGGAGGCTTCATGGCCTTTCCAGCACGTCTTCAGCAGCTTCTAAACGAGGGCAGAGGCAAGATCGCTTCTGCCGTCAAATTCGAGTTTGGCACTGGCACATATGGCTTCTTCGCGGGCAAGGGCAGTATCGATTATGGCGGTTTGACCTATCACGGTAATACGCTGATTGATATTGACGAACCTGTCTATGCGCTTGGAACAGCGGCACAGCCGATCACAATGAAGCTGCCCGCAAAGGCTGACTTTGGCCTAACACCGGACAAGCTCGGTTTGATCGAACAGGAAGATTACAAAAACCGTCCTGTCACATTTTACGACTTCTACTTTGACCCGGACAACAATGCCTTTCTTCACGCTGAGGCGACCTTCTACGGCTATGTGGATGTCATTGATCATCGCGAGGAAGGCGACGAAGTCTGGCTGGAGGGGCATATTGAAACCGGCGCAGTCGATAACTTCCGTGAAGGGTATCGATATGCATCGCATGAGGATCAGCAACTCGTTGCACCGGGCGACATGTTCTTCGAATATGCAGCAAGGATCAAAAATGAATTCTTCAAAATCAAATTTGGCTAGGGTGCCTGGTTGGGACCGGGCGGTTGAAGATCTTGCCTCTCAGCATGTAAACATTTTGCCAGAATGGGGAACATCTGACTGCCTGATGTCTGCGGCCGATGCGATCAAGGCGGTTACTGGGATTGATCCACTCTCGAAGTTTCGCGGGAAGTATCAGACTGAGGCAGGTGCTGCGCGTAAGATGCGCCAGAACGGCTGCGAGAACGTCAAAGATGTGTTCGAGACCTATCTTGGCCTTGAGCCTGTCAATCGCCTCTCGGCGCGCCGTGGCGACGTTGGCGTCATGAAAATGAACGGTGAGTATGTTGCCGGTTTCATTTGCAGCTCTGGCTTTGCAGTCAAACAGCCTCACGGGCTGACATTTTTTCCGGTTACGGAAATCGAGCAAGCCTACGCCGTAGGCGAATAACAGCACCGACAATTTGCAATGACCAAGGCTCGCACTAGTTGCGGGCCAGCTTTGTTGCATTCATTTGCAAGGTTTATCTCATGCCATTTCTTGCGCCTGTCGCTGCTTGGATCGGCGGAATTGTCTCGAGCGTGGCAGCTTGGGCTGCGGCTAGTCCAATTCTTGCTGGTATCGCACAAACAGCTTTCGGCATTGCGCTGAAATATGCGGTCAACGCCCTTTTCCCGCCAAAGACACAAAGCCGTGCATCCGAGCTGGAAACTCAATATGGCGCGAACATTCCGCGCTCAGTCATTCTCGGTACATGCGGCATTGAAGGGCATCATATCTACCGGAATAGTTATGGCTCTGGTGGCCGGCTTATCCAGGACGTTTTTGCTCTTGCGAGCTTTCGCATCACAGCCGTTCCGCGTGTTCGATACAACGGCGCATGGCGCGTGCTGGCAGAACAAGATGCTGATGGTTATTGGCTGGTTCCGAACGAAGGCACGAGTGGCGATGACCATGACAACTTGCGCGTCAAATTTTACTACGGCACTATGGATCAGCAGGCCGATGCGACACTGATTAATCGTGCGCGTCCCGCTGGCCGTTGGACCGCTAACCACCGTGGCGCAGGCGTTGCTTATGCGATTGTTTTCTCCGAACTGCGCAAGAACGGCGATGGCCTCACTTCTCCGGCAAAGTTGCTGTTCGAAGTCGTCGGCGCTCCTCTTTATGATTGGCGGAAAGACAGCACGATGGGCGGTTCTGGTCCTCACCGCTGGGATAATCAGAACACTTGGGAATACAGCGATAATCCCGCGGTTCAAATTTACAACCTAGAACGCGGCTTCTTCAATGGTTCTCAGCGCATGGTTGGCAAAGCCGTTCGCGCAAGCCGACTACCTTTGGCAGAATATACGCAAGCTGCGAACATCTGCGACGAAGTGATGTCCGACAACACGAAACGCTATCGGTCAAACGCAATCGCAAAAGACGGTCCCGGTGCCAACCACGATGCGAACCTCACGCCAATTCTGGAAGCGATGTGCGGTTCTTGGGTAGAGCGTGTGGATGGTGAGTTCCCGATTGCTGGCGCGCCACAAGCTATCGTGGCGACCATTACAGACAATGATGTCAAGAAAGGCGCACCGCTCCGCATGAGCGTAAAGAGAAAGCGGACTGAACTGATCAATACGGTCGCTGCATCTTATATCTCAGCAGAGGATTTCTATGAAACGAAAGACGCCGCAACTCGCATCGACACAGGCGCTTTAGCAGAAGACCGCGAAACGCTTGCCAGTGCTATCCCGTATGGTGCTGTCACCGATCCTAAGCAGGTTGACCGTCTCGCAGATATTGCCATTCGGGGCGCTCGCTATCAGGCGTCTGCCGAGATTACCGTTCATCCGAAGTTTCTTGATATGATCAAGGAAGGGCGGTGGCTTCGTTGGAACAGCGCGAAGTATGGCGACAGGACGTTTCAGGTTCTCACGCGCCAGCTCGGCGGCATTAATACCGATGGTGCGCGTGATATCTCAATTGCGTTGCAGCAGATCAGCAACGGCGTTTTCGATCCGACAGCGTATGAAACCAACCCTCCGAATATCGTGGTTGTTCCTCCGCCTCACTATCTTGCTGAGGTCCAAAATTTCGATGTTCTGCCGATTATCGTTAAGGCGGATGGAGGCGGGGAGCTTCCGGGCGCACGTCTTCTCTGGGATCCGATTGATGATATTTCAGTGGTTGGCGTCGATATTGAATATTGGCCTGCCAATGATCCCTCTCAGGTCTTCAGGAAGTTTGTGACCTGGGATGTTATCAATGTGCCGATTGTTGAAGGGCTGACATCGCTCACGGACTGGTTTGTTCGAACCCGACTTCGTGTTGACAACGGGCGCTCTGTGGCTTGGTCTGCGGCAACACCATTTCGTACACTTAATGCGAATAACGGTAATCCCATCGATTATGATGGGCTGGCGGATGACCTGAAAGGCTATCTCGGCTGGATTGGTCCGCAGATGCGCGAAATCATCCGTCAGGCGGAAGAACTCGCAACAACGACATCTGACAACCACAATGCGAACTATGCAGATATCCAGCGCTTAAGCCGTCAGCTTACCAGCACGTTCAACGGTGCGCAGGCGAGCTGGCAAGAAGACATCCTCGTCGCAACTGGTCCAAACAGTGCAATAGGTCAGCAGCTTATACGCATCAATGCGCAGCTCTGGGATAATACCGGCGCTAGCATCGTTCAACTTCTTCAGGCCAGAGTTGATGGTGTTGAAGATGAGGTTGAAGCTCAAGCAACGGCAATCACCAGCCTCACGACTGTTGTGAACAATGTCAGCGCAAATGCGACATTCAGAATGGCAAGCTCGGTTGCGCCGTCTGGCTGGAATTCTCGTATCGGAATGCAAGTCGAAGGCGGGACAGTTGGCGACTGGAAGAGCGCAGGGCTTTTTCTGGACGTGAACAGTACACAAGCTCGCATAGCGCTGATGGCTGCACAGATTGTTTTCACCAACGGCGCGGAGTTCTTTCACCCCTTCGTCATTCAGAACAACGTCATGTATGGCGAAGGCTTCGTCATGGACTGGGCGAAGATCGTTAATGTCTCGATCGAGTGGGCGCAAATTCAGAATGCCGTGATCAACAATCTGATTGTCGGAACAAGCAATCTAGACTTCAACGCTGTGACGGCGACGACTGACACGTCGTATAATATCAACACGTCAGCCAATGACGTTACCCTAAGCTCATTCGTGATCAATAGCCCGCAAGGCAACACGATTTTGCTGGATTGGTTCATCAATGCATCGTTGAGCATTATCGGTGGTTCGACACAGTCAACAACTACGATCTGGTTGATCAATACCACTACAGGGGCTGTCATTCGACAGTTCAGCTATGGTCTCACCACTGGTCAGAGTACAGCTGTATCCATCAACACGGCGGCTATTGATAGCAGTGCTGTTCGTGGAAACAATACCTATCAGGTCAGAAAGACCAACAACCAGAGCGGAACGAACTTGAGCGGTTCAGGAAATCTGAAATCGCTCGTCTGGAAACGCTGAACGTCTCAATCAAACAATCTGACTAACCAGACCGTGCTTTTGCATGGGGAGGCAAATCTATGGCCGTTTTACCTGATTACGTGTCCGGAACGATTACCGTCACACAAGGTGACGTCAATTTTACCGGCACCAATACGCTTTGGCGAACGATGGGATTTCGCGAGGGTGATACTGTGCAATTGCAGGGCTTCACAGCGATCATCAAAGGAACAAGCGAATTCGGCAATCCCATCGACAGCAATGTAGCGGGTCAGTTCGTTGAGCCTTGGCCGGGACAGAGCGGAACATTCGCGTACCGCATGCGCTTTTTGCCAGATGGTGCGAGATTTGCAGGGAAGTCTACAAACCTTATCGAACTTCTCGGTAACGGCGTCCTGGCAAATCTTGCTGAACTTGGCGTCGAGGATGGCAAAACACCAGTTGGCAATGCAGCTGGGCAGTATGAGCTGAAGCCAACATCAGGCTTCGGCATCCAAGACCCTACTGGAAGCCTTGGTCAAATCGCCGCTTTAACGCTGGCTGCAAACAAAGCTCTCGCTACTGACGGCAGCGGCAATGCTCAACAGATAGATCTCGGAACACTTGGCCGCGCATTGTTAGCTTTAGCCAATGGGACAAGTGCACAGTATGTCCGGGCTGATGGCACTTTACAAACGCTCAACGCTGCTACGGTAGGCTTGGGAAACGTCAATAATACTTCAGATGCCAACAAGCCAGTAAGTACAGCCACACAGACCGCTTTGGATGATAAGTACAGCAAATCTGGAGGTCAGCTTTCTGGTAGTATTACCATGAAAGTCAATGAGACTTCAGGAACAACAATAAGATTATTCAATGGAAATACTGCCAACTATGGCTTTTATATCTTTTTTGATCACGGGGGTGGTGTTGCAGACAATGGATTGAAATTCGCCCATACGTTTTCCGGTGTAAGAGCGACGCTCACGCAAGCTGGTAATTTCAACATTGTCGGTACTCTTTCAAAAGCTGGTGGAACCTTTTTAATCGATCATCCTCTTGACCCCTTCAATAAGAACCTGCGTCACGGCTTTGTTGAAAGCACGGAATACGTCAACATCTATCGCGGTATGGTCGATCTTGTTGATGGTCGGATGATCATCGATATCGACGCGGCGTTTGGCATGACCGACGGTACATTTGCAGCGCTGAATTCTGACGTGATGGTTACTTCACTTCAAAACCAATATGGACCTGACCGAGTTTGGGTGGAAGCGCCAGCCGAAAGCGGCAAGTTCACTATCGTCTGTGAAGATGAGCACAGCACTGCAACGATTGCTTGGATGGTGACTGGGCGTCGTAATGATGCCTTTGTGCGATCTGATCTTGATCCGAATACCGACAGCGAAGGCCGGTTCATTCCAGAATTTGACAAGGAGGATGCATAATGTCGGTAACCCAACAAATTCCAGATTTGTCAGGTTTAGGAAAAAAAGGTCTGCCGATGCATTATCAAGCATTCGGTATTGAGCCGCCGATGAAGACGGTTCCTGTTGAAGATGGGGAACCTGTCACTAAACACCCTGGCCTTAACCCGGTTGACATTTACCGCCTCGAAATTCAGTCGATGATCGACGCCAAGGCCAGTGAACGCCAGTACGACAGCGGCGCGACCTTGGCGAGCTACGTGAACTCGACAATTGAACAGTGGGCCGCGGAAGCCCAAGCCTTCGTCGGGTGGCGTGATGCTGTCTGGGTCTATGCACTGGCCGAATTGGACAAGGTGCAAAAGGCGGAACGTGATCAGCCAAGCGTCGAAGATTTCTTGGCAGAACTTCCCACTTTCGAATGGCCGGAATTTATAACTACTGCTTGAGCCGATCTCAGCTGAACTTCCGGCGGAATAAAAGCCCCAACAGACCCCCATCTGCCGGGGCTACGCAGTTCGATAGTCACGTCTCTATATTGACCTGCGCCAGTAGAATTTACACTGGCACCAAAACAAAGAAAACCCCGGCACGTATTGCGACCATACCGGGGCTTAGTGCGCTGAAGGTCTGATATTCACCAACGCTCGAACAGAATAACAAGGCTACCACAAAAAGAAAACCCCGAACGACGGTAGGTCAAATCCGGGGCTGCACCTCCGGCAACTATGACGGGCGGCCTTTGGTGCGGCTTCATAATCTCATAATAATGCCAAAAGAAAAGCCCCGGCGTGTTGAATGAAGGAAGCACGAGCCGGGGCTGCACCAAGACAGCTTGCGGACAATCTCAGCGCAAAATCTCAATAACAAATAACGCGGAAAAGAAAACCCCGACCGGTGTTGAGTTCGGTCGGGGTAGTACACTTTGATGGACCTGGAGGGGTTTTCACTGCGTACCAATTATAAGGTAAGTCAGCTGCTGTCGCTTTGCCAGCGCGCATCGCATCACTAATTCTTTAACATCGAAACGAAAAACCCCGGCGCTTCCACTCGATGCACCGGGGTGCCGCACCATTCAAACGCAAAAAAACGGTGTGCGTGAAAAGATTAGCAAACTTATCTGAAAAGAAAACCCCGGCAGGATCGCACAACCATGCCGGGGTTGCGTTCAAAAGCAATTATCAGGACCCGTTGAACGCAGCCTCTAAATTAGCAACGCTATACAAAAAGAAAAGCCCCAGAGGCGCTTGAAATCTCTGGGGCTAACCCCGGCAGGCGGGCAGCCATGAACCGGGGTTACTCACTGGTGCAACTCGAGCAATGCTTCGATCCGGTGAATAACAAAGATCTAGTGTCGCACATCTCAGCGTCAAGCGTTCGATACTAAAAACCCCAGCCGGAGGGAACCAACTGGGGTTACTCACTTTGCATTCAAGCGGGGGCTGTGATGCTGTGAACAGATGGAAAATTAGCGTTCATTCTCTCAACGTCAAGAGTTGAAAAGTAAAAAGCCCCAGCTCGTGGGTATCACTACCGAGCTGAGGCTCTGCATACGACCTGTCTGCGGTGACGTCCTTATGCATTAGCATCTTCTCATAAAAGTTCTGCAATGCAATGAACGGTAGCGTACAGAGAGGTGATAGTTTCAATCTCGCTGTACCCACAAAATCACGAGACATAGTAGGCCGAACCCTGCCATCGATATTGCCAAGGCCATATTGATAACGCTGATCCAGTCCATGATCCCCTCCTGATACAAAAGACGATGCTACAGTTTGCAGTTGAAGTGCACAAGTCGTGCAGCGAACGAAACCACACCCAGAAGTTGATGGCCGAGCAATAAAAAAGCCCCGACGAGAGGGATCAAGTCGGAGCTTTGCGCTCAGCAGTATTTGGCAGACCGTCTTTGCGCCACCTCATCATCTCATAAATCCACGCCTAATCAATGTACGACACCGTACAGTTAGGTGCATTTCCTGCCGAGGGCCGTACCAAAACTGCGTGCCATCCGCATATACAATTCCAAGGACAACAAATGAACAAAACAACGTTCTTCGCGTATGCGAGGCGCGCGCCTTTTGGCGGCCGTTTGAGCCAGGCTCAGGTTGATGGCACATCGGCTATCTTGGCCGAAGCCGAGCGCCGCAATCTACCCGACGAGCAGATTGCTTATATTCTTGCAACGGTCTTTCATGAGACAGGCGGCAAGATGCAGCCTGTTGTCGAAAATCTGAGTTACACCAGTGCGGCGCAAATTCGAAAGACATGGCCGAAGCGTTTTTCGTCGATCGCGGCAGCCCAGCCGTTTGTGAAGAATCCGCAGGCCCTTGCGAATAAGGTCTACGGCGGTCGCATGGGTAACGACAGCGTTAACGACGGCTGGACTTATCGCGGACGCGGCCTGCCTCAGATCACTGGCGAAGACAATTACAAAAAGTTCGGCATTGCCGATGCACCAGAGAAGGCGCTGGAGTTAGCCACGGCAATCCGCATCCTCTTTGAAGGCATGGTGTTGGGCAAGTTCACGGGCCGCAAGCTGAGTGACTTTTTCGGTAAAAGCAAAGCAGATCCGGAAGGTGCGCGTGTCATCGTCAACGGCACCGACAAGGCCACGCTGATCGCCGGCTATTACCGCAACTTCCTCGACAGTCTGATTGCTGCGCGGGAAATGAAAGCCGCTGCTCCTGATGACGCCAATCCTGACGACGTGCCGTTGCTCAAAGATAAGACGGTGCAGACCATTGTCGCAGCAGGTGGCGGTACGTTTTTGACCGGCCTTATCAGCGCCGTGTCGAACCCGTGGGCATTCCTAACCGTTGCGCTTGTGCTCGTCGCCATCGGTGGCGGCTTCTGGCTGTGGCATACGGGAAGGCTCGAACTGAAGAGGGTGGCGGCGTGACGTGGCTTGCAATCATAAAGGCACGCATGACAGGCTACGCCGTGGCAATCGCTGCGGCGCTTGCTGTCCTTGTCAGCGCTTATCTCAAAGGACGGTCTGACAGCAAATCAGTCCAGACCGCGCGCGACGCACAATCCGCAACCAAAGCAAGGAAGATAGAAAATGAAGTCAGCCGTCTTGATGACAGCGCTGTTGACGCTCGGCTTGCTAAGTGGATGCGCGACAAGCGGTAACTATTGCGACGTGGCGCGGGCGATATATGCCAGCCATGACGACACGTCAGAAACCAAACGCCAGATTCTGGCCGAGAATGAGAAAATGGAAAAGCTGTGCGGGGTACGGCCTTGAGTTCAGTTGCCCAAAGGCTCAGTCACTCCTGGGGTTTGCTCTTTCGGCACGAACGCCCGTCTTTCTTCGTACTTCACAATGAAGACTATAGCTGCCAATGCAACAACCACCGGCACCGCGATGCATAAAACCCGCAGAACCGCACCGAAGATTTCGCCAATCAAACTGTTCGACACCTGTCTCATGCCGCAATCATATCAGCAAAGACCTTAAGCGAACACAAAGGGGCACATTAACTATGTTTAATCTAGAGAGAAACGAAGCATGACCGGGCCTGAAATCATGGGCGTTGTCGGCTTCATCGTGATGCTGTTTGGCTTTTTCTTTGGCCTTTGGAAGTACGTCGACAGCAAGATAAACGCCGCGAGAAACGAAACAGCCGCCAAAGCTGACGCAGCCACAGCGCTCGCCGCACTAACGCGGCAGGAGCTGTCAGATTATAAACTGCGCGCGGCCGAAACCTTCGCGACAAAGGCCGGGATGCAGGAACAGACGTCGCAGATCATGCGCGCAATCGAAAGCGTTGCAAACCGCATTGATGGACTCACCGAGCGCATGGATCGTGTGTTTGAGCAGAAGACGACTAGGGCCAGGGGGTGAGAGGATACGTGTACGAAATGAACAAGAATGTACGTTCTGTTGGCATTTAAATGTACAAACTAACTTGACGGGCCCGTCATACAGCATTACTTACATAATCAGTTGAGCGGCTCCGTGTGCGTTTGGATCCTTCTGCTCTTGGTGTGTTCGAAAGAACATGAGCGTTGAAACGGTCGCAAATCGGGACGAGTTACCAAGCTCTTAGACAAGGTTCGCTCTTGTCAGCCCTCACTAAATTATCTTTTCCAACATATTTTTAGGTTTCGTTCAGCTCGCTTGGCGATTGCTGTAGTCACGCTCCAGATTTTTAGATCTTCATCCCAGAGACAGATTACTTGGTGAATAAGTTGGTCTCTATGCCGTTGGAATACAACCTTACCGTCATCTTGCACGCCGAATTCGTCGTATTCTTCCGCTACAAATCTAACGAAATCAATAATTTCATCAAAACCTAACTTCTTAAAATGTTCAACCCTTTGCTTGCTTTCTATGTGGGCCAAACCAAATCCACCGTTTCTGCCCTCAACTCCATTTAAAAGTTTAATAACTCCAGCAGGTATTCCTGCTGCCTCAGCTGCTTCTGGAGATACAACGCCCAAATCACCTTTACCATTGCGGGTGAAAACTGTACGCTTTTCTTTTGGTAAGGGCACTACGGGCCCAACAATCACGTTCATTCAAATAGCCCGCTTTAGTTGTATATAAGTGATATGACACCAAGCGGGGGTGCGTACAATCTATAAGAATGTATTTGAAGCCCGTTAGCCACAGCTTGTGAGTTGGCAATAGGTTAAAGGCGAGAATACTACGTTCGCATCATTCTCGCCGTCACACTTGACGCCTCTTTCACTTCCACCACAATGACAAACTGCGGGCCACCAACCCGCAAACCAACCAACACGAGGAGACTGTATGTCCAATGACAGACAGCGGGCGAACACGCGCCTTTCAAACCAAGAACTAACCCGCCGTGTTGCTGCTTATCAGCAGCACGGCACGATAACGAAGGCCGCTGCGGCTTGTGGCGTCAAGAAGTCTGCATTCCACGACAGTATTAAGCGCGCTGCTGAGCTCGGGTTGATGGGCCCGAAGGAAACGCTGCCCGGTTATGCAATCAAAAGCCTGACCGAGACACCTAACGGCACCTACATGCGCCAGACTAAAGAGGCTGGCCCTGTTTATGAAGCGACTGCCGGTTTGGCCGTTAAAGGCAAGACGACGCTCGTTAACAGCGAAGGCCGCATCGTCACGCAACACATCATGGAGCGTGCGGACGCCGACCAGCAGCGGGCTGCAATCACGGCCATGGTCGAAGCGCTCAAAGAAGACCTGCCGCGCGTATCTATCATGCCTGCTCCGAAGGGCTGTCGCGAGGATTTGCTTAATCAGTTCACAATCACAGACAACCATTTTGGAATGATGTCTTGGCGCGAGGAAACTGGCAGCGATTACGATCTGCGGATTGCCGAGCAGCTATTGCTTGATTGGTTCTCTGCGGCTGTAGCGCAAGCGCCTGACGCTCACACGGCCATTCTGGCACAGCTCGGCGACCTGATGCATCACGATGCACTTGAAAGTGTCACGCCTGCCCACAAGCATGTTCTGGACGCGGATAGCCGCCTGCAGAAAGTCATTCGCATTGTGATCCGCACGATCCGCCGCATAATTGATATGCTGTTGCAGAAGCATGAGCGGGTTCATGTAGTAATGGCGTCGGGCAACCACGACCCAGCCTCATCTGCATGGCTGCGTGAAATGCTGGCCGTAATGTATGAAGACGAGCCTCGCATCACCGTCGATAATTCACCTTCGCTCTATTACGCTTTCGAGTGGGGCAGCACGATGCTTGCCTATCACCACGGGCATAAGCGCGGTGTCACGAATATCGAAGGCACAATTGCTGGCATGTTCCGTGGAATGTTTGGCCGCTCGCTTCACGCCTACGTGCATCTAGGACACAGACACAGCGACGATGCCAGAAAAGGCACGCTGATGTATGTCGAGCAGCATGAAACGCTCGCGGCACCAGACGCTTATGCAGCTGGCGGCGGGTGGCTGTCAGGCCGATCAGCAAAGCGAATAACCTATAGCAAGCAGTTCGGTGAAGTCGGTCGCGATATTCTCCGGCCTGAAATGGTCGCTGGGAAGTATGCGGCGGCTAATGATAATGCGGCAAGCGAGAGGAGGGTTGCTTGAATACTGATGATATTTGGGATTCAGCACGGTGCGAAGCGGAGGGGCAGCTTGGAAAGGCGGCGATTTCGGGATTGCCGTCTGAATTCATCGCCAACAATCCGTATGCCATCGGCACGCAAGAGGCTGAGGAATACGAAGCCGCATTTGAACACTTCATAATGTCTGGCCTTGGCTACTAACCAACCACGCCGCCCAACAAGCGGCGTTTCACCACAACACGAGGAGAGAACATGCTTGAAGAAGCTGAAGACAAAGCCGCGCGAGCGGCTGTTGAAGGGCGCCCCGACGAAGGCCCTGTCACGCGCGTTACGCTGCGGGCTGACGGAATCGTACTCGGCACTAAAGGCGACGACGGTATCTGGATAGACACATATTTCATAAACACTCGGCCGCCCGTCGAGCAGCCTGCCGACCTCATCATCATCGAAACACCTTACAGCGGCGACGTGGACGGCAACATAGCATATGCACGAGCGTGCCTCTTAGACAGCCTGCGGCGAGGCGAGGCACCGATTGCTAGCCATTTGCTACACACACAAGTGCTGGACGATATGCAGCCCGATGAACGGTCCTTGGGGATAGAGGCAGGCCTTGCCTGGTATAGCGTGGCGACGAAATGCGTTGTTTACACTGATCGTGGTATCAGCGGCGGAATGAAGATGGGCATCGATCGAGCGATGCAGCACGATGTGGCAGTTGAGTACCGAAGCATTGAGAATAGGGCAGCGGCGTGATGGGCGAAAATATTGCAGCAATTAAACTTGAGCGTCACATCGAGGAGAGAATTGCAGCAGCCGTCCTTGCAGAAAGGCAGCGATGTGCTGCGATAGCGATCTGCGTATTCGACGATGAGGATGCGTGGTCGGATATACATAGAATTGCAGGAGGCATTATTGCCGAAGCCATTATTGAAGGAGAGACAGCATGAACCAATTCCATGTTGGGCAAAAAGTGGTCTGCATCGATTCAGTCGTTGGCTTTGAGCAATACCTCGAGGTGAAGGAAGGCGAGATTTACGAGATCGAGTGGATCGGACCTTTTGAGCATTATATTCATGGCTCTTATATCGGCGTTCGTCTCAAGGGTGTCGATCGCGGTACTTGCCCGCAGTTTGGTTATGAAAACCCGCCTTTTGCAGCGCGACGCTTCCGACCGCTTGTGGAAGATAAGCTGTCAGCGTTGCGCGGATTGCTTGCTGGCGGGCCTCTGACAGAGAGCTTCGAAGAGCCAAAGCGTAAGGTGAGGGAGGGTGTATGACGCCAATCAAATCCGACGGCGGTTCAACTAGCTATTATGAGCTGCCCGATGGCGCGAGCGAGCTAAACGACCTTATTGAGCACAAAGGCATGTCCTTTGCGCTCGGCAACATCTTTAAGGCTTGCTATCGTTTTGGCGAGAAAGACGCAGCCAGCCGCCTTTACGATCTGAATAAGATCATATTCTTTGCCGAGAGATTGAAGGCGCTCGAACTGCGCGCCAAAAATCGCACGGCTATAATTACAACCTAAGTTGTTTTAACCACACGTTAACCCTGATAGCATTTACTAAGTTGGCTGGCTGATCCAATCCGTACCGATCCCTCCCGCCAGCGAAAACCCAAAAAAACCCGCTCAGATCATTCACTGGGCGGGTTTTTCGTATCCTTGCAATAAAATAACCCTACCGAGGCAGGTCAAATTATCAGGTTACTTTTTCGGTGGGCCAACGCGATCGAGCAACTTGTAAACGATCTCAGCACAGTCATTCATTGACTCATCCTCAGAGCATTTCACATCTACCTTGAAGCCCTTATCCTCAACTCGAATGTGTGCTGACTTTTCGGGAGGAGGCGGACCTCTGTGTGGCGGAGGTGGTGGTGGCGTGCCCGGCGCTTCTGCAGATGGAGGTGCAGGTGGCTTAGGAGGCTCCTGCGCTAGTGCAGCGCTTGAAATCATAGTGAGTGCAGCGGCAGCAATAAGAACGTTCTTCATTGCATTACTCCTAGGGGTGTTTGCGCAAGAGAAACATGCGGACGAACCTTAGGTTCCTAGGCGAGTTGATCATATTTTTATGATTGCTGCCTGCAATAAAAAGCCCCGGCACGTCTCCCAACGTCACGGGGCTGCGCACGTGGGCATGACCCGTATTCCTCCACGCGGCGCGGCGATAATTTATCAAAGAGAATTATCGTTGAAAAGTGTATTTTAACTCTGTTGGACCGTGCCAGAGATGCGATGCCTGAATAAAACTAACCCCGCTTTGGCGGGGTTTTCTGTTTCATACGCTTTGTTATTCCATGTCAGGGATCTCG
The DNA here is from genome assembly GCF_032066345.1 of Brucella sp. Taxonomy (NCBI): domain Bacteria; kingdom Pseudomonadati; phylum Pseudomonadota; class Alphaproteobacteria; order Hyphomicrobiales; family Brucellaceae; genus Brucella; species Brucella sp. The sequence goes on from NZ_DAMBKZ010000003.1 coordinate 238,121, forward strand.
CCAAATTGGAAAATAATGGCTGGAGGTCCATATTCACCAATATCTGGGTCGGCTTCCCGGCTCCAGGCAACAATCCCTGAATGTTTACCTTCGAGGCCTGTCGCAGCTTTCATTGCGCGGCCTTCGGTCTCAAACGACATGGGATCGAATGCAGGAACGAGCTCACCGTCATCATTCTTATCAAAGGCAGCAACCACGATCAGACGCGCATTAGCCATTTAGGTCACTTCCCGTTGGTATCTTTGTCGAGATCGGAATTATCGCGGTTCGACGGTCCACCTGCTTTTTTCGAACCTTTGGCTTTACCTGTTTTAGGCTCTACTGGGCGGACAGGGGTGTTCGTAAACTTAATTGCCATGAGTCTTTCTAATTCGTCTTCGCTTCGGATGTTCTTATAATGTTCTCATTCTGCTCGAGAGTCAATTGGCGTTATCATCGCTAAGATATCACTTAGGAAACGCGCCGATGAATGTTCGAATGGGATTATGTTCGATGCCATAGCCAGTTTTGCCGCGATTGCATATCGACTGGCCGGAATTCGAGGGTGCAGATATCCAACTCAACAACAAAAAGCCCCGGCACGAGAGGTGTGATCGAGTGGCCGGGGCTGCGCTTCGCCTGGACCCAGCTTCCTGTCACGAAGCGCGGCAAAATTTTATCAAAATGATCTCGTTTTGGAAGAGAAAAAAGCTCATAAGTCTACACGCACATACGCGGATTATTTCTCTTTTTTCTCGACCTCATCCAACTTTCTTAAGAGTTCATCGAACTTGTCTGCTGCATTATGCTCTGCAGCGTGAATTTCTACTAACCCAAGGCCGATTGCTCGACCTGCTTCAGTCAGATGAACGTTTTTAAGTGATTTGGTCTTTTTGGCCGCGTGAATTAGTTCTCTATGGATAGGCATCAGCATGCTTTCAGCTGGAGGGCGCGGGCTAAACGTCCAGCAGAAAGCTTTGTTCCAAACTAAAAAAATAGTTAGCTAATTAACCTGTTTTGGACCAGTTGGCGTTATCTAAGTCCATATTCAAAAACTCTTTCGAATGCTTTTCTGCAAGCCTTGCAGCTAGTTCCGCACACTTTTCCATATCTCTAAGTCCACCATCGTACAGTTTGATGATAGTCTCTGCTAAGTGCGCTTCATCGTATTCCCTGCCGCTTTCTTCCAACATAATGGCGGCAATTGAGAAGCAACCTCTCATCGCTTCCAGTTCATCAGGGGCATACACTTTGCTGGATTGACTAAACAATGGCATCTTATCCTCCTCGGGATAGCGGAAGTCTCCTGTCCATTTTTACGAGCGAAAGTGCATACTGATACTTAAGGCGTAGCATATCAACCTTTATGTGCCTGAGTGACTAATTGCTCGGATCGGTTTGCTCCTATCATTCCATCAAAACAGGCTTCCTTGCCCTTCCTTGTTGTCATTACTCGGTGTCAGGTCGATCAAGTCGGTATCCGGCAATGGCTTCTGCATTACCTTCGCTTCATCCCATGGCGCACGTAACCAGGTATCTATTTCCTCAGTGGTGCGCAGAATGACCGGCATTGCCTTGGGATGAACTGGCTTAACCACGGCGTTAGGTTCGGTGGTCAGGAAGCCGAATAAATCGACCTCGACCGGCCCTTCTTTTTTCTTCCTCACGCCCTTCCATGTCGTCCAGATGCCCGCAAAGGCAAAGAGCGACTTTTCGTCGTTTAGAGCGAACCAGTGCAACGGCTTACGTTTCGTCTTTGGATCTGGCTCTTGTCCATATTCGGAAAATGATGTGGCTGGCACAACGCAGCGGCTTTCAACGCCTTGCCAGCGTCGCCAATGAGGGGAGGTGAGGTTACGAATGTTTGTCACGCCGCTGTCAGCTTCGCCCTTCACGTACATAGGCGGCGTCGGCATTCCCCACCGAAGATGTGCAAGCTCGTGCTCACCATCTGCCATGTTGCGCAGGACCGGGGCTGGGTAGTCTGGATAGACATCTAACTGCGGATCAACACGGTTCGTTATATCTCCGAACTTCGGAAACAGACGGCGCATGGCCTCATGTGTTGTGGTTATATTATAAAGATTGCACATGCGCTCCTCCTGCCGAAGGGAGGTAGCGCGCAATCTATCGCCGTCCAGCTATGTTGAAATACGGCATATGTCGTATGGCGCTCTAAATGGAATTGCCGTCCTCTGGATCTGGATGGCGCAACACGCCTGCGCGTTCATATTTGTGTTTCAGGCGAATTGCTGGCGAGGCCAGTAGAGGAGGGCATAATGAAAATCATTGCGATTTTAGCAATCGGATCAATCATGGCGTCGGGGACTGCATTCGCAGCTGTTCCACCGTCCTCGGATATCAAGCAAACCGTCAAGCAGGATCAGGCATCTGGGCCGGTATTCGCTGGCGGACCAGGCAGAATGCTTTCCCCATCCATCCCTCGTGGAGGCAAAGGCATTTATATACGATAAACGTCTAAAGTCTGCCTCGTTAATTCGAGGCAGGCATGCCTTTCACTTCCGTCCAGCTAGCGCGTCTTCACCTTGCTGCTTGTGTTCGTAGCAGAACCACAGCTGCCCAAACTTGGTTTTGTATCCGTAGGTGCCCCAAGCTTCGCATCCGTCCGCGTCACACCAATGCTCAAACCTTTTAATGCTTGTTCCAGCGACACCGCTTTCAGACTTATATCCGGACATATTTACCTCGGCGCTCTAAAAACAACGAACTCACTTTGCCCTTTCACAGTGCAAGCTCTGCATCTAAGTTTCCATTGCTGAGTTTTGAGAAACTCATTGGGCCCGATTTTTCGGCTAATTTCACCAATGTTCAAGTCTCGAACATGGCCGCACCTTGCGCAAAGGCCGCAGAGAACAGCCCACGGCTCCAGGTCGGCTATGCAAGTGAATTCGCCAATTTTCTCATAAGACGTAGGCCTGGGCATGCTGATTACCGAACGACGGTCCGTTCCCAATTACCATCACCAAATGGCTTGCCGCCGTGACGCCCCATGAAGACGCTCATTCGCCTTTCCGATGGAAAACTGAATACGCAGAAGTCGATACCCGACTTGCGTGCCATGCGGTGAGGTAGGCGAGCACCAAGCCGGCCGGCATCTCGGTGAACTTCACGTCGAGCGCATTTCAGTGCGTACGCTTCTGGAAGAGCAACTTGGAACGTTTTCATCACGCAGCCCTCTTGAAAGAACTGCCACGCTGGCCGTGGGTGAGAGCAAGGCGCGAAAGCTCAATTTCACGCGCTAGGAAATCTCGGTCTTTTAAAAGCGCTTCAATTGACGCACGAACGTCGCCCTTGTGGTAGGCTAGTACCAGATCTATCTCAGCGTCGTAGTTTCCCGAAACTCCATTCATGGCGCTCTCCATCGTTGAATTGCCACCCGTCAATGTTCTTGTTATGTTCTAGTTTTTGTGAGATGTCAATAATCCTGGTTAAATTGCAGCCGCGTGTGCCATGCGGTATCATGTGACGCGATTATCAGGAGATCATTTTGGCTAAAATTAAGAAGCGTTCGTGGGAAAACGCGAGCGGAAAACACGAAGCTTGGCAGTTGGATTTCACTGACAGGCATGGGAAGCGTCATCGAGAACAGTATGCAAAGAAACGCGAAGCCGAAGCTCGTCTTTCTGACCTTGTGACTGCGACAGGTGCCGCGACATACAAAGAAGCAGCTCAAAAGACGACGGTTGCTGACGTATGCGTTGATTATTATGAGGAGATGGAGAAGCGCAACAAACGTGGTGAAAGCGTTGTTCAGTCGTATCTCCGCACCACAAAACAGCACATCGATAATTGGATTGATCCAAAAGAGGAAAGCGCTGTTGGCTTCACCAAAGGAATCGGAACCAAAACACTGTCGGAACTGACGACGGCGGACGTGATAAAGCTTAGGAATGAAATGCGCGATGCTTCAGCCGGCGTTGTCACGACACGGCGTGTTCTCGGAACGCTGAGTCGTATTCTGAAACATGGCGTTGAGACGGATAAGGTGGGCGTCAATGTCGCCAAAGGTGTTCGAGTTATTGGCAAGCGCGATGAGGCCGGAGATAAGGTAACGCCACCTTCAAAGGCAGCTCTCGCTAAGATCCTTAAGAAAGCTGATGACAAATTAGCGCTACGAATCAGGTTCGCTGCTTCGTCAGGCCTGCGAGCTTCCGAGCAATGGGCGATACGTTGGGTGCATCTCGATCTGAAAAAAGGCTTCGTCTCGGTCGAAACGCGCGTGGATGCGTACGGTGAATTCGACACGACGAAATCATCTGCTGGTCGTCGCACTGTCCCGATCGGGAAGGCGATGCTTGAGCAGTTAAAAGCTTGGAAGGGTGAAACGAAGCACAGCGCGCCTGACGACTTCGTTTTCACTGACAGCACGGGCGGCTTTGTACGTCATACCAATTTTATGAAACGCGATTGGAAGCCGACGATCGAGCTGGCAAAGGTTGAAGCTATCGGCTGGCACGCTCTTCGACACTTCGCTATTTCGACTTGGATTGAGGCTGGCCTTACACCCAAAGCGGTGCAGACATTGGCCGGTCATGCGAGCTACGCAATCACTATGAATCGCTATGGCCATCTCTTCCCCTCAGACGATCATAAAGCCGCGTTCGACAGGATTGCGGAAACTCTCGCGTGATGATAGTTTGGCACATGAATGACACATCATGGTTATAAAGCATTGAAAAATAACACTTGATATACTGACTTTTAATCAGTAGGTCCAGGGTTCGAATCCCTGCGCGCTCACCATTTTCAATGACTTAGCAAACTTTAAGACTAGCTGTTTTACCTTTATTTTTTTATTTTAAACTTGTTCGTCAGTTTATTTGCTTAGCTTTACCCTCCTTCGAAATATTAGTTGCTACCCCAATCAATGGGTCGCGAAGCTTTGCGATACCGCCAGCTGTTAATCTACTTAGATTGCGTATGATTGTTTGGAGAATGATCATGCGCTTAACTTTAAAGCTTTTTATCATTTCAATTATTGCAATTTTGAGCGGTTTTAGCAGCCCTGCTTTCGCAGGAGTGGTGAGTTGCAACATCGTTCCGTTAGAAGGAACAGGTGCTCTGAGCAAAACTGTTACTCGGCCTGCTTGGCGCATTAAACCAGAACTGCCGGCATCGGAAGATTTTCCCTGGTATCCGCCTGCAAAGTCGCCGCAGCTTTATCAGTTTGATTGCTCTGACAATCCCAAGGGTAAACCGTTGTCTGGAGTTTCACCAAACATTCCTGTTCTCCAATTGAACAGGAAATAGCTCAGAGCAGATTCTGGTGCTCGGCTCTCGCATTTGTCGCAGTGACAATCCCGCCAAGGGATGAGATGAGCGATTATGAGCCTTAAAGCCAGAATTATCGGCGATAAATTTGAAGCTGCCCTTTGGGTGGCCTCAATTGCGCTCGTCATTCTGTTTCAGGGCATCGTAACATCCTATGCTCAGGCCTCGATGGTTGCATGGTCCAATGGTCCAACCGCAATCATCTGCTCGATCCATAACAATCAGGGAACGAGCGACGACGCGCCACTCAAGGATCTGGCGCGGTCCTGCTGCTCGACGCTTTGTCAGGCTGCGTGTGCCATAGGCACAGGTCTTGCGGCTCAGACGCTTTCATTTGCCTATCACGCCGTTTTCATTCCCTCGCACCATGTCGTGCGACTTGCGGTTCTTGGTCCACCGGATCATGTTGCGGAAACACATCTTCCCAGAGGCCCGCCCGCATTTTCAGCTCAAGCATGAATCAAATCCGACGTTACGTAGTTTTCGCGCATTCTAAGTGAGGCGCGATCGCGTGGCGTCCGGCTGTTTCACATAGGCTGGAGATGCCAATGTTTTCTATTCGTTTATTCGCAGATGCTGCACGATATGGGGTGCAGCTATGACAGATACTGTATTGTCGAAGCCCAAGTCCCGTTCTGCTGAGGCAACGCGCGTTGCCAGTTCAAGCTTGAAGGCTTTCATTACACGGCTGCACTTTTATGTCGGGCTGTTTGTGGGCCCGTTCATTCTGATTGCAGCGATTACGGGCACGCTTTACGTGCTGACGCCACAACTCGAAGATATGATCTATCGCGACCAGTTGCGCACGTCCTCTCTGGGGACCGTGCAGCCGTTGGCGGATCAAGTTAAGGCTGCGCGCGATTTTATCGGTGACGAACCAAGGCTCTTTGCTATGCGGCCATCAACCGGTCCGGGCTGGAACTCGCGTATTATGTTCAGCGAGCCGGGTTTGGGTGAATCGGAAAGTCGAGCGATTTTCGTTGATCCGATCACGCTGGCGATCAAAGGCGATCTCGTCGTCTATGGAACGAGCGGTATTTTGCCGTTGCGCGCGTCGATTGACTATCTGCATCGCAATCTCATGCTCGGCAATTTCGGGCGCTATTATAGCGAGCTTGCTGCTTCCTGGTTGTGGGTCGCCGCACTTGGCGGGGTTCTGCTCTGGTGGTGGAAGCGTGATGTTCGGCGCAATGCAAAGGCGAATGAGAACAAGCACCTACGCACCCGTCGCCTGCACGGACAGATAGGAATCTGGATCGCCGTCGGACTGGTCTTTCTTTCGGCAACGGGTATGACCTGGTCGCAACTGGCTGGTGGTCGGATTGATGACTTCCGTGCCGCTGTCGGATGGATCACGCCATCTGTTTCGGTGGCACTTGATAAGCCTGCTGTCGCGGCTGATCCCCATGCTGAACATCACGATCATGCAGATCATCAGGATCATGATGCTGCATCTGCAACGATTGACTATATTGGTCAGCTGGACGCCGTAAATCTTTTGTCGCGACAATCCGGCCTTGAATCGCCGATGCTGGAAATTCGACTGCCGCGCAATGCCGATCAGGCCTGGCTGGTTTGTGAATATGATCGTTCATGGCCAACGCAGGTCGACACGATTGCAATCGATCCGCGCGATATGCAGGTCATCAGCCGGGCCGATTTTGCAACCTTCCCGATCATCGCCAAGCTGATCCGCTGGGGTATTGATTTGCATATGGGTGTCCTGTTTGGCGTCGCCAATCAAGTCATCATGACTGTGCTGGGTTTGGCGCTGATCGGCACAATCATCTATGGTTATCGCATTTGGTGGCAGCGACGTCCGCCCGCGGGCAGCACACCGCGGACACTGATCCAGAGCTGGCTCTATCTTGGCATATCGCAGAGGTTCGTTGTTGTGCTGATTGCGGCTGTCATCGGATGGACCTTGCCGATGGTCGGTCTAAGCCTGTTGGTATTTCTGGCTATAGATTTGGTGCGCTGGAAACTGGCTACAATCGCCAAAATCTGAATTATAGAGGCACCGGCCTTGGCCGGTGCCTTTTATGAGCGTTAGCTCGCAGGGCGTGGCGGCAAGCCTGCGCGTGCCCGCATTTTGTCGAGCAGTGCTGCTGCAATCGGTTCATAGTTTTCATCGAAGTGATGCCCGCCCGACAGCTTCATCAGGTCAGCGCCTTTAAGCTCCGGCGCGGTGCAGGCGGTATCGTCTTCCTCTTCGCCATAGACGCAGACAACGCGATCAAGCGGAATTGTCGTGATGGCTGGAACAACGTCTTTGTCGCCATCCATACCAAGCCAGCCTTCAATCGAAACCTGGAATGTTGTGGTTGTTTCGACGCCAAGGAGCCCGATCATTTTCGTGCGATCCTGCAGCGCAGGATCGAGATATTTCCACGCAAAGGGGAACGTATCGGCACCAAAGGAATAGCCCAGAACTGCGACTGGCAGCTTGCCGGTTGGATCGGCTTTCTGGATCATGGCAGTTGTATCCCGGGCAATTTCTTCCGGTGTCCGTTCCGACCAGAAATAGCGCAGAGAGTCAACACCGATGACATGAACACCATGGGCCTGCAGCCACTCGCCAATTGATTTGTCGAGATCACGCCAACCGCCGTCGCCGGAATAAAACACAGCAACCATATCGGCATTGCCATTCTTTGCAGGCAGGTCGACGATTGGCAGAGCCTCGTTTTTTGCGTCCTGATCGGCCATGGCAACGACGTTATCGACCGCCATCTTCATGCGTGCCGGGAAATCTGGCCCGGATTGCAATACAGCAATCTTCTTCTGACGCGCTTCAACCGGGTTGTTTACTGGCGAGCCTGTCGGCCCGATAACCAGCGTTGGGGCAGGCATGTTGGCATTATAGCCATAGATAAAGCCGCCTTCCGGTGCCTTATTGGCTTCTGCTGCTTCCGTGCATGAAGGCAGAAGCGTTTTCGCAGGCGTTGGGTCGAGCGAAATGGCCCCTGCGATAGTTGCATCTGGCGAGTCCGATGCGGCGGCGTAAGCAATCGTTGCACCCTGACCAATGCCAGTAACGACGGGATGGAAATAGACATCCAGATCAAGCCCGCGCAGGGCTTCCTTGGCAATCGCCTCGAAATCGGAATCGAGGTAGTTGCACTCGCCATCTTCCTTGTCGAGCGCCGCACGCCAAGGGCCAAGCTCCACGGGCAATACGATGATGTTGCGTGCCAACATCGCATCCATATAGCTACGTTCTTTGTCGCCAATACCGTTCTCATCGCTCAGGAGAATGGCAAGGCCAACTGGATCGCTTTTGGGCATATAGACCGGAATGTTTGAAAGCCGCTCGGCGCTTGCATGAATGACAGGTTCGTCTGCATTGAAGAACTGCGCCCACTGACGGGCAATCTTGCCCGGATGAAGTGCGGCATAGGCACCAGCGCCACCGATCAGTGCCAGCCCAAGGACGGTCAAAAGAATGCGTCGCTTCTTCATTTGCGGATGAACTCCAGAGGGTTGCCGTTGATCAAGGTTGTGGCATCGATAAGAGTACGTGGTGTTTCAAGTCCGCCGGGACAGACCATATAGTGCGGCGTCCAGATCGGGTCGAACTTCTCTTTGAAGGCTTTGAGGCCATCAAAGTGATAAAGGTCTGCACCTCGACGATAAATGAAAGACCCGAAGCGGTTCCATCGCGAAGCGAGCCTGCTGCGGTTCAGGCCGGAGAGTGGCGCCGCACCCAGATTGAACCATTTATAGCCCTGATCCTTGCTATACATAAGCAGCTTGGCAAAAAGCGCGTCCATCAAAAGCTTATGGACATTGGGCATATAACGCATCAGATCGACGGTGATTTCGTATTTATCAGCGCCGCGCCAGAGATTGGCGAAAGCCACGATCTCGCCATCCTTTTTCAGAACGGCCACATCAAAGCGCTTCATGTAGTCATCATCGAAGTAACCGAGTGAGAAGCCTTTTTCGCTGCCGGACTTATGATCAAGCCATGCATCCGAAATTTCACGCAGACGCGGCACCAATGGAGGCACGTCTTTAACGCCAATGACTTCAAAGGTCAGTCCGTCCTTATCAACCTTGCGATCGGCATAACGGAACGGCTGGCGACGAGGGCCTTCAAGCGAGAAATCAGTCAAGTCGACGCGAGCGACTTCGCCGAGTTTCAGTGCCACCAGCCCCATATCAAGAAACAGCGGCAGACTTTGTGGGCCAACGCCGTAAAAGACTGTGCGTAGAGCCATTCGGTCGGCAAGGCCATGGAAGGACCAAGCAAGTTCCTTGGCTGCCTGTGCATTGCCGATAGGCTCACCCAGCGCAATCAGGCTGCCGCCAGACTGCGCATACATGATGAAGGCGCTATCATCAGGAGCGAGCATGAATTGCTTGTCACCAAGCATGGCAAGAGCTGCATCCGTATGCGGGCAAGCGGCCACAAGCGCGGGCACCGCTTCAGGAATGGAATAATCGCGCTTGCGTTTGCGCTGGCTGTGCCGGTTGATGATGGAATGAAGGCCAACAGCTGCCACCACCGCGAAGACGAGAACTGTCGCCCGCAAGAATCGCGGCGCGTTGTCGTTCCAGGCAAAATCCCACCAGAGATCGTTGGAATATTCGACGTGGCGATAAACGAAGAAGCCCAGCCATGTTGAAACGATAACAGTGGTGCCGACGGATGCAATCCAGCTCCAGCTCAGTTCAAACGGGCCGGAGATCGGGCGGCGATAGAATGAATCGCGGAAGCCCCATAGGGCGAAGGCAAAGACGCAGAGAATAGTCGCCTCTTCCCAGTCGAGACCCTTGGTGAGTGAGAAAACTGCACCGAAAAGCAGCAGTGCTAGTGCTGCAATCCAGGCGCGCTCCAGCCGCTTAAACAGGCCGCGTGCCACAATGAGCAGGGCAACACCAACCAGACTTGCAGCAAGATGCGATGTTTCGACAAAAAACTCAGGCACAATACCTGAAAGAATTTTGGTCCGGTTATGCAGATCTGGTGTGGCTCCTGAAACGAGCAGGATAATGCCGCCGAGGAAAATGATACTGGCAGAAAGGCCGGGAATGAGAGGTTCGACAAGTCGCTTGGCAAACTTGGCTTGTCGGCCAAGCATTTGTCTGCGGCGCATAGCTTCCCAGATAAGCAAACCAATCGTGGCAACAACGAGCGGCATGACCGTATAGATCACACGATAGGCGAGAAGCGCTGCGATCGCGTCGGGTTTTCCGCCAATGCCCAGGCCGGCAATGATTGTCGCTTCAAATGCGCCGAGCCCACCCGGTGCATGGCTGGCAATGCCAAGCACGATAGCAATCACATAGACCAGTGCGAAAACCGCAAAACTTGGAACCGCATCCTGAGGCATAAGCACGTAAAGAGTTGCTGCTGCTGCGCCGACATCAACAAGACCTGCGAAAATCTGGGTGATTGCACCCTTTGAGTTGGGCAGGCGAAGGCTAAGCGAGCCGATGCGTAGCGTCCGCTGACCGTGCGAAAGCCAATAAATCAGCCATGTGATGCCACCCAGAATGACGATGCCAGCAACAATATCGATGCGCGAGTCGATGGTGGAAATCCATGGCACATCTTGTGGGTCGATAAGCAATGCTGCTCCGACCATGATGATGAGTGCAAACCAGATTGCAAACCATGACGTGCCAACAATCTTGCCAATGTCGGCAAGGCTTATGCCTTCGGCTGCATAGATGCGATAGCGAAGCGCGCCGCCGGTGAGCAGTGAGAAGCCTATTGCATTGGAGATCGCATAGCCCGCAGCGCCTGCGACTGCCGCGATACGGCGCGGAATCTGGTTGGGTGCAATCGTATCAACCGCGACCACGTCGTAAAGCGCCACCGCTGCGTAGCTGAGCATTGTGAAGAGAACGGCGAGGCCGATAGTGGACCACGAAAAGCTGTGAAATGCTTCAAGCGTATCCTTGCGAGACGTGTTCTGAAGAAGGTTTTCCAGAACATAAATTGCCAGCAGAGCGATCGCTATACCGGCGACAGGAAATAGAAAATGTTGGTATCGCCTTAGCCAGCCAAATGACGTACTCGGTCCGCTGGTTACTACGGTAGGTTCATCATCATCAATTAGGCTCATAGGAGCGTCGTCCAGTTGGAGCAATCTAAAATCGCGCAGTGATCCTGATTTAGGGCGAACTTATGTTCGAGCGAGATGCCGCATTGAAAATACTAAAAGTAATGTCGAAGTTAGACGATATAGTTGAGCGAAATGGTTTTTGCTGCAAGCGCTTTGAACAGAGTGGGGAAAGAAAGCTCAATTTCTTCTAACTTTGATCAAAAACAAATGAATAGAGCTATTTATCTGTATCAGATAAAACCAGGTTCTATGTGAAAAATGAGGTTTTGGTGCTTAGTGTTTCTTATCTGACGGCTGCCGGTGCGGGTGCGCTGTCGTTTCTTTCGCCCTGTGTTCTGCCGCTTGTACCGCCTTATCTGTGCTATATGGCGGGCGTGAGTGTTGAGGACTTTCGTGCCGATAAAGAATCACGGATTGCTGCCGCCCCTTCGCATCGTCGTTCGCTAGCTTTTGCGGCTATCTGCTTTGTACTCGGTTTCACCACTGTTTTCGTCGCGCTTGGCGCGGGAGCTTCTTCTATCGGCGCATTCCTGCGCATGTGGCAGCAGGAAATCGCAATGGTGGCGGGCGTCGTCATCATTCTGATGGGCCTGAACTTTCTTGGTGTTCTGCGTTTTTCATTTCTGTCACGCGAAGCACGTTTTCAGGCGCGCAGTGCGCCTGCCACGCCTTTGGGCGCTTATGTCATGGGGCTGGCTTTTGCGTTTGGATGGACGCCTTGTATCGGCCCGGTTTTAGGCCCGATCCTCACTTTGGCAGGCGGCAGCAGCACTGTAGGCGAGGGTGCAGCACTGCTTGCGGTCTATTCGCTTGGGCTTGGTATTCCGTTTTTGATCGCAGCGCTTTTCTCTGGCGCGTTCATGCGGTTTTTGTCCCGCTTCCGTGTGCATCTCGGCAAGGTCGAGAAAGCGATGGGCGTTCTGTTGATTGCTGCAGGTATTCTTTTCCTTACGGGCGGAATGCAGTCTTTCTCATTCTGGCTGCTTGAAACCTTCCCTGCATTGGGCAGACTTGGATAAAGAGCTGTAAGCTTCCATATACGCTTTGATGCTATTGAGCAGAGAAGCCTTCAATCATTTTGGACGATACAATGACAGACCGTACCTGCCTTTCCATCGTGCTTGCCGCTGGCGAAGGCACACGCATGAAGTCGAATTTGCCAAAAGTTCTGCATCAGGTAGCAGGCCTGCCTTTGGTCTCTCATGTGGTCAAAGCCGTACAGGGAACCGGTAAGAGCGACGTTGCGCTGGTCGTCGGACGTGGTGCTGATGAGGTGCGCGGCGCTGTCGAAAAAGTTGCCGATGCTGTTTCTGCTTTCGAGCAGAAAGAACGTCTTGGTACGGCGCACGCAGTTTTGGCTGCGCGTGCAGCGATTGAACGCGGTTATGATGATCTGCTGATCGTCTTTGGCGATACACCGCTTATCGAAGCGCATTCGTTGCAAGCTGCGCGCAACAAGCTTTCAGAGGGTGCCGATGTTGTCGTTATCGGTTTCCGTCCCGCGAGCCCGCATGGCTATGGTCGCCTGATCGAAGAAGGTGGAAAGCTCACCGCGATCATCGAGGAAAAAGAAGCGAGCGAAGCGCAGAAGAAAATCGGTTTCTGCAATGGCGGACTTATGGCCGTTCGCGGAAGCCACGCACTTGCTCTTCTCGATGCGGTTGATAACAAGAACGCCAAGGGCGAATATTATCTCACGGATATTGTCGGCCTTGCTCATGACAAGGGCTTGAATGTCGTAGCGATTGAAGTGCCGGTTGACAATGTGATTGGCATCAACAATCGCGCCGAACTCGCTGAAGCTGAAAAAATTTGGCAGAACCGTAAGCGTCAGGAAATGATGCTTGCCGGTGTGACGCTGATTGCGCCTGAAACCGTGTTCTTCTCGCATGATACGCTGGTCGAAGCTGACGTTGTGATTGAGCCAAATGTCTTCTTCGGACAGGGCGTGCACGTGGGGTTTGGTGCACTGATCCATGCTTTCTCACATATTGAAGGCGCGAAGATCGGCGTGAGTGCTGAGATCGGACCGTTTGCGCGTTTGCGTCCGGGTGCAAATCTTGGCGAAAAATCTAAAGTGGGTAATTTCTGCGAAGTGAAGAATGCGCAGGTCGGCAAGGGCGCCAAGATCAACCACCTGACCTATATTGGCGATGCAACCGTTGGAGCGTCGAGCAATATCGGCGCAGGCACGATCACCTGCAATTACGACGGCTATAACAAATATAAAACCGTGATCGGCCAAAACGCATTTGTTGGCTCCAACAGCTCGCTTGTTGCGCCCGTATCGATTGGTGATAATGCCTATATCGCATCCGGCAGCACGATCACGGATGATGTGCCTGCGGATGCTCTGGCTTTCGGTCGTGCGCGACAGGAAACCAAAGAAGGTCGGGGAAAGATCCTGCGAGAGAAGTATGCTGCCATCAAAGCGGCTAAAACCTCTTCGAAATAAACCACCAACAGATGATTGAAACGGCAGTCCTTTGGGTTGCCGTTCAGCGTTAGAATCTTTAAATCGCAAATCAATGCGTGAATCTCGGATCTGGAGCACCCTATGTGTGGAATTATCGGCATTATCGGCAATGACGAAGTCGCACCGCGTCTGGTCGATGCGCTGAAGCGACTTGAATATCGTGGTTACGATTCTGCCGGTATTGCTACGCTGCTAGATGGCAAGCTTGATCGTCGCCGTGCGGAAGGCAAGCTGGTCAATCTGGAAAAACGCCTTGCAGGTGAGCCGCTTCCGGGCGTTATCGGCATTGGCCACACTCGCTGGGCGACCCACGGCAAGCCTGTTGAGCGCAATGCGCATCCGCATATCACGCCACGTCTGGCCGTTGTTCATAACGGCATTATCGAAAATTTTGCCGAACTGCGCACCATGCTTGCAGCGGAAGGCTACAAGTTCGAGACAGAAACCGACACCGAAGCTGTCGCACATCTCGTGACGCGTGAGCTGGAAAAGGGCAAGTCGCCGGTAGAAGCCGTGCGCGATTGCCTGCCGCAGCTGCAGGGTGCTTTTGCTCTCGCTTTTCTGTTTGAAGGCGATGAAGAAACCCTGATTGGTGCCCGTCAGGGACCACCACTGGCTGTTGGCTATGGCGAAGGTGAAATGTTCCTCGGCTCCGACGCTATCGCGCTTTCGCCGTTCACGGATACGATTGCTTATCTCGAAGATGGCGACTGGGCCGTGCTGACCCGCAAGGGCGTGACCGTCTATGATGAAAACAATGTAGAGGTTGAGCGCACGATTCAGAAATCGCAGACTGCAAATATGCTGGTCTCGAAGGGCAATCATCGCCACTTCATGCAAAAAGAGATGTTCGAGCAGCCGGAAGTGATTTCGCACACGCTCGCCAATTATCTCGATTTCACTACCGGCAAGGTGCGTCCGGAAGCAGTCAGCATAGATTTCAGCAAGATTGATCGTCTGACGATCTCTGCTTGCGGTACGGCTTTCTACGCAGCTTCGGTGGGTAAATACTGGTTTGAGCAGATCGCACGTTTGCCAGTCGACAGCGATATCGCTTCGGAATTCCGCTATCGCGAAATGCCGCTTTCAAAAGATTCGCTCGCGATGTTTGTTTCGCAGTCTGGTGAAACGGCAGATACGCTTGCTTCGCTTCGTTATTGTAAGTCACAGGGCCTGAAAATCGCCTCCGTGGTCAATGTCACTGGCTCGACCATTGCGCGTGAATCGGATGCTGTGTTCCCGACGCTTGCCGGTCCTGAAATCGGTGTTGCATCGACCAAGGCTTTCACCTGCCAGCTGTCGACCATGGCATCACTTGCTATTGCTGCTGCTAAAGCACGCGGTGCGATTGATGACAAGCGCGAGCAGGAGCTGGTGCGCCAGCTTTCGGAAGCTCCGCGCTTCCTTAATCAGGTTCTCAAGCTTGAAGACCAGATTGCTGCCGTCTGCCATGAGCTGGCCAAGGTTAATCATGTGCTTTATCTCGGCCGCGGAACATCCTTCCCGCTGGCGATGGAAGGTGCGCTGAAGCTCAAGGAAATTTCCTACATTCATGCCGAAGGCTATGCGGCTGGCGAACTCAAGCACGGCCCGATTGCGCTCATCGATGAGACCATGCCGGTTATCGTCATTGCACCGTCGGATCGTCTTTATGAGAAGACCGTTTCCAACATGCAGGAAGTGGCAGCACGCGGCGGTCGCATCATTCTCATCACCGATAAGAAGGGTGCTGCGGCAGCGAGCCTTGATACGATGGCGACCATCGTTCTGCCGGATGTGCCTGAGTTTATCACGCCGTTGGTCTATGCCCTGCCGATCCAGATGCTCGCTTATCACACCGCTATTCTGATGGGTACAGACGTCGATCAGCCGCGTAATCTCGCAAAGTCAGTGACTGTAGAATAAATTAAAACAATCGCTTATCTGGAAATTTTGACAGATAAATAGAAAAGGCCGCAGCGATGCGGCCATTTTCGTCTTTAATTTCGTGCATGTCGTTATCGGAAAACCGGTTCCCACTTTTCCGCGACATGCTTTATCCTGCGCGTAGCAGACGAATGGCCTCATCGCGACCGAAAAGATAGAGCAGAACGCGCAGTGCCTTTCCGCGTTCGCTTTCAAGGTCGGGGTCGCTGGTCAACACATAACGGGCATCTTTGCGGGCGATTTCCAGCAGGTCTCCGTGTGCCTCAATCGAAGCAAGACGGAAGCCTGGTGTACCGGATTGGCGGGTGCCAAGCAGCTCGCCTTCACCGCGCAGCTTCAGATCTTCTTCGGCGATGCGGAAACCGTCTTCCGTTTCACGCATCACCTTGAGACGCGCCTGTCCGATTTCACCAAGCGGACCTTTATAAAGCAGAAGACAGGTGGATGGTTTGTCGCCACGTCCGACGCGCCCGCGCAGCTGGTGCAATTGGGATAGGCCGAAACGTTCCGCATGTTCGATGACGATGATCGTTGCATCCGGCACGTCGACGCCAACCTCAATGACGGTGGTGGCGACGAGCAGCCGTGTTTCGCCCTGCTTGAAAGCGCGCATGGCTTCGTCTTTTTCAGCACCATTCATGCGGCCATGGATGAGGCCGATCTTGTTGCCAAAAACAGATTTGAGCGATTCAAAGCGTTCTTCGGCGGAAGTCAGCTCTACGACTTCGGATTCCTCAACGAGTGGGCAAATCCAATAGATCTTCTGCCCTTCGTGAACGGCCTTCCGAATACGCTCGACAAGTTCGCCCATGCGTTCCATGGGCAGAATGGCAGTGGTAATCGGCTGGCGTCCGGCGGGCTTTTCGGTGAGCTTGGATACATCCATATCGCCAAATGCGGTCAGAACCAGCGTGCGTGGAATAGGGGTTGCCGTCATCACCAGCATGTCGGGCGCGCTGCCTTTTGCCGTCAGCATCAGACGCTGATGCACGCCGAAACGATGCTGCTCGTCGATGATGACGAAGACGAGATCGTGATACTCGACCTTCTCCTGAAAAAGCGCATGGGTGCCGATAACAATATCGACTTCGCCGCTTTTCAAGCCCTCAAGCACGGCATTGCGTTCCTTGCCTTTTTCGCGACCTGTAAGAAGAGCGGCTTTCAGCCCAACCTTTTCTGCCAGAGGCGCAATGGTTGCAAAATGCTGCCTTGCCAGCACTTCCGTAGGCGCCATCAGGGCAGACTGACCACCAGATTCCGCAGCATGTGCCATCGATAAAAGGCCCACAACCGTCTTACCTGAGCCGACATCGCCTTGTAGCAGGCGAAGCATACGCTCAGGCGATTTAAGATCGGTGATGATTTCGCGAACCGCCTGATCCTGGCTCCCTGTCAGTTTATAGGGGAGGTGGCGCATGATTTCAGCAACGATGCGGCCATTGCCTTCCAGCGGACGCCCTGAAAGGCGGCGTGTTTTGGCACGCACGAGAGCCAGCGCAAGCTGACCCGCCAGAAACTCGTCATAAGCCAATCTGCGCCGCGTAATGCTTTCAAGCGCAATATCGCTGGGGTCTTCCGGCAGATGCATCGTGTTGAGTGCGTCTTTGAAAGCGGTAAATCGTTCGCGTGCAATCAACGGCCCGTCAATCCACTCGGGCAGCACCGGCACGCGTGTCAGAGCTTCTTTCATGGCGCGGCCAAGCGTTTTGGAAGAAAGCCCAGCCGTCAGCGGATAGACGGGTTCGACCATGGGCAGATTGGCTGCATCTTCAGGGCTTGCGATATAATCCGGATGTACCATCGAGGCACGCCCGTTGAACCATTCGACCTTGCCAGAAACGATTACAGTTTCGCCTTCGGGCAGCATCTTTTCAAGCCAAGGCAATTGCGCATGAAAGAATGTGAGGATGATTTCGCCAGTATCATCATGCGCAATTACGCGATGTGGGACATTGCCGCGTCCACGCGGTGCTGGCTGATGCTGATCAACCATCACCTCAAGCGTGACAATCGCGCCTTCCTGCGCAAAGGCTACCCCAGGGCGATTGCGCCGGTCGATCACACTGTGAGGCGGCAGGAAAAGAAGCTGGCCAACTTTTGGCTCGGCTCCGGGCACATCTGTGCCTAAAAGTTTGCCAAGCAAAGCTGCCACTTTCGGGCCAATGCCGGAAAGTGAGCGGACGGAAGCGAAAAACGGATCAAGCACAGACGGACGCATGGCGGGGAGCATTAACTGCTTTGCTTTTCTGTGCAAGCCTTTGAAATGGTTTTGTACTATTTTTGTTCTTATTGAGGAAACAGGTTCCCTCATCGCCAACAGATGCTATATACCGGCAACATATTTGTTAACGGAGCGCTTAAACAATGACTGGCAGCACACTTGCGGCAGGGAATCTTGATGTAAGGCGTCGCAAGCTTCTGTTCCGCGCCTGGCATCGCGGTATGCGCGAGATGGATCTGATCCTCGGCCAGTATGCCGATCAATATCTTCCAGACTTCACCGATGCACAGTTGGATGAGTTTGAGCAGATTCTTGAGGTGCTCGACCGAGATCTTTTGAAGTGGGTGACAGGCGAAAGCGAAACATCACAGGAATACGATACACCTTTATTCCGAGACATTATCGCTTTCCGCGACCGCATAGAATTCTGAGAATAAATCCCCATGCCCGTATTCAGCAAATTTGGTCTTAAAACCGGCCCAAGCGTTAAAAATGGCAAGCATATCGTTATCGACGGCGTAGCCGATGGTTTCGAGGCTTTTTGTCTTGCGCGTCTGGTCGAAGAGATCGGAGAACGCGGGCCTGTCTTGTATATTGTGCGCGATGGCCAGCGCATTGCTGATCTGGAACAAGTGTTGAACTTTGTTTCGCCCGATCTTCCTGTGCTGCATCTGCCAGCATGGGACTGTCTGCCATATGATCGTGTGTCGCCGGGGGCTGATGCATCGGCGCGCAGGCTTGCGGCACTGGCTGCCTTGGCATCGCTCAAGAAAACGCCGCATCCAGCTGTCATTATCACCACTGCCAACGCCATTCTGCAAAAGCTGCCACCGCAGGCCGCCATCGCCGAGCAGGTGATTTCCGCACGCCCCGGTAATCAGCTCAATATGAATGATCTGAGTGCACGGCTTGAGCGTAACGGCTTTGAGCGTGTCTCGACTGTGCGTGACATTGGCGAATATGCTGTGCGCGGTGGCATTCTTGATCTTTATGCGCCGGGTTCAGAAGAACCGCTGCGGCTCGATTTCTTTGGCGACACGCTCGAAACAATCCGCGCGTTCGATCCGGCATCGCAGCGCACCACAGGCGCGCGCAAGGAATTCGTGCTTCAGCCTATGAGCGAAATTTCGCTCTCGCCGGATATGATCAGCCGTTTCCGCAAGAATTACGTGGCGATGTTCGGCGCACCACAGCGTGATGATGCGCTTTATCAGGCGATCAGCGAAGGGCGTCGCTTTGCCGGTATGGAACACTGGCTGCCGCTGTTTTACGACAATCTCGAAACCGTATTTGACCATACGGGCGACATGCCGGTTGTGTTCGATCATCTGGTGCATGAAGCGCTGACCGAGCGTCATACGATGGTCGTCGATCATTTTGAGTCGCGTCTGCGACAGTCCGAAGGCAAAGAGCCGGGCAGTGATGCTGTGCCGTATAAGCCGGTTAAGCCGGAAGCGCTTTATCTGACGCCCCGCGAAGTTGAAGCAATTGCAGAAACGAATGGTCTGCGCATTGATCTGACACCGTTCGGCACACCGGAAGTCTCAGGCCGCACGGTTGTTCATGCTGACGTTCATAAAGGTCGCAGTTTTGCGGAAGAGCGCGCTGCGACCGATGTGAACCTGTTTGAAGCGGCGGTGAAATATATCGCCGATCTGCGCGTGGCTGGCAAAAAAGTGCTGGTGGCCGCATGGTCGGAAGGTTCGCTCGACCGTCTCTTGCAGGTGTTGGACGAGCACGGCCTTGAAAAGATCGAGACGGTGGATCGCCTTTCCACCGTTAAGGCACTGTCGCGTGACAAGATCACGGCTGCGGTTCTTGCTGTTGAAAGCGGGTTCGATGCAGGCGATCTGGTTGTCGTTGCCGAACAGGACATTCTGGGCGATCGCCTTGTACGCCGTTCCAAACGACGCAAGCGCGATCAGGATTTCATTTCGGAAGCGGCTTCGCTTTCGGCTGGCGATATCGTCGTTCACGTCGATCACGGTATTGGTCGCTTCATCGGTCTTAAGACAATTACGGCTGCAGGTGCGCCGCATGATTGTCTTGAAATTCATTATGCGGGCGATGATCGGCTGTTTCTGCCAGTTGAGAATATTGAGCTGCTCTCTCGCTTCGGGTCGGAAGGATCGGAAGCTGTTCTTGATAAGCTTGGCGGTGGCGCATGGCAGATGCGCAAAGCCAAGCTTAAGAAGCGCCTACTTGAGATTGCCGGACATCTGATCCAGATCGCAGCTGAACGACAGATGCGTGGCGCGCCAGTCATGCAGCCGCCAGAAGGTCTTTACGCAGAATTCGCAGCGCGTTTCCCTTATGATGAAACCGAAGATCAGTTGCGCGCCATTGATGCCATCACGGACGATCTCGGTGCAGGCAAGCCAATGGATCGCCTCATCTGCGGTGACGTTGGTTTCGGCAAGACGGAAGTGGCGCTTCGCGCGGCGTTCGTTGCAGCCTTGAGCGGCTTTCAGGTGGCTGTCGTCGTACCGACCACGCTTCTATCGCGCCAGCATTTCAAGACTTTCTCGACGCGCTTCCATGGTCTTCCGGTCAATGTCGCACATGCATCGCGTCTTGTCGGTACCAAAGAGCTGGCCGCTACGAAGAAGGGTCTTGAAGACGGGACCGTAGATATTGTGGTTGGCACCCACGCACTGTTGGGCAACTCTATCAAGATCAGAAATCTCGGCTTGCTTATCATTGACGAAGAGCAGCATTTCGGTGTGAAGCACAAGGAACGGCTCAAGGAACTGAAGTCGGACATTCACGTCCTGACGCTTTCCGCAACGCCGATCCCACGCACATTGCAGCTGGCTTTGACAGGCGTGCGCGAGCTTTCACTGATTACGACGCCACCGGTCGACCGCATGGCCGTGCGTACCTTCGTATCGCCGTTTGATCCGCTGGTGATCCGCGAAACATTGCTGCGTGAACGTTATCGTGGTGGCCAGAGCTTCTATGTTTGCCCGCGCATTGCCGATCTCACAGAGATCGAGGAATTCCTGAAGGACCATGTGCCGGAACTGAAAGTGGCCGTGGCACATGGCCAGATGGCGCCGGGTATGCTCGACGACATCATGAATGCCTTCTATGACGGGCAATATGATGTGCTGCTGTCGACGACCATCGTGGAATCGGGCCTCGATATTCCGACGGCCAATACGATGATCGTGCATCGCGCCGATATGTTCGGTTTGGCGCAGCTTTATCAGTTGCGGGGACGTGTTGGTCGCTCCAAGCAGCGTGCTTTCGCGTTGTTCACACTGCCTGCCGGTCGCACGCTGACGCAGACTGCCGAGCGCCGCCTCAAGGTTCTGCAATCGCTCGACACACTTGGCGCGGGCTTCCAGCTAGCAAGCCATGACATGGATATTCGCGGTGCGGGCAATCTGCTTGGCGAAGAACAATCCGGTCACATCAAGGAAGTGGGCTTCGAGCTTTATCAGCAGATGCTGGAAGAAGCGGTTGCAACGCTCAAGGGCACCATTGAAGTCGAAGACAGCCAGTGGTCGCCGCAGATTGCTATCGGTACGGCTGTGATGATTCCGGAGGCCTATGTGCCGGATCTGCAATTGCGCCTTGGCCTGTATCGTCGTCTTGCAGACCTTGAAGAACCGCAGGAAATCGATGCATTCGGCGCAGAACTGATCGACCGTTTCGGACCAATGCCGGAAGAAGTGCAGCATCTGCTCAAGATCGTTTACATCAAGGCACTCTGCCGCCGCACCAATGTCGAGAAGCTCGATGCCGGTCCGAAGGGTGTGGTTATCCAGTTCCGCAATGCAACTTTCAACAACCCTGTTGGGCTGGTGAAGATGATCGGCGAGCAGGGCTCCATGGCCAAGATCAGACCAGATCAGAGCATTGTTTTCATTCGCGATTGGGCTACGCCCGAAAAGCGTCTTAATGGCTCGGCAGTCATCATGACTCAGCTGGCCAAGATTGCTACCGGCAGTTAAACAGTTAGCTATTAAACACTGAGGGTTCAGTGCCACTCCCCGGCTCTGAAGTTTAAAACGGAGAGAACTTTGATGCTAAAGAATGCTTTGCGCGTTTCCTGCGCCGCTGCAGCACTCCTATTTGTTTCTCAATCGGCTTTCGCTTTGTCTACGCCGAATTGCAAGGTTGAGACGATTGAGCATTTCGTCAAGACTTTCAGCCATGATATTTCGATTCAGGAAGCCAATACCGCAAAGACCGTCATCTTTGAGAGCTTGGATATGGAAGCCGATCCGGAGCCAAAGAAGGTCAGCACCGAAGTTCCGCTCGCTGATGTTGAATGGCCGGTGATGCCAGATGTGGAAACGCTGGCCGGAAGAAAGAAACAGGCTGAGTACAAAGACGGTGAAAACGGCAATAAGATTGTCGTAATCAAAGGCACCGACAATGGCGAATATATGGAATTTGAATTTGCCAAGCAGCCGTGCTGGACGCTGGTTCGCGTATCAGACGAAAGCATGTAAGCATTTGCTTGATATTTAAAGAAAAAGCCCGCGCATCTGAATGAATGCGCGGGCTTTTTTGTTGCTTATTCGGGTATCAGCGGTCTTCGGAAATGCCAGGCTCAAAACCTTCCGCTGTCTGCTGAATAGCATCAGCAAGAGCGGAGGCTGATTGCGCACCCATGACGGCATATTTCTGGTCGATGATGAAGCACGGAACGCCGCGCACCCCGATACGGTTTGCAGTGTCGATTTCTTCGCGGATCGTGGCCTTGTCGGCCTCGCTTTGCAGGAGGCGGGCAACGATCGGTGCTTCCATACCAACGCTTGCTGCAGCATCAATCAACACTTCATGGTCGCCAATATCCTGTCCCTGCTCGAAATAGAGCGAGAATAGTCGGCCAACCAGCTTGTCCTGAAGACCGGGCCCGGCCTGTGCAGCCCAATGGATCAGACGGTGAGCATCAAGCGTATTGGGCGCGCGCGTAATGGCTTCAAAATCGAAAACAATATCGTTCTCTTCGCCAAGCTCAGTTAGCTGCTTGTGAATGTCGTCAATTTTCGAGCCGGTACCGAATTTTTCGCGCATATAGGCCTGACGATCCTTGCCCTGTGGAGGCAGAGAAGGGTCGAGCTGATAAGGACGCCAGCGAACTTCCGCGTCAACTTCGGGCGTCAATTCAAGTGCCTGTTCCAGCCTCTTGCGGCCGAGGAAGCACCATGGACAAACGACATCAGACACAACGTCGATGGTGATTTTTCTTGTGGTCATAAGGTGCTCCGTTCGGCAAGCAGGCGAACTATCCTCCAGCTTGCTTATCTTTATAGATCGAAAATGTAGGGTGAATTACGACGCGATCAACTCAGTCTATTTGCTCGCCTGCCACCAGGTTGGCAACTGATAGCCGTAAAGCGATGTTTTCTCCGGATGTCTGATCCGATCCCACCGTGCCACCCACTGATAAGGCAGGTAATAGAGCGGGATGTAATAATCACCGGAGATGAGAATGCGGTCGAGGGCACGCACGGCACTCACAAAATCATCGCGTTCCCGCGCCGCAAGCATCGCTTCGATCATCGCATCGACTGCCGGATCGGATACGCCGGGATAGTTGAAGCTGCCTTGTGCATCGCGTGATGCAGAGCCCCAGCGCATCCATTGCTCGTTGCCTGGTGATAGCGAGCCCGTGAGGGCACCGAGGATCATGTCGTAGTCGAATGTCTGCAAACGCTGCTGATACTGTGCGTCATCAGCGGTGCGAATTTCGGCATCGATTCCGAGGCGGGCGAGGTTGCGCTTATAGGCCAGTGCTACCTTTTCCTCATCAGCCGAACGTGTCATGATTTCAAACTGGAATAGCTTGCCAGATGGATCAATCGCCTTGCCATGCTCAAACGAGAAGCCGGCATCTATCAGCAGTTCATAAGCTTCCTTGGCCGGGCCGCGATCATGACCGGTGCCGTCGGTGGTCGATGGATGCCACGTTCCTTCCAACACATCCTTGCGAACAGCATCAGGGAAAGCAGCGAGAAGCTTCCGCTCGCGCGCATCAGCAGCTTTACCTACCGATGACAGATCTGAGCCTTCCCAGAAACTTTGCAGGCGTTCATACTGACCCGCAAAGAGATTGCGATTGGCCCATTCAAAATCGAACAGAAGCCCGAGTGCCTGTCTGACGCGACGATCTTCGAACACTGGACGGCGTGTGTTGAAGACGAAGCCAAGCATATTTGCTGGCGTTCCCTTCTCGAAGTTTTCTTTAACGACTTTGCCTTCCTTGACTGCCGGGAAGTCGTAGGATTTTTCCCAGCGTGTCGGATTGGCATCGATGAATACGTCGAGAATGCCCTTCTTGAAGGACTCAAACAGCGATGTCTCATTGCGATAATACTCAATTGAGATCGTGTCGAAGTTATTCAACCCATGCTGAACTGGCAGATCCTTGCCCCAGTAATCCGGGTTGCGCTTATAGGTGATGCGCTGGCCGGGCTGAACGCCAGAGACGGTGTAAGGGCCGCTTCCCACTGGAGGCTTGAGTGTCGAATTGCCAAATGTCGCTGGATCGATTGCGTGCTTGGGCAGCACCGGCATCGTTCCGGCAATCAGCATCGGAAACTCCCGATCGGATTTGTCATTGAAGACAAAGCGCACGGAGCGCTCGCCGGTCTTTTCGATTTTCTCGATCCGGCTCATTCGATTGTTGTAAGGCGGACGGCCTTTTTCCGTGAGAATGTCGTAGGTGAAGATGACATCCTCAACTGTTACCGGTTCACCATCAGACCATTTTGCTTTTGGATTGAGCGTGAATTCGACCCATTTGCGTTCCGGGTCGATCGCGACCTTCTCTGCAAGCAATCCGTAAAGCGTGAAAGGTTCATCGCGTGAACGCTGCATCAGCGTTTCGTAGACCAGATTCCCGAAATCGGCATCGCTGAAAAGAGCGCGCGCGGTTGTACGCATACTTTTGAGAACGAACGGATTAAGGCTGTCAAACGTTCCGACAACACCCATACGCAGCGCGCCGCCTTTTGGCGCGTCGGGATTGGCATATAGAAAGCTGGTGAAATCAGCAGGCAGTGCCACGTCGCCATGCATTGAAAGTGCATAGTCTGGCGCTGCACCATTTTCGGCCTTCGCTGGAGCGATGCTGGCGCAAATGCCGATAAGGCTGGCTAAAGCTGTGTTGCGGAAAAGAGCAAACAATCCAGTCAACTTTCTCGCGTCCTCGTTCAACTTAATAGGTTCATTGTAAATAAGTGTGAAATCTTAGTATCGATTCGTGTGGCGAAATTAGCATGAACCTTGAGTTTGTGCGGATTAACAGCGTGTCTGACGCGCGACAGTGCAGATTAAAACAAAAAATATGACGTATTTTGCTGGTTGAAAGGCTTCGACCATCTGGATTCATATCAGAAGTCGTTGTAACACGACGCCCGGAATGGGATGTTAATTCCCAAAGGTCACGCTGTTGCCGCATTTTCTAATCAGTGACGGTCTATCGCTGACTCAACCAGAGACGGAAGATCATAGCGTTGAAAGGAACCTGTTGATCATGACCAGCACGAAGACAATCGCTGCCGCATCCGCATTTGCTGGCGCGTTCGCCCTGCTTGCCTCCGCGACGATGCCTGCAGCTGCACAGCAGCCGCCTCAGGGTTGGTTCAAGGTTTGCTCGAAGCAGGAAGACAATGACATCTGCAACACGCAGAACATTATCACTGCAGACTCCGGCCAGTTGCTGACCGCAGTTAACCTCATCGAGATCAAGGGCAAGATCAATCGTAAGATTTTTCAGGTCACTGTTCCAATCGGCCGCCTGATCCCTGCTGGTGTCGGTCTGCAGATCGACAATGCCAAGCCAACCAAGCTTGAGTATGGCATTTGCTTCCCGGATCGCTGCATTGCTGAAGCTCCGCTTTCAGACGATCTGATCAATGCGCTGAAAAAAGGCACGAAGGTTACGCTGACTTCGGTCAACTACCAGAACAAGCAGAACCCGATTCCAGTTGCTCTGACCGGCTTCTCGGCAGCCCTTACCGGCCCGGGCCTCAAGCAGTCTGAACTCGAAGAACGCCAGAAGGAACTTCAGGACGCTGTTGCAAAGCGCCAGAAGGAATTCGAAGAAAAGATGAAGGCTGAACAGGCCAAGGCAAAGGGCGCAGCTAACTAAGCTGCTCTATTGCAATGAATCGAAAAGGGCGCTTTTTAGCGCCCTTTTTGTTTGTGCATTTGATTAAGTGATCCGAGTAAATACCCGATTTTATTTAATTGGCGTGCAGCTTCACGCGGTACGACCCGTTATCAAGCTTGTCGAACATTTCACTGATCTGCGGATGACGCAGCGGCTCATCGCTCAGATCCGGTACGAGGTTTTGCTCAGAGACATAGGCCACATATTCGGACTCCGAGTTTTCTGCCAGCAAATGATAGAACGGCTGATCGCGGCGCGGCCGGGTCTCTTCAGGGATGGACTCATACCATTCCTCGGTGTTCGCAAATTCCGGATCGACATCAAAAATGATCCCTCGGAAAGGAAACAGTCGATGCTTGACCACCTGTCCGATCTGAAACTTAGCGTGCGTTATCTGTGTCATACCCATGAGACATATGTAGTTCACCGCGCGCTGAATTAAAGCTGCGGGAGGTTTCAGGTTCGGTTATTGAGGCGATTTATTATTTTGTCGCGCTTTTCCCGCGATTAGGGAGTTTCGGAAGCCGCGGCAACAGCTGAGAAAAGCCGCTCCCAGGGCGCAAGCCTTCGCGCATGAAGAATGCGCGGAGTGGCGCAAAAGAGCGCAGCATTTCCAGGCCAACGCCGCGTGCAATCTGTGCTGGCAGCATAGGCGAGAGCAGCGAACGGTTGAGTGCATCCACCGAACCTGTGCGGGCCAGAATATCTGGACGACGGCCACGATCATAAGCGCGGATCACACGGTCCGAACCGGGGTCCGATGGATCGCTTGCAATGGCCTTGATCAGTGTTTCGACGTCGCGTGTGCCGAGATTAAGCCCCTGCGCGCCGATAGGCGGGAACACATGCGCTGCTTCACCGATTAAAATGGTGCGCTTTGATGCAAATGAAAGCGGCACCATTCCCGATAGCGGCCACGCTTGCGGACGGATATCAATCGTCACCTTGCCAAGCATTGATTGCATCATGTCTTCGATGCGCTGAGCGAGGGCCAAGTCATCCAATGCGAGCAGCATTTCGGCACGGCCGGGGTTCACCACCCAGACGAGACTTGAACGTTTTCCCTTAAGCGGAACCTGTGTGAACGGGCCTTCTTCTGTATGAAATTCGGTCGAGATGTTCTCGTGTTCGACTTCATGCGCAAAAGAAAGCACCACGGCCGTCTGCGGATAGCTCCAGCGACGTGTGCGAATACCAGCGGCTTCGCGCGCAGCGGAATTGCGTCCATCAGCTGCTACGACAAGACGGGTATGCAGCGTATCGCCGCCTGCAAGCGTTATGGTGACGTGATCGCCATTGTTGCGATATTCGATTGCAGGTTGCGTGATGCGTTTGATTGCAGGGTTGTTTTCAACCGCTTCCGCAAGCTTCTGGTTCAACGCTGCATTGGGGATGTTGTAGCCAAAGGCTGTTTCATCAATTTCGCCTGCGCGGAATGTTACGGCGGGGCTGCGGATGAGACGCTGCGTGGCATCGACAATACGCATTGAAGCAAGAGGAGCAGCCTCAGGCGCGATATCGCCCCAGACACCGATTTCTTCAAGAAAGCGGATAGCAGGCATCATCAGCGCTGTGGTACGGCGGTCGTTTCTGTCTGTTTCCGGACCGAGCAGTGCCGTGCGATAACCTTTGGCGCTTAGGGCCAATGCGGCCATCATTCCGGCAGGGCCACCGCCACTGATTGTGATTTCGGTGAGGGGCTTTTCTACAACCACGTCATTCATAGTGCTCTATCCCTGGCCAGAAACTTCCGGCCCAAAGCGATTCTTATCGCGTCGTATTTGTTGCCACTTAACCGCAAATGGTGGTCAAAGGCCATTGTTGCATAAGCTAAAACCCAATCTTTGGTGGAATGAGGGCGGTTTTGTCTCACGACTTACTTGCTCTTTTCGCCTTATTCGGGGAAAGCTTTGTGCAACAGCATGGCTTCCACCGATCATTCGCGTTGGAGGTCTTATCTGCCGCTTCACGCCTTGTTGGAAGATTGAAGGCGGCGATCAAGAGAAATGGCAAACGGCGTGAAAAGCAAACTGACCGGAAAACTCAAAGCCAAGAAAGTGACCGCGCCACAGGCGAAGGCATTTTCTGTTCATCTGCTCACCGCGTCCGGTTCATTTCTGGCGTTTCTGTCAATCGTGGCTGCAAGTGATGGCCGCTACACCGCGATGTGGTGGTGGCTTGGTCTTGCATTGTTCGTCGATGGCATCGACGGACCAATCGCGCGTAAGCTCGAAGTCAAATATGTGCTGCCGAACTGGTCGGGCGAATTGCTCGACAACATTATCGACTATGTGACCTATGTGTTGATACCGGCCTTTGCGCTTTATCAAAGCGGTTTCATGGGGACGAACCTGTCGTTCATATCCGGTGCGATTATCGTGGTTTCGAGCGCGATTTACTATGCCGACACCGGCATGAAGACGAAGGAGAACTTCTTCAAAGGCTTCCCGGTCGTCTGGAATATGGTGGTGTTTACGCTCTTCATTGTCCGGCCCGGAGAATGGGAAGCTTTCGCCATTGTGGTTCTGTCGGCGATCCTTTCCTTCCTGCCAATCAGCTTCCTGCATCCGGTGCGTGTGGTGCGTCTGCGCCCGCTCAATCTGACGATCTTTTTACTGTGGTGTGCCTTTGGCGCTGCAGGTCTTTACTATACGCTCGATGCGCCGCTCTGGGTGCGCGTCGGCATCACAGTGACCGGTCTTTATATCTACTTCATCGGCGCAATCATGCAGTTCTTCCCTAATCTCGGACGAACTGCTGCTGTTATCGCGGCTGAACAGGCTGCTGAAGCGAAGAAGAGAGGCTGAGGAAACCATGATCAACGCTATTCGGGTTCACCAGACTGGCGGTCCGGAAGTCCTGCAATATGAACAGATCGAGATCGGTGAGCCGGGAGCAGGTGAAGCCAAGGTGCGCCATGAGGCCATTGGGCTGAACTTCATCGACGTTTATTTCCGCACTGGGCTTTATAAGGCGGCGCAGATGCCGTTTACGCCGGGCAACGAGGGTGCGGGCATTGTCGTGGCTGTCGGCTCTGGCGTCGAAAACCTCAAGGTTGGCGATCGGGTTGCCTATGCAGCGACGCCCGGTTCCTATGCCGAAGAGCGCATTTTGCCTGCTGACAGGCTTGTTAAAGTACCTGACAGCATCGAACTGAAAACCGCTGCTGCCATGATGCTCAAGGGCATGACGGCGCAATACCTTCTGCGTCAGACCTTTGTTGTGAAGCCGGGACACACGATCCTGTTTCATGCGGCAGCAGGCGGTGTCGGGCTTATTGCTGGTCAATGGGCGAAGCATCTTGGTGCAACCGTTATCGGTACAGCCGGATCGGAAGAGAAGATCGCTCTGGCCAAAGCCCATGGCTATGACCATGTCATCAATTACCGCACCGAAAACTTCGTTGAACGTGTGAAGGAATTGACCGGCGGCGAGGGCGTGAATGTCGTCTATGATTCCGTGGGTCGCGACACCTATATGGGGTCGCTCGATGTTCTGAAGCCGCTGGGCATGTTTGCCTGCTTCGGCCAGTCATCCGGCGTTATTCCTCCGTTTGATCTCAATCTTCTCGCTCAGAAGGGTTCGCTCTTTGCGACCCGCCCGACGCTGTTTAATTACGTTGCAAAGCGTGCTGAACTCGAGAAGACGGCGAACGAGTTGTTCGATGTCGTGGCAAGTGGTGCAGTGAAGATCGAAATCAACCAGAGCTATGCGCTAAAAGATGTGCGTAAAGCGCATGAAGACCTCGAAGCGCGCAAGACGACGGGTGCGAGTATTCTGCTTCCGTAATATAGAAGCTGTGAGCACGATCCCGAAAAGTTGCGAGGCTTTTTGGATCATAAATTGCGTGAAATGAATCGGCGGTGTGCATATGTCCTCCGCCGTTTTCTTTTTGGCTTTTCAAGAACGAACTTGCTGGATAAGGTCGTTCAAAAATAACCTTGGGGAACAATGTCAGCGCCTTTATCCGACCGGCCTCTTTTGGATGTCCGCCGGCTCACTAAAGTATTTGGTCAACTCAGAGCGTGCGATGCGGTAGATCTCGTCATCGAAGCTGGGGAAATACACGCCCTTTTGGGTGAAAACGGTGCTGGCAAATCCACATTCGTGAAAATGCTGTTCGGCGCGCTCCAGCCTCTGGAGGGCGAGATCGTCTGGAAGGGTCAGCCGGTAACGATCAACGAACCAGCTACGGCAAGAAAACTTGGCATCGGCATGGTTTTTCAGCATTTCTCGCTGTTTGACTCGCTCACTGCTGCCGAAAATATTGCGCTGTCGCTCGACGGTTCGCTGTCCCTTTCCGAAGTCGCCAAACGTGCGCGCGATGTGGGGCAGGCTTACGGTCTTCCAATTGATCCGCAAGCCCATGTCGGTGACCTCTCGGTCGGTGAACGCCAGCGTATCGAAATTGTGCGCTGCCTTTTGCAGGAACCGGACCTCATCATTCTTGACGAGCCGACATCGGTTCTCACACCGCAGGAAGCTGACCGCCTGTTTGAAACGCTGGAGCGTTTGAAGGCTGAAGGCAAGTCGATCCTTTATATCAGTCATCGCCTCGAAGAGGTGAAACGGCTTTGCGACCGCGCCACTGTGCTGCGTCACGGCAAAGTCGTCGCGCATTGTGATCCGAGGCAGGAAACGGCTGCATCGCTTGCCCGCATGATGGTCGGCAACGACATCAAGGTCGTGGCACGCAGCCCGATGGCAGCTCTAGAAGCACAGGCAGCGCCGCTTTTTGAAATCAAAAACCTGTCTCAAGCTCCGCGCGGTCCGTTTTCGACTGCACTGAAAGACATTTCGCTCAGCATTAAAGCCGGTGAAGTTGTTGGTATTGCTGGCGTTGCCGGTAACGGGCAGGGCGAGTTCTTTGAAGCCATTTCGGGCGAGGTTCTGCAATCTACGTCCTCGGCGGTACGCATTCGTGGCACGGAAGCTGGCAAACTCGACGTCAGTGAGCGCCGCATGATGGGCGCAGCTTTTGTGCCGGAAGAGCGCCTTGGACATGGCGCGGTGCCAGCGCTGACGCTGACCGACAATCTTTTCCTTTCGCGCTATAAGACCGATGCGAAGGCCTTCATGCGCGGCGGCAAGTTGAAGCTTATTGCCGAAAGCGCGCTGCGCTCGGCTGCAAAGCGCATCATCGATACAATGGATGTACGCAAGAGTGCGGAAAATCCGCCAGCTTCGGCCTTGTCGGGCGGTAATCTGCAGAAGTTCATCATCGGACGCGAGCTGGACCGTTCTCCCTCTGTAATGGTCGTCAATCAGCCGACATGGGGCGTGGATGCAGGCGCTGCGGCGCATATCCGGCAGGCTCTGGTTGATCTCGCCCGCTCGGGTTCAGCCGTGCTTGTGATTAGTCAGGATTTGGATGAACTGCTCGAAATCAGTGATCGTATTGCCGTGATGAACCATGGCGCGCTTTCCGATCCAATGCCTATCGCAGACGTAACGCTGGAAAAGATTGGCCTTCTGATGGGCGGCGTTTCCGGCCCGGATCAGGCGGGGGCAGCGTGATGCGTATTGAACTCGTAAAACGTCCGCAGCCTTCAAAAATCTTTAGCGCCGTTTCGCCGTTGCTGGCCTTGGCGCTTACGCTTGTTTTTGGTGGTATTGCCTTTGCGTTGATGGGCAAAGACCCGCTTCATGCGCTTTATGTCTTCTTTGTCGAACCTCTGTTTGACGTATGGTCGTGGCATGAGCTTCTGGTTAAGGCCACACCGCTTATTCTGATCGCTATTGGTCTTTGCGTCTGTTTCCAGTCAAACAACTGGAATATAGGCGCTGAAGGCCAGTTCATTATTGGCGCAATTACCGGTTCGATCCTGCCGGTGATGTTCCCCGATCTGCAGATGTGGATCGTATTGCCTTTGATGATGCTGATGGGTATGGCGGGTGGAGCTGCCTATGCCTCCATCCCGGCGCTTCTGAAAGTTCGCTTCAACACCAATGAAATTCTTACCAGCCTGATGCTGGTTTATGTCGCGCAATTGTTCCTCGACTGGCTGGTGCGTGGTCCATGGCGCAATCCGGAAGGCTATAATTTCCCGGAAACGCGCCAGTTTAATCCAAGTGCGGTGCTGCCTGAAATCTGGAGTGCATCGGGCCGTGCCCATTGGGGCTTCATCTTTGCCATTGTTGCTGCGGTGCTGGTCTGGTTTCTGCTCGCCAAGACGCTGAAAGGCTTTGAGGTCAAGGTTATCGGCCAAAGCCCACGGGCAGGGCGCTTTGCAGGTTTCAGTCGCGGTAAGCTGGTCTTCTTTGTCTTCGCAATTTCAGGCGCACTGGCTGGTCTTGCAGGCATCGCCGAAACCTCCGGTGCCATTGGCCAGCTACGCCCTGTCATCTCACCCGGATATGGCTTTACGGCGATTATCGTTGCCTTCCTTGGAAGGCTAAATCCGATTGGTGCGATTGCAGCCGGTTTTGTACTGGCACTTTCATACCTTGGCGGCGAGGCGGCACAGGTTGCCATCGGTATCTCCGAAAAATCAGCGCGCGTGTTTCAGGGCATGATCCTGTTTTTCGTGCTCGCTTGCGACACGCTCATTCACTATCGCATCCGCTTTGTGGCGGGTCGCTCAGCAGGAAAGGCCTGATCAATGGATTTGACACAGGCAATCCTCCTCACCATCGCAACAGCTGCAACACCGTTGCTGATTGCAGCCATTGGTGAACTCGTTGTCGAACGCTCCGGTGTCTTGAACCTTGGCGTCGAAGGCATGATGCTGATGGGCGCTGTTTCGGGGTTTGCTGCCGCGCAGTTCACCGGTTCGGCGTGGCTCGGCATGATTGCCGCCATTCTGGTAGGCACGTTGTTTTCAGGCATTTTTGCTTTTCTGACACTGTCGCTTGTGACCAACCAGGTCGCAACGGGCCTGGCGCTCACTATTCTCGGCATTGGTGCCTCAGCCATGTTGGGCGAAAGCTTCGTCGGTATGCCGGGCGTGCGTCTAGGTGCGATCAGTATCCCATATCTCAGCGATATTCCTTATGTCGGTCGCTTCCTCTTCGGGCAGGATCCGATTTTCTACATATCCATATTGCTGGTGATTGGCGTGACATGGTTCCTGTTTCGCACGAGAGCAGGCCTGCAATTGCGTGCTATCGGTGACAATCACGGCTCAGCCCATGCGCTTGGTGTGCATGTGGTTCGCACGCGTTATCTCGCCGTGCTGTTTGGCGGCGCTTGCGCAGGGCTCGCGGGCGCGCAGCTGTCACTGGTTTATGTGCCTCAATGGGTCGAGAACATGTCGGCAGGGCGTGGCTGGATTGCACTTGCGCTCGTGGTGTTCGCCTCATGGCGTCCATGGCGTGTTCTGATCGGCGCCTATCTCTTCGGTGCCGTAACCATTGGCCAGCTTCATGCGCAGGCGCTTGGTTTCGGTCTTCCGTCGCAGTTCCTTTCGGCCTTGCCTTACATCGCGACCATTGTGGTTCTGGTCATCATCTCGCGCAACAGGCGTCTGACGATGATGAATACGCCTGCATCGCTCGGCAAACCTTTTGTGCCGGACAGGTAAATATGAGTTCTGAACGGCAGACCGGCTCCCACGGCCTGCCGTTTTGTTTTGAGGGTGACAACAAGGAGTGCAGGGAACATGAAAAAGACGCTGTTGGCGATTGCCACTGCAGCCAGCTTTATGGTTGGCGGGGCAGCACATGCAGAAGACAAACTGAAAGTTGGCTTCATCTACATCGGACCTCCGGGAGATTTCGGCTGGACCTATCAGCACGATGTGGCCCGTAAGGAAATGATCGAAGCTCTTGGCGACAAGGTCGAAACGACCTTCCTCGAAAACGTACCGGAAGGTGCGGATGCCGAACGTTCGATCGAGCGTCTTGCTCGCGCAGGCAACAAGCTGATCTTTACGACCTCTTTCGGTTATATGGACCCAACCATCAAGGTTGCTGCCAAGTTCCCGGATGTGAAGTTTGAACACGCAACCGGTTACAAGACCGCAGACAACGTATCTGCTTACAATGCGCGCTTCTACGAAGGCCGCTATGTGCAGGGCGTGATCGCTGCCAAAATGTCGACCAAGGGCGTTGCTGGCTATATCGCTTCGGTTCCAGTGCCGGAAGTGGTGCAGGGCATCAATGCATTCATGCTCGGCGCTCAGTCGGTCAATCCTGACTTCAAGGTCAAGGTGATCTGGGTCAATTCATGGTTCGATCCAGGCAAGGAAGCAGACGCTGCCAAGGCACTGGTTGACCAGGGCGTGGATATCCTGACCCAGCACACGGATTCGACTGCTCCGATCCAGGTTGCGCATGAGCGTGGCATCAAGGCATTCGGTCAGGCTTCGGACATGATCAAGTTCGGCCCTGAAACCCAGCTCACAGCAATCGTGGATGATTGGGGTCCATACTATATCGACCGCGCCAAGGCCGCGCTTGACGGTTCGTGGAAGACGCAGAACATCTGGTGGGGAATGAAGGAAGGCCTCGTCAAGATGGCGCCTTACACCAACATGCCAGATGACGTTAAGAAACTGGCTGAAGAAACCGAAGCCAAGATCAAGTCGGGCGACTTCAAGCCATTTACCGGTCCTATCAAGAAGCAGGACGGTTCGGAGTGGCTCAAGGAAGGCGAGCAGGCTGACGACAAGACCCTGCTCGGTCTGAACTTCTACGTCGCAGGCGTTGACGATAAGCTGCCACAATAAGCAGTTTGATGATCGAATAAGGAAGGGCGCTTGATGCGCCCTTTTTCTTTTACATCAAGGAACTAGTTGAAGTCATTAAAGCGACAGCTTCATGCCTTCATGACTGTCAACAAAACCGAGCGATTGATAAAAACGCAGGGCATCGGCGCGCGATTTATCGGTCGTCAATTGCACAAGTTCGCAACCACGTTCGCGGCATTTATCGATTGCCCACGCAATCATTTGTCGGCCTACGCCACCACCGCGTATATTGCTTGCTATACGCACACTCTCGATCTGCCCGCGCCACATGCCCTTGCGCGAAAGGCCG
The DNA here is from genome assembly GCF_032066345.1 of Brucella sp. Classification (NCBI taxonomy): domain Bacteria; kingdom Pseudomonadati; phylum Pseudomonadota; class Alphaproteobacteria; order Hyphomicrobiales; family Brucellaceae; genus Brucella; species Brucella sp. The sequence goes on from NZ_DAMBKZ010000003.1 coordinate 273,205, forward strand.
GGAATGAAGCTGAGCTGTAAGCAGCCGATTACTTGTTCATCCTGTTCAACCACAGCAAGCAGCTGGTTTGGGTCGCTTTCGATGGCGTTGAATGCATCAATGTAACACGCTTTCAATGGGTGGCTTGCATCTTCGCGTTTTGCTCCAAGTGCATCATCTGCAAGCATGGCAACAATCGCCGTCAGATCGGCCTGACTGGCTTTGCGGATGGATATTGCAGTATCGGTCATTGAGAACGTCCATGGGCTTTACAGCGGTTCCAGTTAAGACTGAATCGTTGGAGCCGCTGTAACTATTTGTTTTTACGCATTATCCGACGCAAAACCGGTTCCCACTTTTGCTGGAAATGCTTTAATTTGTAGGTATAAGCCTATTCGTTCACGCGCATTCCCGAAACCCTTCATAAACAAAAAGCCGGAGCGTAGCCCCGGCTTAAAGTCGTTCATTCAGGCTATTTTACTCAGCAGCGTCGGCAGGTGCTGCATTGAGCATGCCGTAGCGTTCTTCGCCAATCTTAGCGAGAAGATCGAGCTGCGTTTCAAGGAAGTCGATGTGGCCTTCTTCGTCAGCAAGCAGTTCGTCGAAAAGCTGCTTGGAAACGTAATCGCCGAGTTCGTCGCAAATCTCGCGCGACTTCTTGTAGGATGCGCGTGCATCATATTCACCAGCCAGATCGGCTTCCAGAACTTCCTTGACGTTCTGGCCGATGCGCAGCGGAGCAACCGTCTGAAGGTTTGGATGACCTTCGAGGAAGATAATGCGGTCGATCAGCTTGTCAGCATGCTGCATTTCTTCGATGGATTCTTCACGTTCCTTCTTTGCAAGACGCGTGAAGCCCCAGTCGTTCAACAGACGATAGTGCAGCCAGTACTGGTTGACGGCGCCGAGCTCGAGAAACAGTGCCTCGTTAAGCCGCTCGATGACCTTTGGTTCGCCTTTCATTCCAAGAACTCCCGAATTTTTCTCGTAGAGAACGTACACGATCCATGAACTGGATGACGTTTTCGTCCATATGGTTGCGACGAAGATGGTATTCTTCGGTAACCCTTATGATGGTTTCTACGACGTTTGGGAAGCAGCCACAGCAACGGCCGCTCTTGGACATGGCGTTATAAACGGTGCCAGGGACAATCAACCGCCAGCAATCTTCATCGAGAAGTTGTATGACGACGGCTTCGATGTCTTTATCAGTAATAACATTGCAGCTGCAGACTAGCATGAGCAGTAAACTCCGGCATCTGCAATGCGATGTGAAAGTATATTATTCACAATACGGTTGGAATAAACCCGTTCGTTGCCTGCGAAGGCATCAGAAATACAGCTGTCAGCTGCTATATTTATTTGCACGCGCGCTTGGCGCAACTCTGAACCGAACAATGGTTCCTCCAATTGCAGGGGTTAAAGGCCCGAACATCAAAGGTAAACTTCGATAAGTCTTTATAAAACCCACCGAATTAAGTCAGGTTATGGCTTTTGTGGGGTGGTTCTGTCAAATTTTATGTTTTTGAAACGTTCTAAAAATCAATAAGTTAGAATAATTCTAAATATGAGTTAACAGCCCATCTTTAAACATTAATTAGCATTTTCACCTGCTCAAAACGGGGCCATTTTGACCCCGTTTCAACTTTATGTGCCATTTCGCCGCACCGTGTGGAAAACACACTCAGACGAGCGATCAGATGCCTTCAACAGCCTCGAATCCCTCAAACTGAGGTGGCCCGGCATAAAGTGGCTTACGGTCGCCTGCATTGCGATGCGCGTTACGGAACTGCTCTGATTTGGTCCAGAAGACAAAATCTTCACGCGTTTTCCAGACAGTGTGAGAGGAGTAAAGCGTATAGCCTTCTTCTTCATTTGTCGCGCCACGCAGAAGGTTGAAGCTTTCGAAGCCCGGAAGCTCGGCGAGCTGGGAATCGCGGTTTCTCCAGACGGTTTCGAACTCGGCTTCGTTGCCGACGATAACCTTGAAGCGATTCATTGCGATGAACATTGCTGATCCTTTTCTTTGCAAAGATGGACTGGCTACAAAAATTCGTCAGGACAATCGCACAGATGATCTGTCGTGTCCTGTCGGTTTTCCGGCGAGTGCGGTGGTAGGGCCCGCACTCGCCGCGTCGTATCTCGGGATATGAAGGCCACAGCCGCGGTCAGAGTTGGGTGGACTTCGTAGACACGACGATTGGTTTCCGGGAGGCAACAACCTCCCGGATGTGATTAGAACTTCTGCGTCAGCGACAGCTTGAAGTAGCGGCCAGCTTCCGTGTAACGCTCTGAGATATTTGTGACCGTGCTGACGTTCATCGCGTCATAATAACCCTTATCGAAGATGTTATAGACGCCAGCCTGCAGGCGTGTGCCATTCAGCTGCTTTGGTTCCCACCAGCCGGTGAGATTCACAACACCGTATCCAGGAAGTCTACGCGTAGCGCTCCCCGCTCTGGTCGAAATGGTCTGGTTCAGGTAGGCGGCAGCAACCACACTGGTGTCAACGCCCCAGGTCTCCGCATTATATCCAACGCCGAATACGCCCTTGAACGGTTGCGACGATGACAATGCGATATCGTCGTCAAGGTTCATTGCTTTGGAATAAGCAAGGGTACCATGGACATTGAAGCCATTGACGAAGTTATGGTGCGCTTGGACCTCAATACCAGCGATGCGAGCCTTGTTCAGGTTACGGAAGGTCGTCAAGCCGTCTGGATATTCGTCGGTTGGGGTCGTTACAGTATCGATGAAGTTATTATAACGATTTGCAAAGACGGTGATTTTACCGCCGGAATCCTGATCGCCGAACTTGGCGCCTACATCAATGCCATAACCCGTTTCCGGCTTCAGGTCGGGATTACCGATAGTTCCGTAGCTTGCCGAAAGATACGTCACATAAAGCTGATCGATCTCAGGCGCTTTGTAGGTCGATGAAATCTGCGCGAAGAGTTCGAGAGCAGGCGCGGCTTGCCACGAGAAACGGATTTTTGGTGATACGCGGCCGTCCGAATTATTATCATATCCGCTGATCGAGTCCGGCTCATACTTGAACCAGTCGAAGCGCAATCCTGGCGTGATTGCGAACGGAGTATCACCGATTTCGATGCGATCTTCAGCGAACAGGCCAAGACGATAGGAATCTACATCCGGTGTATCTGATTGATTAATATGCAGGAATGCACAGGTTGGGTTCTGAACACCGCGAATACAAGCATCGTCACCGGTAAACGACTGGGTGCTTTTGCCGATGCTGAAATCACCACCAACAGTCAGCGAGTGATTGAGAATCCCAGTGTCGAAACCGAGGTTTGTGTAACCACTTGCGCCGTAGCGTTCATCCTCCAGCTTATAATGGCGGCTGAAAGGACCTGCGAGGGCGCCTTTGCGTATGGTGTCTGTACCATAAGAGCGCGTCATCTTTTGCCAGTAAACAGTTGCCCAGGCATTGTTTACAAGGCCATCGCCTTGGCCTTCATAACGATAGTCGAGCGATACACGATCGCGATCGTTTTTGCGGTTCTGATTGTAATCGCGATTGTTGTAGGTCGTGCCTGCGTCCGAATTCAGATTGGTGTCTGAATCATACCGATTGCGCTCGGCTGTTATGCCGATGGTGTGACCGCCTTCAAGCTCCTGACGTAGCTTGAACATCAGGTTGCTGCGGTCGTAATCTTTAGGATCTGCCTCGGTGCGTGCTGCGCCATATCCGCCGACGTCACCCGTTCCGCGAATTTCATGGCCGCGCTTATACGAGCCCTGAAACAGAACCGAGGTGTTCTGAATCTTCTGTGCAACCGCGCCAGAGCCGATGAAGGATCGGTCGGAGCCGTCGTAAGTCAGCTTTGCAATGCCACCGAATGCTTTGCCCGGAGCGAGCAGGTCTTCCGGTTCCAGTGTTCTCAGCGCGATTGCGCCGCCCATAGCGCCCGAGCCAAGACGGCTGGCATCTGCGCCGTAAAGCACGTCAAATGTGGAGAGAGCGGAAATATCATATGCATCGCTGCTGCCACCGCTCACATCGGTACGGATGGCTGCGTCGAGATAAGGAATAGGAATGCCGTCGATTGTCGTGAGCACGCGATCATCCTGAAGACCGCGAATGTTCACGCTACCGGTCGTAGCGCTGACGGCGAGGCCAGGTTCCAGCGTGTTGGACAGGTCCCGGACGGAATCAATGTCCTTCTTGCGGATTTCGTCAGCGGTTGTGACGTTTGCCAAAGGTGTATCGGAAACCGATCCCTTTGTGCCGCGAGTGTTCTTGATAACAATAGGTTTCAGCTCGACGCCGTTGTTGTCAGTCGCTGCAGCTTGTTCCTGCGCGTATGCATTCGACGTCATTGCCAGAATTACAACAGCGAGACCTGTGCTCGCCAGAAATGACCGCGTCTGTTCCCCGTTTTTCGCCCGCATTGCCTTGGTTTCTCCTGAGGCCAAAGGAAGTCTCCCGCGCCCAAAGGGGAGCAAGAAGATCAATTGTTACAAATGGTTAATTTCTCCTCATCCCGAGAGGAGCATTTGTGCTGGCTGGAAGGGACAACCTTCGGGCTTGCGCTGGAAAAAACAAGATTTAAACTTGACTCGTTTAATCCAGTAAGGCAGTGATTATAAAACATGACTTTCGATGTCAACTAATGATTTGTTTGGCATCCGGTCAGTTCACAAGACGGCTCCATAACTGGTGCAGAGGCAATAAAATGAATAGGCGAATCCATATCGACATGCAGGTGCGGTTGCCGCGTGAACGCGTCTCCAGCCGCATGCCCGAAATTCAATCCCGTCTTGAAACGGGCGGACAAGCTAAATCGCACGTTTCTGAACAGTCCTACGAGCCGCAGCTCAAAACTTATGGCAGCCGTGAACTCTTCAACGGCTCTCGTGAAGTGGCGATAGAGCACGGCGGCTCTCTCTATCGTTTGAAGATCACCCGTCAAGGCAAGCTCATCCTGAACAAATAGGCAAACAACAGATGACGACCCAGACCAAGCCCTCCCCAGAGCAGATACTCAAGGCACGGGCAGATAACCCGAAAATGCGTGAACGTGATTTTGCGCAGAGCCTCGGGATATCAGAGGCCGATTTCATTGCGGCTTACACCGGTGCAGATGCTGACAGCTCGATCTCCGCTCGCCGTATTCGCGCAGATGTGGAAACCTTGCTCAAACACGCCCCTTCGCTTGGCGAAGTCATGGCGTTGACGCGCAATGAAAGCGCTGTGCACGAGAAGATCGGTCCATTTGAAAAGACGATCTGGGGACCGCACGCGTCGCTCACACTCGGCAAGGAAATCGATCTCCGCATTTTCCCAAAGCACTGGGTGCATGGTTTTGCGGTTGCCAAGCTTGATGGCGAACACGTTCGCCGCAGCCTTCAGTTCTTTGATGCATCGGGCGAAGCCGTTCATAAAATTCATCTGCGTCCAGCTTCTAATCTGGAAGCCTACGAGCAGCTTGTTTCTGAACTGTTGCTCGATGATCAGACGCCTTCGATTGAAACAAAGCCTGTCGCTGCCAAGGCAGAAAAAGCCGATGTTTCGGCTATCGATGCCGATGCGTTCCGTGAACGCTGGGGCGCACTCACCGATGTTCATCAGTTTGTCGGTCTTCTGAAAGATTTCGGTGTTGATCGTCATCAGGCCGTGCATCTTGCTGGGCAGGATTTCGCATGGCGCGTTGATCTGACTGCTGTCGAAGCGATGATGAACCATGTCGTTCAGGAACAGATTCCAATCATGTGCTTCGTTGGAAGCCGTGGCTGTATCCAGATTCACACCGGCAAGATTGCCGAAATCAAGACAATGGGTCCATGGCTCAATGTGCTTGATCCGACTTTCCATCTGCACCTTCGCGCCGATCATATCGCCAATGCCTGGGTTGTTCGTAAGCCAACCAAGGACGGTCATGTCACTTCGCTTGAGGCTTATGATGCCAATGGTGAGCTGATTATCCAGTTCTTCGGTGAGCGTCACGAGGGCGAAGCGGAACTGGCTGACTGGCGTATGATCGCGGAAAATCTGCCGCGCTTGCCGCAGTCGAACGCTGCTTAAAGAACAGGCGGATAACTCCTTGTTTTGATGTGTATTCCGGATGTTTTTTCCGTTCAGAATACACACTAAGCCCAGTTTTATATGCACGTCATCATTGGAGAACGAGTTAGCTCGTTTCCAGGGCGTGCTTTAGGGAAGCGGAACATGTCAATCATTTCATCAAGCATCGGTCGTTGCGCGGCGCTGGCGGTTATTGTCGCTTCTGTTGCTTTTGCCGGAGCCGCAAAAGCCGATACGGTTGAGAAAATAACCGATACGTCACGTCTGGTGTCCATCGGCGGTTCTGTCACCGAAATCGTCTATGCGCTTGGCGCGGGCGATAAGCTCGTCGCTCGTGATCAAACCAGTAGCTATCCGGAAGAAGCTCGAAAGCTTGTTGATGTCGGCTATATGCGCCGTCTTTCGCCAGAAGGTGTTCTTTCAGTCAATCCTACGGGTATTTTGATGCTTGAGGGCAGTGGTCCTCCAGAAGCGCTTGAAGTTCTGAAAAAAGCTTCGGTTCCGATGGTTGTTATTCCTGAAGAGCATACCGGCGAAAGCGTGATTGCCAAGATTGAAGCTGTCGGCAAGGCGCTTGGTCTGGAAGATAAAGCCAAAGCGCTCGCAGCTGACGTATCGCGGGATCTGGAAGCTGCGCAGAAAATTTCAGCAAACCAGAATCCGCGCAAGCGCGTGCTGTTCATCATGTCGGCTCAGGAAGGGCGCATTATGGCGTCCGGTACGGGCACAGGTGCCAATGGCATCATCACCCTTGCGGGCGGTGTGAACGCAATCGACTCTTATCAGGGTTATAAGCAGCTCACCGATGAAGCCGTTGAGAAGGCTGCTCCTGATCTGATCCTCACCATGAATATTGGTAAGGACAGCGTTCAAAAAGAGGATTTGCTGAAGAATCCGGCTCTCGCCAATTCGCCTGCTGGACGCAGCGGTAACATCGTGCAGATGGATTCACTCTACCTGCTCGGCTTTGGTCCACGCACAGGCGCTGCCAGCCGTGAATTGTCTGAAAAGCTCTATGGCAAGCAGGCTGCAAACTAAAACATATGCCTGTCGAGCATCATTGCTGGCAGGCATATCGCGGAAACCCGCAATAAGGACATATCGAAATGACCAGCCAAGACCGCGTGGCAAAACCCGGGGGCTTTGCCGTGCGTGATCAAGCCAACGATAGTCATGTCGGAGATCGCTCCGCGCGCGCTCGTTTGGCTATCGCAATTCTCGCTGTTGCGCTTTGCATAACCGCACTGTTCAGCCTGACTGCGGGCGCTTCCGACGCCTCTGTCATGAGCGTTTTGCGGGAACTGGTTTTTGGAACGCAAGAAAGTGCAGACGCATTCCGGCGTGACCATCTGATCATTATGGAAATTCGTCTGCCGCGCATCATCATGGGAATACTGGTTGGCGCTTCGCTTGCCGTTTCCGGTGCCGTTATGCAGGGCTTGTTCCGCAATCCGCTTGCTGATCCGGGACTTGTTGGTGTTTCCGCAGGTGCCAGCCTTGGTGCGGTTTCAATGATTGTCTTGGGTGGAACAGCACTTGCTCCGCTTTATCTGTTGCTCGGTCTTTACGCCCTGCCTCTCGCTGCATTTTTTGGTGGCCTGATAACCACGCTTATCCTTTATCGCGTGGCGACGCGGCGCGGACGCACCTCTGTCGCAACGATGCTTCTGGCTGGTATCGCGCTTGGCGCTCTGACAGGTGCTGCCACTGGCGCTCTCGTCTATATTTCTGATGATCGACAGTTGCGTGATCTGACCTTCTGGGGGCTTGGCTCGCTTGCGGGTGCGACATGGGGCAAGATCGGCACGGCTGGCCCGATTATCATGGTCATACTTTTTGCGACACCGTTTCTGTCGCGGGGTCTTAATGCGCTCGCGTTGGGTGAGGCGGCAGCCGGCCATCTTGGTATTCCTGTGCAGCGGATTAAAAACGTCGCAATCGTAACCGTTGCTGCCGCGACTGGTGCGACAGTCGCAATATCCGGCGGCATCGGCTTTATCGGCATTGTCGTGCCGCATATGCTGCGCTTGAGCATTGGTCCTGATCACCGTTACTTGTTGCCTTCCGCAGCATTGCTCGGCGCAATCATGCTTTTGCTTGCAGATGCGGTAAGCCGTACCATTGTTGCACCTGCCGAATTGCCGATTGGCATCATTACGGCTGTGTGTGGCGCTCCATTCTTCCTCTGGATATTGCTGCGCCAGCGCGGCGTTCTTGATCTGTGAGGCGCGAAATGATCGAAACCAAAAACCTAAGTGTTTCTATCGGCAATAAGCCGATTATAGAGAATATCAATTTTGTCGCGCGTCCTGGCGAAGTGACAGCAATTGTTGGGCCTAACGGTTCCGGTAAGACGACGCTACTGCGCGCGCTTTCTGGTGATATTACTTATACGGGTTCTGCTTATCTGGATGGCGAGGTTTTTGCAGGGATCAAGCCCTGGCGCATGGCTGCACGCCGGGCTGTGCTGCCGCAAGCCAGCGCTTTGTCGTTTCCTTTTACTGTCCGCGAAATCGTCCATATCGGTTTGACGGGTGGTTTCAGCGGCGTAACTGGTGCAGAGCAGGAGAAGTTGCCCGATCTTGCATTGCAGAAGGTTGATCTCGCAGGCTTCAGCGGCAGGCTTTATCAGGAGCTTTCGGGAGGTGAACAGCAGCGGGTGCAGCTTGCACGCGTGCTTTGTCAGGTCTGGAAGCCAGTCGTGGATGGAAAACCGCGTTATCTGTTCCTGGATGAGCCTATTTCGAGCCTCGATATAAAGCATCAGATCACGGTTATGGAAATTGCACGCGATTTCGCGGCCGCTGGTGGCGGCGTGATTGCTATCCTTCACGATCTCAATCTGACTGCCATGTTCGCTGACAGTATCGCTGTCATGCACAAGGGCAAACTTGATACCATTGGCACGCCACAACATGCGCTGACTGATGATCGGTTGGAGCGGGTTTATGAGTGCTCTCTAAGGGTTGGTGTACCGCCAGCGCAAGGCGTGCCATTCGTGTTGCCGCAATCGGCCTATGCCGCGGCACTCTGAAAAGTTTGAGACAAACAAAAAGGCTGAGAACCTGCCCGGTTCTCAGCCTTGTTTTATTCAACCACGCTGCAAATCAGCTGGCAACACGTTCCGCTTCGAGATCTTCATCAAGACCGAGCAGCACGCGAACATTTGGACGCGCCTTAACCAGATCCGAGATGCTATACTTCATCAATACGCCGAAGAACGCATTGAGTGCTTCACGCAGGGCTGAGTTAAGGCCACAGCTATCGACAAGCGGGCATTCTGTTGCGTCGTTCTCGAAGCATTCTGCCATGGCGAAGTTTTCTTCAGTCACGCGCACGACATCGAACAGCGAAATATCCTTGGCAGCGCGTCCGAGACGCACACCACCGTTACGGCCGCGTACAGTCTCAACCAGTCCGTTTTCGACAAGTGGCTGCAAAATCTTGAAGAGGAAAAGCTCCGAAACGCCATAAGCGCGGGCAATTTCCGGAACGCGGCTCAGTTTGCCGTCATTGGCGGCACAATACATAAGCATGCGAATGGCATAATTCGTCTGACGAGTAAGACGCATTGATTATTCCTTTCAGCACATCCTCAAGCCTTCCTTATGGACCTACCCACGGAAAACTCTGCTTTTGGTTACGTCACAACCCCATCAGGCTCCTCCGGAGCACGGAGATTTCAGGGATATGTGCCAAGCGAGTGCATTCACTTCGAATCCACTTTAGAACTATTCTTAAAATATATGAAGTGTTTTATCACCTTTAAAGGGCAAAAAAGCACTTCATTTCATCACGTCATCGCGATTAGATAATCCGGGCAACACTTGCCTTACTGGCAAACATCAATCCATTCAGCCGAAACAAGCTCGGCCATTTTCTGCGGTGCGATCCGCACTGCACTGTTTGTAGCCCCGGCGGCCGGAACGACTTCCTCGAAAGTCTTGAGCGACAAATCGCAATAAACGGGCAGGGCGCTAGGCAATCCAAACGGGCAAACACCACCGACCGGATGACTTGTTTCATTCAAGACGCTTTCTGCATCCAACATGCGCGGCTTGGTTCCGAACTGGTCCTTGAATTTGCGATTATCGATACGCGCATCTCCCCGCGTCACGATAAGTATGGTCTGATCTTTCGCTGCAAATGACAGTGTCTTTGCGATCTGTCCCGGTTCGACACCATGCGCCTCGGCGGCGAGGGCGACTGTCGCCGTACTGGTTGGCAGTTCAATCACTTCGATTTCGGGTGCCTTGTCTGCGAAAAACGCCTTGACCGATTCCAGGCTCATACGTTCCCTTTTCTTTATGACTATTATTCTCAAGTTTATGCTTCATTAACCTGAAGAGCAAGGCTATCAGTCATTTAATCGAGGATGACATCAAGTGGCAGATTGACGCTGCTGTTTGATAACGATAAAGAGGCGTTCATATCTGCTTCGTGCAGATGCGGAGGGGTGGCCGAGCGGTTTAAGGCACCGGTCTTGAAAACCGGCGTGCGAGAGATCGTACCGTGGGTTCGAATCCCACCCCCTCCGCCATTTTCCCCATTTCTCAGCCGTGTATCGAGCGTCTTTCATAACGAAATACGTCATCTGACGTATGTGCCGGTTGCTGGTCTCCAACTAAGGTCGCGCTGGGTTGTGCGTGTCGCGCGCCAGCATGATCTCCGAGTAACGACTCATGGCGCGTTTGGCTTCAGCCAATATTGGAGGGCGAAATGAAAACGATTTCACTAACGACGATTGCATCATTAATGATCGCAAGTTCTGCGCTGGCTGCCGCACCTGCGAGTATTGAGACGGTGTCTAAAGCTGAAAAGCAGGGGAACGAAACTTTGATTCAATTGGCTGTAGGCAAAAGCCGGCCGGGAACCATAACCGGACCAGCTGGTGGACAGCCATTCCTTGGCGGAAGAAGCATTTTTGGTTAAACTATCGCAGGCTCGTGTAGCATCTTATGCGACGAGCTTGCGCTTTCTCTTTTCTAAGCTGTTTTGCTCTCGCCAAGCGGCAGGGTTTGATGAAGTGACACGGCGAAACTCTCGATTGAAGTTAGACTTCGTTTGAAAGCCTGATTCCAACATAATCATCGTCACTGACATTTCGGTTTCCCGTAAAAGTCGGCAAGCCTCGGCAATACGAAAGTCATTGATATATTGCGAAACGTTCTTGCCGGTTAGCCGATTGATACCGCCCGATATTTGACGCGTTGGCAGACCGACTTTTCGCGCCAGCCGAATAAGCGTTAGGTTTTCATCCAGATAGAGCTTGTTCTGTGCGAGGATGTTTTCGACGCGAGCCAAAGTATCTCGGTCTTGTTCGATATCATTCTTGTCGAGGGGGCGCTCATCCAGACCGGATGCAGCGGGCTGAGCGCGGCTTGCGACCAGAGCCGTGAGTGCCACAAACAGGAGCCCAAGAAGATTGGCGTTGCTCACAATCAGCGCCGAATTTCTGCCGTTTGCCCATTCAAAATCCATCAGAATTGCAAAGTCGAATAAAGCAGAAATGCATAATGAAACAGCCGCAATTATCAACGCTCGATGAGCAGAAATTGCACTGTCAAATCGTGCTTCATCCAAGGCATCAGGCCCGGCGCGTGCAAGATTAAGCAGAGCAATAGCAAAACCAACGAACAGGATAATCAGGGCTGCGTCCAGCAATGCAGGCACAATGAGCAATATGAATATTGTCGCTATCGGGAAAGCCGCGACTTTCCAGAGATTGCGGTCGCTCAAACGCTTGTTATCGTTATGTATTAGGCTGCGAAAGCTCGCGTAAACAAGCGGTGGCAAGCAGCTAGCGATAATCGGCATCAGATAGCGGACTTCCTCGACGCCATAACCCCAGCGAACACCAACGGCTGCTGACTGCACGGCGCACAAAGCGACCAGCAGTTGGAACGGGTTGCCTGCAATCGCTTTATCCTGATTGCGCCACATGGCAATCAGAAGGATCAGCTGAAGAAGGGCAACGACAAAGGGTAATGGTACGAAAATCAAAAGCGTTCTCGCGATTTAAAGGGCGAAAGATCGCCGATCAATGATCTATATCGCGATTCTGGACGACCTGAATCGTGATTTAGAACGCCGGATCGGAGGATACTTGAAAAACCTGGCTCATCTTGCAAACACGGAGATACAAGATGAGCAACATTCGTTTTATTTGGTCGAGCATCGCACTCGGTGCGACCCTCTTCAGTTCTGCTGCGATGGCCGGAGAGGTTGGCGTTCAAACTATTGAAGTGCCCTCTGCAATGCGGGGGCAAAACCTGGCAGTAACGATCTGGTATCCCGCCTCGGGTGGAGGTTCGCCCGAACTCTTTGGTGACGATAGAATTTTTAAAGGAACAAAGGCTGCGAAAGATGCATCACTTGGCAATGGTCGCGTTCCTCTCGTCATTCTCTCGCATGGTTCGGGTGGGCGCGCTGAAGCCATAAACTGGCTTGCGACAGATTTAGCAAAGGCGGGCTTTATCGTTGCCGGACCTGACCATCCGGGCACGACTTCAGGCGACTCGCTGCCCGATGAAACGCCAAAACTGTGGAAGCGAACTGACGATCTTTCGACTGTTATCAGCTATCTGACCGCAAACGCAGACTGGAAGCCTCATATCGATGCAGAACATATCGGCGTTGTCGGGTTTTCGCTTGGTGGTGCTGCGTCGCTAAAACTTGCTGGTGCTCGCACAAATCTCGAGGCTTATGCCAAATATTGCGACACTTACACGAAGTGGGATTGCGCATGGTATGCTGGTGGTCGCGGCTATGCCAAAATGGAGCCGGTATCACTGCCAAAGCTCGATTTGCGCACCGTTGATAAAGCGGCTTTTGAGCAGTCCAATCTTGATGAGCGCGTCAAAACCGCGGTGCTTGTCGATCCGGGGATGGCTCAAGCCTACAACGAAGATAGCCTCAAGAATATCAAAATCCCTTTGAGTTTTATCAATCTGGGTAATGAAGGTGAGGTGCCTTTATCAGTCAAAGCTGATGAAGTGGCCGCGCTGGTGCCAGGCAGCTCTTATGTCACTGTCCGTGGAGCGGATCACTTTAGTTTTCTGCCGGAGTGTAAGGAAGATGCGCGCGCATTCCTCAAGTCGGTGGGGGAAACTGATCCTATTTGCGAGGAAACTGGCAGGGCGCGGAAAGATATCCACGCCGAATTATCGAATTTAATTTCAACAAGCCTGCAAATAACACTTAAACGCTGAGTCCCGCATCTGGCAGGGAAGATCAGTTTATTCGGCTTTTATCTGCCGTAGGATGCTGAATGGAGGCAGCGGGCAAGGCTAGTCCGCTGGCACCATTTTGCAGATGTGCCATTTCATCGAAAGCACGTTGAGCAATGGCCCATGTTAAAAACAACAGGCACATCGCCAGAACGGCGGTGACAACAGTATCCGGTTTCATGGAATTAATCGTCCTGTGACGTTGATCTCGCATATGGGGCGAAAAACAGCAGAGGACAATAAATAATAAAGCATAGCTGGCATGCGATTGATGGTCTGAGCCTAGTAATTAAAAGCTGAATTCTGTCATTGTTCTTTTATTTAATGAATAGAGTTTCAGCTTTTTCTGCGTTCGCGAATGGCTCTGACCCAAGCGTTGTTGAACAAGATCACACCGACAACCAGCGCGACCAAGCCAATAGCCATCATGCCATAAGCGACGCCCTGATCACCGAACTGTTGATATAGCCAGCCGGTTCGCTCAACGGCTTGAGCGGGTTTTCCCAGGCGCAAAATCCCCTGCACGAGGGCGCCAACACCAACGATCAACAAAAGTACACTACGGATCATGAGGCAGTCTCAGTCTGATTATGCGTATTGCGGTAGAGAGGCACAGCTAAAGCCTTCACGGCTCAATATTATGACGCTGTTGGGAAATACCTCGGAAAAACTGGAGCGGGCGAAGGGATTCGAACCCTCGACCCCAACCTTGGCAAGGTTGTGCTCTACCCCTGAGCTACACCCGCTCGCGCCAGTCTTCTCTGAGAGAAGTCGTTTCCGTTAGGCAGGCGGTATATGAACCAACGGAATCCGGATTGCAATAGGGAATTTCATGTGTCGACTAAGATAATTCAAAAGATTCACAGGCTTGTTCATTTTTGAGTTTCATATCACCAAAATCTTGCCGGGGTGTTTAGCGCTTACGGCGCGAAATGCTGATGATTGATGCAAAAGCCGCGAATCCAGCAGCAACAAGCAGGATGCGAGGTATGTTGTTGATGCCCCAATGCGAGAGCAAAAATGCAACGAATGCAGCACCAAGCGACTGACCAAGCAAGCGAGCCGTTCCAAGCATACCGCTTGCAGCGCCACTTCTTGCGCGTGGGGCCGAGGTTATAATCATGCGATTGTTCGGAGCCTGAAAGAAGCCAAACCCGATGCCGCAAATCACCATGCGCCAGCAGATATCGACCACGGACGGTTGTTCTGGCAGCGTTCCGACCAGTGCAAGCCCGGCAGCGAAGAACACAAGCCCAACCAAACCAAGCGTGGCAGGCGAATATTTGTCCGAGAACTTGCCGGATAACGGCGCAACGATGGCCAGGGCAATCGGCCAAGGCATCATCAAAAAGCCAACCTCGATGGGTTGGAAGCCATAGACGTTCTGAAACAGGAATGGCAGCGATATGAATGCCATCATCTGTGCGAGAAAGGACATGATTGAGGTGCAGAGCGACAGGCTGAACACTGGGATACGCAGAAGATCAAGCGGCAGCAACGGGTTGGTCGTCTGCATTGAGCGCCGTATCAGCCATGTTGCTGCGACCGCGCAACCGATTGCCTGCAAGGCTAGAAATGTCGAGCTGACGCCATTGCCTGCACTATCAATGACCGTAATCAGCAGGCCGAGCGTGAAGGCAGTGAGGATAGCACTCAGATAATCGAACCGACGTGATGAGAGTTCGTTATAGGGCAGGCTTTTCATTCCCATAACCACCGCCAGAACGCCGAGTGGAATATTGATGACAAAGAGCCAGGGCCATGTGAGCGAATGCAGGATGATACCTGCCAGCGTTGGGCCTATGGTCGAGGAGAGGGCCACGAAAAGCGCGTTCAAGCCGATTGCGGTGCCAAGCTTTGCTTGCGGCACCGTATAGCGCAGCAAAGCAGCGTTAACGCTCATCAGGCCTGCTGCACCAAAGCCTTGTATAATGCGTGCGATCGTGAGTGCTTCAAGCGACCGCGCAAAAACGCAGGCAATTGAGGCAAGTGTGAAGAGCGACACGCCGAGCAAATAGACGCGACGGTAGCTGTAAATCTCGCCCAAAGCTGCAAATGGCAGCAAAGTGATAACGATGGCGAGCTGATATCCGTTCACAATCCAGATGGAGGCAGCCGGTCCTGCCGAGAAATCGGCCGCAATGGTGGGAAGCGCGACATTGGCAATAGTACCGTCGATAACTGCGAGTGTGAGACCGACCATCAGGGTCGCCCACGCCCAATAAATTCTTGGCTTGGGCAAACCGTCCTGAATTGTGGACTTGTTCGGCTCTATAACTGCTTCGTGCTTCATTCAATTGACCAGTAATGCGGAATTTCAAGCAACCTTAACCCTCATGGGAAGGACAGCAAGTCATCTAGCCCAGAATTGCCCGCAGAACATAGATAAACCCCGCATTATCGCGTCAGGTAACGCTATTGTGTGCTGCTTTCGGCAGGAAGTGCCAGATTCATCACATGCGCGTAATGGCGCGGATTAAAGCTCAGATAGAGCGGACAGATGCTTGCAACCAGCACCAGATGCATGATCCAGCCCGATGCAAAGGTTCCGGTTAAATTGTGTAGCAATGCCGTTGCCACTGGGCCCAGAGCTGCGATCAGAAAGCCGCCGCCTTGCATCATCGCGGCCAGAGCACCTGCTTCTTGAGGCTTGGGCAGATGATCGAGCGAGGTAATCATGGCGAGCGCAAAGCTGCCACCAAGACCTGCGCCGCAAATCGCGGACCAGAAATAAGGCGAGAGCTGCGGTGCAAAAGCCAGACCAGCAAAGCCTGTCGCTTGCATCGCCAGTGTTAAGAAAAGCCAAGGGCGACGATCAACGCTATGTCTGGCAAGCAAGGGCAGGCCAAAGGCCGACAAAGCCTGCGCTATTGCCATGACGGCAACCAGATTGCCGGTTTCTGCCGCTTCCATGCCCAATGATTGGTAGTAAGGCGCAAGCCAGGCCACCATCGATGAATAGCCTGCGTTGACGAGGCCGAAAGCCGCCATCAGCATCCATGTTCGTGGGCGACGGAGCAGCTTTCCGGTGATGCCGGATTTTGAACCAGAGGACGCTGTTTCTTTAAGAATTGGAATAGCAGTAAGCAACGCAAGCACTGCAGGAATTGCAAGAACAGATAGCGCGAAACGCCAGTTGTGTTCAGTGCCCGCAAGCCACGGTGTCAAGCGCGCACCAAGCGCGCCGCCGCCCATAATCATTGCGGAATAAAGGCCGGTAACAGCTGCAATACTTGCTGGGAAATTTGCTTTGATCAAGCCGGGCATCAGCGCCTGTATCATCGCAACGCCTGCGCCGCACAGAACAGCGGTCAGCACGAGAGAAAAACCATCTGGCACGAAGCCCCGCAAAACAGAACCCAATGCAAGAATGATGAGTGCTGCGAACATGCTGCGGCGCGTGCCAATTATCGACTGAATGTGTGGTGCAATGAATGCGCCAAGGCCCATCAGCATCATGGGAAGGAATGTTAGCAGAGACAACATACCAAAGCCCATTCTGGTATCTGTGACAATATCGGAAAGCACTGGTCCCGGTGCGGTCAGGAATGGTCTTAGATTAAGGCCAATCAGAACAACGAGGGCGATAAGGGCTACGGGTGCGGCTTGCGTGCTGCCATTGGTTTGCTGGGTCTGCATGATGAATTCAGTCTTTTATTTCTTCTTTTCCTGCCAGCGCCGATAAAGTGCTGCATCATCGTCTGGCGAACATTGTTCAAAGTGAACGCCAGTTTGTTCTGTCACAGGCTTGGCGAGTTCCATGGCAATTTTTGCTGTCGAAAGGCCAAACGGTTCAGCCTGCTCGTTGGAATAGGCAAATATGATTTTATTGACGCCGGACATCCGCATCGCAGCGAAACACATAGGGCAGGGTTGGCCGCTCGCGTAAACGCTGCAATCATCAAGCCGAGGCGACTGCAAAACCTTGCCTGCGGCGCGCAATGCGAGAAGTTCCGCATGGGCAGTCGGATCGCAATCGGCCTGCATACGATTGACGCCGATGGAGATAATCTTGTCATCCTTTACGACAACCGCTCCAAAGGGACGTCCGCCGAGGTCGACATTGTCGAATGCAAGCGCGATTGCCTTTTGCAAGAACTCCTGGTCGTTGCTCATTTGCCGCCTGCTTTCTCAAGCATCGCAACCATGGGCGCAAAGCCGCGCTGGCGCGCATGCTGCAATGGCGTAACGCCATCATTGTCCGCGAGGTTTACATCAGCACCGGCATCAATCAGCAGTTTTACGATATCAACGTGGCGCTGACCGCCATCGCCCAGGATCACAGCCTCAAGCAAAGCCGTCCATCCGAGATTATTGACGTGATCAACCTTTACGCCTGCTTCAATCAGCGTGCGGACGGTTTCAACATGACCCCGTTCCGAAGCCGGAATGAGTGCCGTACCGCCATAGCGATTGGTGCTTTTAAGATCGGCGCCATGCGTAAGCGTGAGTTTTAGTATTTCCAGATGGCCGCGTGCGCCTGCATAAAGATAGGGGCTATCCTTAATCGCATCCTTTGCATTCACATTGGCGCCAGCTTCGATCAATGCGCGGGCAACATCGACATGATTGGCGTGTGTGGCCGCAAGAAGCGCTGTTTCACCAGCCTTGCCTTTGGTTTCAAGATCGACGCCTGTCTTGATCGCTTCTTTAACCGCAGCGAGATTTCCCGCTGAAGCGGATTGAATGAGCGGTGTTTCGGCGCGTGCGACAGCATGGCTGCCCGGTAAAACTGGTTCGGTCATGACTATTGTCCCTGCAATCAATGCCAAGGCACCCAAGCTGAATATTGTTTGACGCATCGGCGGTGCTCCTTATTCGTTGCTAAAATAGTTGCAATAAGACATATTTAGAAATTAAATGTTCAACTGGCATTCATTTGAATTATGAATACGATATTCAACCTCGATCTATTGCGTGCTTTCGTGGCTGTCGTCGACAGCCGCAGCTTCACGGCTGCAGCGCTGCAGCTGCATTCGACGCAATCCACGGTCAGCCAGAAAATTTTGCGCCTTGAAGAAGCTGCCGGACAATCGCTTCTGGAGCGGGCAAGGCATGATGTTCGGCCAACTGATGCGGGTGAAAAGCTGCTCGGCTATGCACGGCGGATGCTTCACCTCCATGATGAGGCTGCTGCTGCCATGACTGGCAGTGCGCTCACGGCAGTCTTTCGCCTTGGTCTGGCAGAGGATTTTGCAGCAAGATTGGTGACGCCGACGCTTGCCGCATTCTTGCGCGCACATCCCAAGATGAAACTTGAAGTGACGAGCGGGTTAAGCCGCGAATTGCAGAAAGGTTTTGAAACGGGCGAGTTTGATCTGGTGATGATTAAACAGAAGCGCGGTGAAACGCTTGGCACCATGCATTGGCCTGAACCATTATCCTGGTTGGAAAGTGCTGATTATCCAGTTTCAGACGTTGATCCACTGCCTCTCGTCGCATTCCCGCCAAACGGGCTTTATCGGAGCGACATGATGGAGGCGCTCGACCGTATTGGCAGGCCGTGGCATGTCGTTTTTACGAGTTCCAGCCTCGCGAGTGTTCAAAGTGCAATTGCTGAAGGACTGGGTGTCAGCTTGTTGCCTGCGCGTGTCGCACTGCCGTCGCACCGCATTGTTTCAAAAGAAGCCGGATTACCATTTGTAGAGCCGATGGAAATCGTCATCCAGCACATGGAGAATGGCCCGGATCAAATGCGGCAACTTGTGCAGATGCTAGCCGATATTGTGGGTGAATGATCGATTATTGCTTTAATAGTCAGTTTTGATGTGACTCATTGCGTCAGAGGCGCTGAATCTGTTTGACTCTACCGCAAACGCGGTGTTTTTGCCTGTTGATAGCGCTACAGAAATGCCGACAGGATAGCTCCACCACCTTCATCTCAAAGTTCCCTTCGTTTGCTGCAATCACCAGGCGGCACGGTTTTTGCTTGTTGCAGACGGGAGGCACTTTACGGGAATACGACAATGTCCAACACCACGATCACGCATAACGACGGAAATACGCTGTTTCCGATCGTCCTTTCCATCGTTGCAGCTGCTGCAACCGGCGTTCTCTGGGCCTATGCCAATCCGATCCAGCTCGTTCCGGGCGTGATCCAGTGGCGAATTTTTGCATTTCTGCCACCGCTGGTCGGCATTCTTCTGGGCCGCAAAAGCGGATTTATCTGCGGTTATCTCGGCACGGTCATTTGGTCGCTTCTGGCAGGCACGTTCATTCCCGCGCATTCGCTGATCATTGACGGCTTCATGGTCGGTCTTACTGGCCTGATTCCGGGCATGTTGTTTGATCCTAAGACGACAACGTTTAATCGCACAACGCTGATTAAAATTGCAGCAACCTGCCTTGTTGTTGGTCTTTTGATGGTTGCCGCCGTTTCGGCCAGCTTGGCTTATCTCGGCATCTTCCCATACTGGTGGGCGGTAATGTATCTCGGCCTTTCGGACATCGTTCCAATGCTGATTGGTACGCCGTTGCTGGTTGTTCCAGCCCTCAAGATTCTCAAGGGCGCTCACCCGTCCAGTTTCACACGTTTCTGATAGAGAGCAGTAAAAGTGCTCAAACTACAGAATGTAAAAGTAGGCTTTGGCGATTCCGTTCTGGCAATCGCCGAAGCCAACCTCGAAATTCGCGACGGCGAACGGCTTCTGGTTTGTGGCGCGGGCGGCAGTGGCAAGACCACGCTGCTCAACGCTGCATCGGGCATCGTTCCACGCCTCATTACCCCACAAGTCTTCGATGGCGAAGTCTCGCTCAATGGCAAGCTCATGTCTTCCATGCCAAAGGATGAGCTGTTCAGCACAGTCGGCGTCGTTTCGCAGAATGTTGAAGATCAGCTCTGGGATCTGAGCGTTGAAGATCTGGTTGCCTTTCCACTCGAAAATCGTGGACTTGCCAAGGATGCTGTTCGTGCTCGTATTGACGAGCTGCTCAACGAGCTTGAGCTGAACGCATTGCGAGGGCGGCGCGTCTTGACGCTTTCGGGCGGCGAACGGCGCATGGTTGCGATGGCTGCGGCACTTGCGGCCGAGCCGAAACTGCTTGTGCTTGATGAGCCGACAACCGGACTTGATCCTGCAGCGCGTCAGCGTCTTGTGCGGGTTCTGAAAAAGCTTGGTGCAGAAATTCCAGCCTTGCTGATTGCCGAACAGGACCCTGCATCGCTGCAGGCCGTCGTCACCGATATCGGTCTGGTTAAAGACGGTAAGTTAGCGCCCGTCGTGCCGCTTGCGTCGATCATCAACGATGTGGCTTCCTGGGAAGATGCGGGCGTTCTGCCGCCAATTGCTGCACGCAAACGTCTGGCAGATGTGAAGAGCGGCGGTGAAGTTCTTGTTTCCGTTTCAGGAATCAAGACGCAGCTTCAGCGTCGGGACGGCCAGCCGGTTCTTGAAAACGTGAATTTCCAGATCCGCGCCGGCGAAGTCGTCGCTCTGATCGGCAAAAACGGTGCGGGCAAAACCACGCTGTTTCAATCGATCCTCGGGCTTCAGAAAATTGCAGCAGGCTCAATCATCATTGCCGGCGATAATGCCGACAAGTGGACGGCTGCAAAGCGTGCCCGCTCGGTGGCTTACCTGCCGCAAAACATGCGCCGTATTCTGTTCAACATGACTGTGCTGGAAGAAGTGGTCTTTGCGATCACCGCCGCGACCCGTGCAGCAAAGGACGATGCAGTGACTGCTCGCGCAACGGCCTGCCTGCAAAAATATGGACTTGGTGGCCATGAGGAAACCAACCCATTTGCGCTTTCGTCTCGTCAGCAGGCTCTGCTGGGCCTTGCCTGTGCGGAAGCAGCAGGCGCTTCAGTTGCCATTCTAGATGAGCCGCTTCTGGCACGCGATCTCAATGGTCGTCGAATGCTGGAACTGTTCCTCGAAACGGTGCTCTCCGAAAACCGTGCTGTCATGTTGATCTCTCACGATCTGGAACTCGTGGATGATGTTTCGTCCCGCGTCATGATCCTGGATCGCGGCCATGTCACCTTTGATGGTGATGTGGATGCATCCTGGGATTCCGATGCCTATCGGGCGCTGGGCTGGCCCAAGCCGCGTGTTGTCGAGACAGGAGAAGCAGCATGAAAATCTTTTATGATCTGAACTTCTTTGTAAAGCTCGCAGCGGCATTTCTGGTCATGCTTGCGGCCTGGCTCGTGCCGGGTTGGAAATACGGTGTGCCACTGGCGCTGGTCACGGTCGCCTTTCTGGTGCTGGTTAAGGTGCCGGGCTTGCGTGGCTATCTCAAAGGTGCCGTGCTTCTGACGCTGCTTGTCATGGCAAGCTGGATTCTCAATCTCGTTCTGCAAGGCGTTGCTTTCGTTGATACTTTACCGATTGCAGCCGGCATGGCGGCGCGTCTGGTGACAACGACTGCAGCTTTCTATTTTGTGATGGAAACCAGCACGCCCGGCTCCATTCTGGCTGCTGCGAGTGCTGCACGCCTGCCGCCGATGGTGACACTCGTCTTGTCGCTCACATTCGGCATTATTCCGATGCTGCGTGAGGATTTCGAGCGTATTGCGGATGCTCAGCGCGCACGCGGAATGGAAATTGACGACGTTTCCTTCCCAATGCGTCTGCGTTTTGCGCTGGCGCGCGGCGTGCCATTGCTGGTTCAGGCTATCCGCATGGCCCACGCAATTTCGCTGTCCCTTGCCATTTATGGCTTTGACACCAAGCGGAAGCGTACAACATGGCGTAATGTCGGCCTGCTGGTCGAATCGAGACTTACAACGGTTCCAGTTAAAAATGAACCGACGAAACCGCTGTAACTGTTTGTTCTTTCGCATTATCCGACGCAAAACCGCTTCGCACTTTTGCTGGAAATGCTATAATCCCAAGGATGCAAAACGATGACTGAAGACAGCGCGAAACTCTCCGGAAACGGTCAGGTCTGGACCGTTGATGTAGCGGGCCGCAAGGTTGATCTGCCGATTGTGCCGATCAATCCGAATTTCGCTATTTCGTTGATGATGGTCATCGATCTTGGCGTTCGTTTTGGCGAACATACAGGCAAGGCGCTGGCGGAAAAGCTTGCGCCATTGAAGCCGGATGTGATTGTTGGCGCTGCGACACTTGGCATTCCTGTTGCGATTGAAGTCTCGCGGGCTCTTGGCCTGGATGACTACGTTATCTTGCAGAAATCGCCTAAGATCCATCTTGGCGATGCACTCGTGCAGACGATTTCTTCCATCACCTCTAAAGGCGAGCAGCGCCTGCTTCTCGACCGTCAGGCAATCCCGCTTCTTAAAGGAAAGCGCGTTGTCGTGGTGGATGATGTCGTTGCTTCCGGATCAAGCATCAAGGGCTCGGCAGAGCTGGTGCGCAAGGCTGGTGGCGAAGTCGTTGGAATTGGTGTCATCCTCACCGAAGCCAAGGATTGGCAGGAAGTGCTTGGCGATGATGTGAAATTGCTTCACAGCCTCGCACACATTCCGCAGTTCGATCATCAGGATGGCGAGTGGAAGCCGATACCGGAAAGCTTCCTCTAGAGACAGCCAGCATTTGGGCTCTCGCCGCCTGTAAATGGCGTTCGGGACTGTGTTTCCGGTGCTCACGTACATAAGCACGCTGCGCGCCGGTTCTCGAACCCCACCATTTTCGGCTCGATGTGTCTCCAAATCTTGCAGCCTCTATCTCTTTGCTAACGTGATCTAAGCCTCTCTATTTGAATCATAATCTTATCGGTCCTCGTTTCACGCCGAGAGGACTTATGCCCTAAAAAACGCCGCGCTCATCGCGGCGTTTTTGTGTTTTGCGCCTTGTTTCGCGCGACGGTTGTTATCCGAAATTATCCTTCGCCAGCACGCATAAATCTTTTCAGAAAGCGCGTCGAATTTCGGATTGACTGATTTTGTATCCAGGATATTGTACTCAGAAAAGTTGGGAGGCTTTTCTTTTGGCGGCTTTTGAATGGCGCAGTCAGACCCGTTTGCTGGACGAAGTTGCAGAAGCGCTTCGTGAGAGAATTTATGCGGGCGTTTATGCGCCGGGTGCCATTCTCCGACAGGAACATATCGCCGCCGAATTTGGCATTAGCCGCACGCCATTGCGTGAAGCCTTGCGTGTTCTGGAACGTGATGGGCTGGTTATCCACTTGCCGGGCAGAGGCGTTCGTGTGGCCTCCGCAGATCTCACACGCCTGATTGATGCTTATGCTGTGCGAGAAGTTCTTGATGGCGTTGCTGCACGTTTTGCGGCTGAACGCGCAACAGATGAGGACATTGCAAAGCTGCGTGCCCATGTCGCCGGTCAGGCAACGGTTGTCGATCCATGGGACCCGAAAGCTTATACGCAGACGAATGTCGATTTTCACATGGCGGTGATGAACACGGCGGGCAACGCCTCGCTGATCGCATTCGTTCCGTTATTGCGCATGACATCGCAGGTTTTCGCGCCATCTTTTTCGTTATCGGTAGACCGCGCACGCGATGCAATTCGCGAACATGGAGCAATTGTTGAAGCCATCGCTTCGCGTGATGGGGAAGAGGCCGAGCGGCTGGCGCGGGCACATATCCGCGCAACCACGGCAAGACTGGAGGCGGAAATGCCTCTGCGGGAGAATGAAAATGAAGCATGAAAACAAGTCGGGTGGCTCAGGCCTTCTTCGTTATGGCAATTTCATTGGCGGTCAATGGCAGGACGCTTTGGGTGGCGAGCACATTACGCTTCGCAATCCTTCCGATGGTAGCGATCTGGCTCTCATCGCGCGCGGCACGAAAGCCGACGTCGATCTGGCTGTGGCTGCAGCCCGTGCCGCACTTTCCGGTGAATGGGGCAAGTTGACCGCGACCGAGCGCGGTCGTGTCTTGCACCGCATTTCAGAAGAAGTGTTAAAAAACATCGACTTGTTGACTGATCTTGAATCGAAGGATGTTGGCAAGCCTGTAACTCAGGCGCGCGCCGATGTTGTGGCGCTGGCCCGGTATCTTGAATTCTATGGCGCATCCGCCGACAAGGTTCATGGCGACACGCTGCCTTATCAGAATGGTTTCACCGTTCTGTCGATCTATGAGCCGCATGGCGTCACGGGCCATATCATTCCGTGGAACTATCCAATGCAGATTTTGGGTCGCAGCCTCGGCGCAGCACTGGCGATGGGCAATGCTGCTGTGGTCAAGCCTGCGGAAGAAGCCTGCCTGACCATTCTGGAATTCGCAAAGATTGCTGAGAAAGCCGGTCTGCCGAAAGGCGCACTCAATGTCGTAACCGGACTTGGTGCAGAAGCAGGTGCAGCACTTTCGGAGCACCCGGACGTGAACCACATTTCATTCACCGGATCGGTGCGTACAGGCGAAGCAGTGCAGGCGGCAGCCGCAAAAAACACTGTTCCGGTAACGCTGGAGCTTGGTGGTAAGTCTCCGCAGATCGTTTTCGCGGATGCTGATCTCGACCGTGCCATTCCGTTCCTCGTCAATGCAGGCATTCAGAATGCCGGCCAAACCTGCTCGGCATCCTCGCGCATTCTGGTCGAACGCAGCGTTTATGAAGATGTTGTGGCTCGCATGAGCGAACGCTATCGCGCGTTGAAGGTTGGCCCGGCAGGCGATGATCTTTCTGTCGGTCCCGTTGTATCGCAGCGCCAGAAGGCGATTGTTGACGGCTATCTTGATCTTGCAAAGGAAAGTGGTCTGGCGATTGCGGCGCAAGGTGTGTTGGTGGACGATGCGCCGGAAGGTGGTGCTTATGTACTGCCAACACTGATCCGTGATGTGCCTGCCGACCATCGTCTGGCACAGGAGGAAATTTTCGGTCCTGTTCAGGTCATTCTACCTTTCGATACCGAAGAAGAAGCCATTTCGATTGCCAATGGGACTTCATATGGCCTCGTCTGCGGGATTTGGACCAATGATGGCGGACGCCAATTCCGTTTGGCCCGCGCTATCCATTCCGGTCAGGTATTCATCAATAATTACGGCGCTGGCGGCGGTATCGAATTGCCATTCGGCGGCGTGAAAAAATCCGGACATGGCCGTGAAAAGGGTTTTGAGGCGCTCTACGGATTTGCCTCGCTGAAGACGATTTCCGTGTATCACGGCTGAAATAGCATTTTCAGGGAAAGTGGGAACCGGTTTCCCGTCCGAAAATGTGCTGAAGTTAGAATTTGGGAGAATTGCAGTGTCGCTTGAAGGTAAGGTCGCGCTCATCACTGGAGCAGGTTCGGGGTTTGGTGAGGGCATGGCAAAGCGCTTTGCCAGAGGCGGCGCCAAGGTCGTCATCGTTGACCGCGACAAGGCAGGTGCCGAGCGCGTCGCAGGCGAAATTGGTGATGCAGCACTGGCGGTCGCTGCCGATATTTCCAAGGAAGCAGATGTTGATGCAGCAGTAGAAGCCGCACTGTCGAAGTTCGGTAAAGTCGATATTCTCATCAACAATGCTGGCATCGGCCATAAGCCGCAAAATGCTGAGCTGGTTGAGCCGGAAGAGTTTGATCGCATTCTTGGCGTCAATGTGCGTGGCGTTTATCTGATGACGCGCAAGCTCATCCCACATTTTAAGGGCAATGGTGCCAAGGGAGAGGAATGCGTCATTCTCAATGTCGCTTCGACTGGCGCAGGTCGTCCGCGCCCGAATCTCGCTTGGTACAATGCGACCAAGGGCTGGGTGGTTTCTGTGACCAAGGCGCTCGCTATCGAGCTTGCACCGGCGAAGATTCGTGTGGTTGCTTTGAACCCGGTTGCGGGTGAGACACCGCTTCTCACCACCTTCATGGGCGAGGATACCGAAGAAATCCGCAAGAAGTTCCGCGATTCCATTCCGATGGGCCGCCTGTTGAAACCTGATGATTTGGCTGAAGCTGCGGCTTTCCTTTGCTCGCCTCAAGCCTCTATGATCACCGGGGTTGCGCTCGACGTCGATGGCGGGCGTTCGATTTAAAAAATTGATAAGGGGAGCCAAAGAGAAACGATGAGTAAACTGCTGAAAGCCGGGCTGATTACGGCCACGATGCTTGCATCGATCAACGGTGCCTTCGCAAAGGATACGCTGGTGGTCGGCGAAGTGCTGGAACCGCCGGGCCTTGATCCGACGGCAAATGCTGCTGCCGGTATCCGGCAGGTTACTTATGCCAATCTCTATGAAGGCCTGGTTCGTATCGTCGAAGACGGCACTGTAAAGCCACAGCTGGCCGAAAGCTGGACAGTTTCTGACGATAAGAAGACTTACACCTTCAAACTTCGTCAGGGCGTGAAGTTCCACGATGGGACGCCATTCGATTGTTCGGTTGTGAAGTTCTCCTATGAGCGTGCGGTGGCTCCAGATTCCACCAATGCGCAAAAGGGTCTTTTTGAACCAATCGCCAGCACCGAGTGTCCTGATCCAGCGACTGCAGTTGTAACGCTGAAGCGGCCAACCTCGAACTTCCTGTTCAATATGGGGTGGGGCGACGCGGTTATGATCGCTCCGAATTCGGCAGCCGATAACAAGACCAAGCCTGTTGGAACGGGTCCGTTCAAGTTCAAGCGCTGGGTGCAGGGTGATCGTGTCGAGCTCGACCGTAACCCGGACTATTGGGGCGAGCCAGCAAAGCTTTCTGCGGTCACTTTCCGCTTTGTGAGCGATCCTTCTGCAGCAGCCGCTGCAATCCTTGCCGGCGACATTGATGTCTTCCCAATGTTCCAGGCACCGGAATTGATCAGTCGCTTCAAGAGCGATGATAAGTTGCAGGTCGAAGTCGGTGATACTGCAGGCAAAGTTCTGCTTTCGCTTAACAATGCCAAGGCTCCATTCGACAATGTGAAGGTGCGTCAGGCACTGGCTCATGCCATTGACAGCAAGGCGCTGATCGAAGGTGTCTATTCCGGTTTTGGTACGCCAATCGGCTCGCATTATGCGCCGGTCGATCCGGGTTATGTCGATCTTTCGGAGACCTATCCGTATGATCCGGCAAAGGCGAAGCAGCTGCTGGAAGAGGCGGGTGTTCCGGCTGGCACGTCAATAACCATCACGCTTCCACCTCCGGCCTATGCGCGTCGCGGTGGTGAAATCATCGCGGCCATGCTGGCAGAAGTGGGCATTCAGGCCAATCTCGTTCCAATCGAGTTTGCACAATGGCTGGATCAGGTATTCAAGCGCTCGGATTTCGATGCCACGATCATTGCACATACCGAAGCGCGTGATCTCGATATCTATGCTCGCGACAAATACTACTTCAACTACAACAACCCGGAATATAAGGCGCTCTACAAAGCCTATGCCGAGGCCGGTAGCGACGAAGAACAGCTCGAACTGGTGAAGAAGCTTCAGGAAAAGCTTGCTGCAGACGAGCCGAATATCTTCCTCTATGCGCTGCCAAAAATCGGTGTGTGGAATAAGAACGTCAAAGGTCTGTGGAAGAACATGCCGATCCCGGCTGATGATCTGACACAGGCTTACTGGGCCGAATAAGAACATTTCCGCCCCGACTTTTTTGGCGGGGCGGTTTTACGCGAATAGCCGTGCAGCGATAACAATCAAGGGGCTGCGGCACGGCGAGAAATGGAATGTGGAGTGAATGGCGTGAAGCGCTCATTCCTGCATTATTATGACGCACAATCTAGTCCGACAGGCCGGACAAGTTTTCGGGATTGTGCTTAGGAGGTCGCCTTGCTGGCATATATTTCCGGGCGAATAGTTTCGCTCTTGCTTACGACGCTTGCGGCCTCCGTCATCGTCTTCCTGTTGATGCAGGTGCTGCCGGGCGACCCTGCCGCAGTTATCCTCGGTATCAACGCGCAACCTGAAACACTGGCAGCGCTTCACAAACAGCTCGGCCTCGATCAGCCGCTTTGGTGGCGGTATCTTTCGTGGATTGGCGGTTTTCTGAAGGGGGACTTCGGCACCAGCTACACCTATTCCGTGCCGATCAGTGAATTGCTCGGACCACGCATTATGGTCACGCTGCCGTTGGCGCTTTTGTCCATGGTTCTGTCGGTCGCGGTAGCTATTCCCGTGGGCGTTTATGCGGCCTCCAAACGCGGCAAAACCGGCGATGTGCTTTCGATGGGTGTGGCGCAGGTGGGTGTCGCTATCCCGAATTTCTGGCTCGGCCTGCTTTTGATCCTGCTGTTTGCTTTGCAGCTTGGCTGGTTTCCAGCTTCTGGCTTTGCTGGCTGGGAAGGTGGATTCTGGAACGGTATCCGCTCGCTGTTTCTGCCCGCGCTGGCTCTTGCCCTGCCGCTTGCCGCTATTCTTGCCCGCGTGACGCGTTCCGCCGTCATCGAAACGCTGGGTGAGGATTTCGTGCGGACCGCGCGCGCAAAAGGTCTTACCCGTAACGCGGCACTCTGGCGCCATGCGGTGCCAAATGCGCTGATCCCGGTTGTCACGATTATTGGCCTGCAATTCTCATTTCTGTTGGCTGGAACGATCATCATCGAAAATGTCTTCAATCTTCCCGGCCTTGGAAGGCTGGTGTTTCAGGCAATCGCCCAGCGCGATCTGATAACGGTGCAGTCGCTGGTGACGCTGCTTGCGGCTTCCGTGATTACGGTCAATTTCATTGTCGATCTTGTCTATGGCTTCATTGATCCGCGTCTTTCGACGGGAGGCAGCCGATGAGTGAGGTTCAGACAATTGCAAAGCCAAGCCGTTTTCGGACGCTGTTTTTAAGCCGCAGCCTTGTGATCGGTTCGCTTGTTACCGCTATTCTGGTGGCTATGGCTCTCGTCTCCTATTTCTGGACGCCTTATTCACCCACCGCCATGAACTTCCGCGACAAGCTGCAGGGGCCGAGCTTCAGTCATCTGTTCGGAACGGATAATTTCGGTCGTGATGTGTTTTCCATGATTATGGTCGGTGCGCGAAATTCCATTGCCGTGTCGATTATTGCTGTGCTTGTTGGCGCGGGTATAGGTATCCCTCTTGGTGCCTTTGCTGCAGCGCGCGGTGGATTGGTCGATGGCTTTGTCATGCGTATGACCGATCTGGCCTTTGCATTTCCGGCGTTGCTGACCGCAGTCATTATCACGGCCATTTTTGGCCCCGGTGCGGTCAACGCCATGATTGCAATCGGTATTTTCAATATTCCCGTCTTTGCCCGTGTTACGCGTGGTGCATCGCTTGGGCTTTGGAAGCGCGAATATGTGCAGGCAGCGCGTTGCGCAGGGCGCGGCGATATCTCGATCACGCTGCTGCATGTTCTGCCCAACATCAATCATGTGCTGATCGTACAGGCGACTATCCAGTTCGCACTCGCCATCGTGGCGGAAGCAGGTCTCTCCTATGTGGGGCTTGGTACACAGCCGCCAATGCCGAGCTGGGGCAAGATGCTCAACGATGCACAGACCTTTATCTATGATGCGCCATGGCTGGCGATCTTCCCCGGTCTTGCCATTACACTCGCAGTCCTTGGCCTCAACATGCTGGGTGACGGTCTGCGCGACATACTTGATCCGCGCGTAAGGAGGCAGAGATGATAAGAGCTTTGCCAAAAACACCTCTTCTTGAAATGGACAATATGTCTGTCGAGCTGCCATTTGGCACGCGCACTGCAGATATCGTGTCGGGCATTACATTAACCCTCAACCGTGGTGAACGCCTGGGTGTTGTGGGTGAATCTGGCAGTGGCAAGTCGATTACCGCGCTTGCTGCCATGGGCTTGCTGCCTGACCGGATGCGCGTGCGCGGAACCTTGCGTTTTGATGGGCAGGATCTGGCAAACAAGCCAGAAGCCGAACTCTGCAAAATGCGCGGTCGTCGCATGGCGATGATCTTTCAGGAGCCAATGACAGCGCTCAATCCGGTTAAAACCATTGGTGCGCAAATTGCCGAAGGCCGCCGTCTGCATCTTGGCGAAAGCCGCACTGATGCCGAACGCAAGGCGCGTGAGTTGCTGGATCGCGTGGGACTACCTGCACCACGCTTTAATCTCGATCTGTATCCGCACCAGCTTTCCGGAGGGCAACGCCAGCGCGTGATGATCGCCATGGCGATTGCCTGCGAGCCTGATCTGTTGATTGCTGATGAACCGACCACGGCGCTCGATGTCACTGTTCAGGCACAAATTCTTGATCTCATGGATGAGCTGATCGACGAAACAGGCACAGCGCTGATGCTCATTACCCATGATCTCGGCGTTGTGTCGGAAATGACCGACCGTATCGCAGTGATGTATGCCGGGCGGATTGTAGAAACGGGGCGAACCGAAGCCGTGTTCAATCGTATGGCGCATCCTTATGCGCGGGGGCTGTTTCAGGCTTCTCCACATGGGGCTAATCTGGTTCGCGATCATACGAAGCCGCGTCAGCGCCTCGCTGCAATTCCCGGTGTTGTACCGGACCCGCTGGCCCGCCCGCCATATTGCAGCTTTGCTGATCGCTGCGCATTCGTTGAAGGCGATTGTCGAAAACTCATTCCGCCGCTCGATCTGATCGGTGAAAGCGAAGGCATTGCCCATCGCGCTGCCTGTCTGCATCCACGCGATGGCGAGGTGCTGGTATGAGCAAGATGATTTTGCAAGTTCGTGATGTCGTGCGTGAATATCAGCTCCCGCGCCCATCATTCCTTTCAAAGCCGGGATCGTTACGCGTTCTCCACGGTGTCAATGTCGAGATCGAAGCAGGGCAAAGCCTTGGTATCGTGGGCGAAAGCGGTTCGGGAAAATCAACACTTGCCCGTGCTGTGATGGGGCTGGAACGACCGCAATCTGGCCAAATCCTTATCAATGGTAAGGATATCTACGCGCTTGACCGTTCTGGCCTGCGTGAAGCGCGTAAAGGTTTTCAGGCGATCTTTCAGGACCCTTATGGTTCGCTCGATCCGCGCCACACGGTAAAGCGGATCATTTC
The DNA here is from genome assembly GCF_032066345.1 of Brucella sp. Taxonomy (NCBI): domain Bacteria; kingdom Pseudomonadati; phylum Pseudomonadota; class Alphaproteobacteria; order Hyphomicrobiales; family Brucellaceae; genus Brucella; species Brucella sp. The sequence goes on from NZ_DAMBKZ010000003.1 coordinate 304,226, forward strand.
GGAGCCGATTGTTTCACTGGAGCGCGGGACAAGCAGCAAGGAGCGTGATGAGCGCGTGGCAGAAGTGCTGGAAGCTGTCGGCCTCCCAAAAGCATCTGCCAAAAAATATCCGCATGAGTTTTCCGGGGGGCAACGCCAGCGTATCGCTATTGCTCGCGCCCTGATTACCAAACCGGCGCTCATCGTTGCTGACGAACCTGTTTCAGCTCTTGATGTCTCCATTCAGGCGCAGGTTCTCAATCTGATGATGGATCTGCAGGAAAAGTTCGGCCTTTCCTATCTTTTCATCAGTCACGATCTCGGTGTCGTGCGCGCAATTACCGATCGTGTAGCGGTGATTTATCACGGCAATATCGTCGAGCAGGGAGAGACCAACGCGGTCTTCGACAATCCGCAACATGAATATACGCGCGCATTGGTTGATGCTGTGCCGAAGCCATTTTCGGGACGGCGCAAACGCGCCCGCAAGCTCAATTCTACAATCAAACTACCAGAATGAAATAAGGGAACGCCATGTCTTCACTTGCCGATTTGTCAGCTGTCGATCTTGTTTCTGCCTATAAGGCGAAATCGCTTTCGCCGGTTGAAGTTACGGAAGCTGTAATTGAGCGCATCGAGGCCTATGAGCCGAAACTGAATGCGCTTTGGGCTTATGATCCGGAAAACGCGAGGGCATCTGCGAAGGCATCGGAAGAACGTTGGGCAAAAGGTGAGCCCGCTGGCCCCATTGACGGCGTGCCGCTGACGATCAAGGAAAATATTGCCACGCAAGGTACTGCTGTTCCGCTCGGCTGTGCGGCACTGCCTCTCAATCCTGCAGCCGTTGATGCGCCGCCCGCAGCCCGCACCCGCGAGGCTGGTGGCGTGCTTTTGGCTAAAACAACCATGCCTGATCTCGGTATGTTGTCCTCTGGGCTTTCGAGCTTTCATAAGCTTGCGCGCAACCCGTGGGACTTGAACACCAATCCGGGCGGTTCAAGTGCTGGTGCAGGCAGCGCTGGTGCTGCTGGTTACGGGCCACTGCATATCGGTACGGATATTGGTGGCTCCATCCGCCTGCCGGCCGGCTGGTGCGGTCTGGTTGGGCTGAAGCCGTCCTTCGGGCGTATCCCAATCGATCCGGCGTTTCTTGGTCGCGTTGCTGGTCCGATGACGCGTACGGTTGCCGATAGCGCGCTTTATATGTCGGTGCTTTCCCGTCCTGATCGCCGTGACGCGATGAGCCTGCCATATCAGGATATCGACTGGATGGACCTTGATATCGATGTAGAAGGTCTCAAAATCGGCCTCTGGCTCGATGCCGGTTTTGGCGAACCAACGGGCGATGAAACACGCGCGGCGGTGGAAGCTGCAGCGAAGCTGTTCGCGGATGCTGGCGCGATTATTGAGCCGGTTGCTCCATTTCTCAATCGCACCATGATCGATGGGCTTGATCGCTTCTGGCGCGCACGTTCCTGGGCCGACGTCTCTAAAATGACGCCGGAAAATCGTGCGAAAATCTTGCCATACATCTATCAATGGACTGAAACCGCTGAAGGTTTGACTGGCGAGGAAGTCTATTCCGGCTTTTCGCAAATAGATGCGATGCGCCATGCAGCCCTTGCGGCGTCGAAAGATTTCGATTTCATCATTTCCCCAACCGCTCCAATGCCGACCTATCCGGCGGAATGGGCCTCTCCGGTCAATGATCCGCAGCGTCCTTTCGAGCACATCGCGTTTACCGTTGCGATGAATATGTCGGAACAGCCTGCAATCTCGCTCAATTGTGGCTATACGTCCAAGGGGCTGCCTATTGGCTTGCAGATTTTTGGCCAGCGCTTTGATGATCTGGGCGTGTTGCGTCTCGCCCAGGCATATGAAGATATGCGACCCGTTCAGCGTCCTTGGCCCATCATTGCATAAGAAGAAAGGCCGCGTGATGCGGCCTTTTCTTTATTTTGATCTGAGTGGCGCTCGCTCTTTATAGCGGTCGACGGCAGTGAGCTTCTGAATCAACGGCTCTGCATCGCGCCAAGGGTAAATCTCTGTACGCAGATATTCGAGTTCGGCTTCGAGTTCATCTTCATCGATTTCCGTCCACCAGGATTTCGGGCGCCCGTCGCTGCCATCAGACCAGCGGTAGCGGCGTTCTTTCAGCTTGTCCTTCATTTCAAAAGGGCTGTTTTCTGCATAAATGCGCAGGCGCGATTTCTGGCTGGCCTTCAGCAATTCTGCAAAAGGTGTCGTCTTGCCGGATTGTTCCTTCAGCACGGCGAGCAACGCCTGACAATCATCTTCTGCACGGTGGCCATTATGGAAATAGCCGCTCTGGCCGATCAGATAACCAAGCTTGGTGCCTTCAAAGCCGCGAGCCGTCCAGTCAATCTCCTTGACCGAACATGCCCAGGGCTTGTTTTCAAAGACTGGTGAAAAACGTTCCAGAAAGGGCCGATCAAAACCTGCATTATGCGCAATGATGAGATCCGCACTGCCGATCAGTGCTTCAAGCTTCGCACGCGGAATGATCTGCCCGGCGACCATCTCATCAGTAATACCGGTGATACGCGTAATATCGGCTGGAATTGGCTTTGAAGGTTCCTGCAAAGCGCCAAAAGTTGCACAAACATCACCAATGGAGCCATCATCCGCATAGCGGAAGGCCACAGCGCCAATCTCGATGATTTCTTCCTGCACAGCACTCAAGCCCGTCGTTTCAGTGTCAACCACAACCCCGAGCCTAGGAAACGCAACCGTGTCTGCATCCGGCACTGTCGGCGGTGGGTCAAGTCGCTGCAAGATACGATAGCGCCCGCTGTCTTTCAGGCGTTGGACCATTTCCGCTTCATCAGGGCCGGTCGTCTTTCCGGGTTTGGTGCGGGCAGGGCGCAGTTCTGCCTGCTTAACGTCGCCTTCGGCAGAAGGGACAAAGAGGTCGAACTGGTGGCGCATATGTTTTCTCCGCATTGGGGCTGTGCGTAGCTATAAAATGGCATTTCACGGCATGCTGACCAAGCCCTCAATAAATTTAGTAACAGGTAATGTTGGTGTTTCAGCTTGCTATTGGCGTATTTAAGTCATTTTTTGAAATCGATATTTGGGGATAAGTTTTTCCTTCGAAATTCTTTACATGATAACAGTTGCTGCGAATGCATTGATTGTAGTTATTTATCAGAAAATTATTATGTTATAATGTAGTAAATTAAAATAATACCTAAACTTTTATGCTGAATTTATTCTTGATTTAAATCGTTTATTGTCGTTTGAAGGATGTTCAATTTGATTTTCCATAAATTTTTTAATTAAACGGTATCATAGGTCGTGAAATTTGTTCCACCACTCCTGATTATATTGTTTGCGACGACCATGTCTGGCGTCTGGATGCTAGACACCAGACGCAGGCATATGTTGTTCTTCGGGCTGGGTTTTGCAACCTTTGCTGCTGGTTTGTTGCTGCAGGTTTTGCAGCTCTTACCGAGTTTGAATGCGGCAGTATTTACAGCAACAGCACTTTATCTCTTGGCTGGCCTTTTCTTCTGTGAAGCTGTCATGCTTCGGCCGGACAAGCAGTTTTCGCCTTTTGCGGGCGCATCGATTAGCGTACTGACACTGGCGGTAATAGGTTATCTGGCTCAGGTGGGGGCGGATTATAAATATATGGCCGTTGCATCCAATTTTGGGCTTGGCGCAATGATTGCCACGCTTTGTCTGCAGTCGCGGGCGCTAATGCAAGGCAAATGGATCGAGCGCACATTGCATGGTTTTCTCACGATCCTTGCCGCGCATTTCTTCCTTAGAAGCATCCTTACCGTCAAAATGCTTAGTGGAATTAGCACGACAGAACAGCTGATAAGGTCCCAATATTGGACACTGGTTACAATCTCTGTCTCTTTCATAGGTGTGTTGCTGGGTCTGGTTATTTTGGTCGTCGCAACTGCTGATGTGATTAACGAACTGCAAGCGGAGCGGGATTCAGACCCTCTCACCGGGGCTCTTAATCGTCGAGGTCTGGAGCGAGCTGCGAAGCGAAGCCTTATGGCTGCTGAGAAGAACAGGCTTGCCGTTATCATTGCTGATATTGATCATTTCAAAGCGATCAACGATGAATTTGGTCATTCTATCGGTGATCAAGTGCTTGTTGAGTTTTCATCGCTCCTGCGTTCGGCTTCGGAAAAAGGAGCCATTGTCGGTCGTGTCGGGGGTGAGGAGTTTGTTTTGATTGTGAAGGGCGGTGCCGAGCAATGCGAGATATTCGCCAATCGTCTGTGCAGCCATGTCGCTCGCTATAGTTTTTCGATGCTGCCGAACGGGCGAAGCGTAACCAGCAGTTTTGGTCTTGCGGTCATACGGGATCACGAAACGGTCTGGGATGCAGCAGCGCGTGCGGATCTTGCTCTTCTAAGGGTAAAACGGCGCGGTCGTAATCGTGTTGCGGCGGAAGGTGTCGAGTTCAAATCTGCAGGCCAGATCGACTATCTGCTCACGGCATAGTGAGCCTTTCAGCTGCTCCAGCCATACTTTCTTTTCTGAAGACGGGTGATCGTAAAGAATTTAGTTACCATAATTCTTCATGCTTAGTGCGACTTTCAAGTTAGCACTTTCGCCATGATTGCTTCGCTTTTCTGCCGAACTTTCATGCAAAGCGACAGCGAGAAAACCAGTTATTATTCAGGACGAGTAGTATGGCGTTCGTCACAGACACGTATGATTTTGCATTGCCACGCGGGATTAATATTCCCAACCCTTTTGTATTTAAAGGTATTTTACGTGTCGCAGCTCTGCTGGGCGCAGGTCTTCTGGCTGGAAGTTGCCTGATGACGACCCTGAGCACCGTGGAAGCTGTTCTGCCTGCTTTTGTGCCTTTGGCCCCCGCAATGCGACGTCTTCCCGCCGCAACCCCACATCAATTGGCTGTTGTCGATCAAAAAATCGGCATGGGGCATGTCATTCGCCAGCGGTTCATCGAAGCCTATACCGCTGATGCGCCATATTCCAATCTTGATTGGCGGCGCAGCAAGGTTGCTGAAGATGCTCCCATCATTGCTGATGTGGGTCCGGAAGCTGTTATTGAAGCTGAGCCTGTGGCAATGGCGGCCGTAATTGAGCCGCGCGCGGAGCGCGTTGCGCCGCCTGCGCCCGCTCAGGATGTAGTGTCGCCTGCAGTTATCGCCTCAGCGACAAGTGCTGCGCAAACTGCAGCTCAAGACTATAGCGCAAGCGCAATAGCAGCGTTGCCATCCGGTGACGCTATCCCAGTTCCGATGGCGGCACCCGATGCTCAGATCGCGCGTGCGCCGATTGAAGATGACACAGATAGCTTTCTGCCTGATGATGTGCCGTTTCCCGGTCAGAAGCCTGTAATCGACAGGCCAACTGTTACGAAGCCACAAAAGCAGGAAAAGACGCAACTGGCTTATGCGCCGCCAAGTGGGCAGACAGAGAACATTCAACGCGGCCTTTTCGGGCGTCTGTTCGGTCAGGCTGCACACAACAAGACTGCTATTTATGATATCTCTGCTGCTACGGTTTATCTGCCAAGTGGCGAAAAACTGGAAGCGCATTCGGGCATGGGCCACATGCGTGACAATCCGCGCTATGTTGACCAGAAGATGCGTGGCGCTACGCCACCGAGCACTTATAAGCTTCAGATGCGTGAAAGCCTATTCCACGGGGTCGAAGCAGTGCGTCTGCTCCCAGCCGATGGTCGCAATCCGTACAACCGCGACGGGCTGTTGGCGCACACATACATGCTGCGCCGGGCAGGGGATTCAAACGGTTGTGTGGTGTTTAAGGATTATGCCCGCTTCCTGCGTGCATTCAAACGCGGTGAAGTAAACAGGATGATCGTCGTGACGAGCATGTCGTCATCATCAAAGCCGGCGCGTATTGCATCGATCTTTTGATCTCGCATAGTGAGACCAGAGCTGAATTATAGCATTTCCAGCAAAAGTGCGAAGCGCCTCCGCAGGGAAATCAGTTCGTGGACTGATTTCTTTTTCTGCTGCAATGCGTCGGATAATGCGTAAAAGCAAACAGTTACAGTGGTTCCAACGATTCATTCTTAACTGGTACCGCTGTAAGATCAGCTCTGGCTTAAAGCATATCGCGGAAAAGTGGAAACCGGTTTTCCGATAACTTCAAGCGTAAAAAAGTGCGACACGCTCTAGTGGATTGAATTTGACGTTTGAATCCCGGCTGACACTTATGCTGTTTCAAACGTCAAATTCGAAAAATCCACTAGATATCTACATCAAACGCCAATGCTTTTATAAAGCGGTGCAGTGATGTCGAGGATCAATTCAAGAGCACGCTCCGTAGCCTGCTTGTCTTCAGGCAGTTCAAATTCTGCAAGCTCAATAGCCGCGATTTGCGACGCCGGAATTGCGGCCAGCGCATCGCGCAGCTGTGGCGCAAGCAACCCGGCTTCGATTGCATAGGCGGCTGGAATTAAGCCCGGTTCCATCACGTCCCAATCGATATGCACCCAGACAGGGCGGGTGCCGATGGCTGCCAGCAGCGTTTCTGCATTGGCAGCCTCTGGCTTGATAATCGTAACGCCCTTGCTTTCGAGCGTTTCCATTTCTTCTGGGTCAATGTCGCGAGCGCCGAAAATGACGACATTTTCAGGGGCGACATTGCCGCCATGTCCGCTATCCCAAAGGCCGCAGATACCAGCGAGCGCCATGCCGCCCATATAACCCGAGCCTGTTGTGTCGGGTGTGTTGAAATCGCCATGTGCATCGACCCAAAGAACGGTCAGTCCATCAATCTGGCTGGCTGCTTGTGGAATGGTTGCAAGGCTTGCCGAGCAGGTATTGGTAGCCAGAAGCGGTCGCCGACCCGCCTTCAATTCATCAGCAACCGCAGCAGCAAGGCCTTTGAGTGTGTCATGAGCCTGCGGCAATGCTTCACTCCAGTCATCAGAAACAGCAGCTGCAGGCGTACCCACGGTTTTGACGGAAAGGTCGTAGCGCGCTGCCAAAGCATTCGCGACCGCTAAAGCGCCGGGAATGGCGCCGGGTGTGCGATCTGCTACTCGGCCTTGAGAGGTGATGATACTGGATTTCATGCGAGTCGTCCTTGATACTTACAACTGAGCAAGCCTGCTTTTAGCGAAGAGGAGGAACCGAAGCTATCTCTTTGTTTTCCTGCAATTTAAGGCCTGGAGTTTGTTTTTGTTTCATAGACAAACAACGGAGCAGGATATGCCGTTCGCCCGTTACTCAGGATGATTGACCCAAGGTTTGTGCCGATCACGAAAATGCGTTCTCGTAATCAAAGACAAGTTGATATAAGCCTGCGCGACACCACACCCAACTTCAGCTAAGCATTTCGAGCGAAAGCGTGAACTGCCGTTTGCGTCCCGAAATGCGAAACAACCAAAGTCAGAGCGATTAAGACAAATCAATCTTTGCCAGAGCCTTTTTGGTGATGTTGGTGAAACTGATCCCCAAGCTTGCAGTTAGAAACAGGAACCGATGATGTTCAACGGTTTTCGGCTTTTTGTGCCCATATTGGCCGGTGCCAATCTTCGAGATCGCCTTATCGGCAGTCTGGGCGCATTAATCGGTATATGCCTGACGGGGCTGATAACCGCACTCGTAATGGGCAGGAGCATCGAGCTTCCGCTGATCGTCGCACCGATTGGCGCGTCGGCTGTGCTGATATTTGCTGTTCCTGCAAGCCCCTTGGCGCAACCATGGTCGATCATCGGTGGCAACGTAATCTCAGCTCTCGTCGGGATAACGGTTGCGCGCTTCGTCGGCAATCCGTTGATTGCCATTGGCCTCGGCGTTGCTCTTGCTATTGCAGCCATGTCGGTTTCGCGTTGCCTGCATCCGCCCGGCGGTGCCGCAGCCCTGACAGCTATTATTGGCGGATCGAGTGTTACCGATCTCGGTTATCAATTTGCTTTTATACCGGTCGGTTTGAATTCCGTATTGCTGGTTGCTCTTGGCATTGCGTTCCATAAATTGGCTGGGCGAAAATATCCGCATGTGCCAGCGGCAGCGCCTGCCAATACACACAAGACCAGTGACCTTCCTGCGCCCTTGCGCGTCGGTTTTACGTCTGACGACATCGCCACGGCGTTGAAAGAGGTGGATGAGACTTTTGATATCGATCCGGGGGATCTGGATCGATTGCTCAGGCAGGTGGAGCTACAGGCACTCATTCGCACGCACGGGACAGTGGCTGCGAAAGATATCATGTCGCGCGATGTTATCAGCATTGCAGAACATGATAGTCCGGATGAGGCACGGCGCTTGCTGCTTGAGCACAATATCCGCACTTTGCCTGTCATTGGTGAACAAGGAAAGCTGCTCGGCACCGTTGGTCTGCGGGAGCTCAACAACTCAGCTGCTGAGGTCGGCGCGCTGATGATTGAAGCGATAACGGCACAAAAGGACGAGCCGGTCGTAAAGCTGGTGCCATTGCTGACAGATGGTCGTTCCCACGCTGTCATCGTCACGGATCAGGATAATGTTGTTCAGGGACTTATTTCACAGACGGATTTGCTGAGCGCATTGGCTCGCTCATTGCGGTTTCAGGAGCCGGAGCAGCCGAAGAAGCGTAAGTCGCGTCTGCACCTTTTACGCGGTGCTGGAATTTAACCTACAAGCCCAGCCAGCTCCCATCGGAGCTGGCTTTTTTATGTGACTACGCCGCTTTACACCTGCGTTTCGTCGGTGTTGATACGGTCTGGCCGCCGATCCGCCGGTCCAGACAGAAACAGATCACACCTATTCTGCCCGCATCAGATTCTGAAGGAGTAGAGAATGCGCGGCGCGGATATTTTGGTGCAAATGCTGATTGGCTACGGCGTTGAGACGATTTTCGGGGTGCCGGGCGATACAAATGTGCCACTCTATGAAGCACTGCAGCAGCGTGAAGGCGAAATCCGCCATGTTATGGCCCGCGATGAGCGCTCGGCTGGTTATATGGCCGATGCTTATGGTCGCTTTTCCAATAAGCCGGGGGTTTTTGAATGTCCGTCGGGCGCAGGCGCCATGTATTCGCTGCCACCCGTTGCTGAATCAAACGGCTCGTCCATCCCTGTCATCCTGCTGACCATCGACATTCCGCTGCCAGGCGAAGGACGAGGTGTGCTGACCGAGCTTGATTGTGCCAAACTCTTTGAGCCAGTGACGAAGCTTTCCGTACAGGTAAAATCAGCCGAAAAGCTGCCCGAAATCATTCGTCGCGCTTTTCGTGTGGCCTGCTCTGGCAAGCCGGGCGCCGTGCATCTCCAGATACCCGAGGATATGTTGCTTGCCGAGGTTGATCCGGCGCGGATATCGCTGCATGCCGAAGAAGAGTGCAAAACATTCCCGGCTTATCCAACGCTTCCGCCCAGGCAAAAACTTCATGAATTGCTGGAGCTGATTGCCAAGGCCGAGCGCCCATTGATTGTTGCAGGTGGTGGCGTCAACCGCGCCCATGCCGGTGGGCTCATCACCCAGCTTGCCGAACGTTACGGCATTCCCATGTGTACGACGATGACTGGGCAGGGCGCGATTGATGACGATCATCGTCTGGCCATTGGTGTGATCGGGGACAACGGTTATCATCCTCATGCCAATTGGGCGCTGGAACATTCTGATTTCACATTGTTTGTCGGCTCTCGCATCGGTTCTGTGGTTACAATCGGCTGGACCTTCCCGAAGATCACACTCAACAGACGCCTCGCGCAGATTGATATCTCGCCTGAAATCATGGCCAATAACTATGAAAACCTGCTCTCCATTCAAGGCGATGCGTTGTTGGTTCTGGACGAATTGCTGCAGGTCGAGCCGACAATTGAGCCTGAGAAACACGAAGGCTGGATTGAGGAGCTGAATGCCCATCGCCGCGAATTCTGGGAACATGCCGAAGAAGCTCTCAGCGATGAGCGTGTTCCCTTGCGTCCGGAACGTGCCGTGCGTTCGTTTAACGAAGCACTGCGCCAATCGGGAACACCAGCACTGATTTACTCGGATGCTGGTACGCCGACACCCTATATGACCCGTTTTCTCAAGATCAACGATAGTGAAACACGCTTCGCCATTCCCCGCGCTTTCGGCGGCTTGGGTTCAGCTCTGCCCGCAACAGTCGGTGCGTGGCGCGCCGACCCTAACAAGCGACCGATTGGATTATTCGGTGATGGTTCATTCGGCATGACAGTTGGAGAGCTTGAAACATTGGTGCGACTGCAAGTGCCAGCAATTCTTGTTCTTTTCAACAATGGGACGTTTGGCTGGATCAAAGGCCTGCACCGTCTCAAAGGGCACAATCAATGTTTTGGCGTGGATTTTCTGGCGCCAAAAGGACAGGCAATTGCTGAAGCTTATGGACTGAAAGCCTGGACTGCCAAGACTGCTGATCAGCTCGATACTGCGATGGCGGAAGCGTTTGCCTGGAAAGACGGCCCTTGCTTTATCGATGTCCATGTTGAATCGATTGCCGACCGTGTGCCGCCGGTCTATTCGTGGCTCTTAAAACGCGGCGAAGACCCGCTCAATCTCAAGCCCGTTGAGCGTTCTTACGCCTGAACCTGCGACGCCGCAGACAAAGAATGTCTGTGGCGTTTTGCTTCTGCAATAAACCCATCGCGGAACAGGCGCACATTTTTTGATCCCTGACGCGCCTGCGCTGCACAGAGAAAATAGCTTTCTCCAGATGTTTGCACACGATCAAGTGCAAGCTTGAGTTTTCCAGAGCGCAACTCCTCCTGTACGAAAATTCTGGGCGCAATGGCGAGCCCCATACCTGCCACGGCGCATTCGATAATAACGTCATGCGTTGGCAGACGCGGACCAAAAATACGCTTGTTGTAATGGATACCCGCACCGCGCAGCCAGTGCAGCCAAAGGCTTGGCCTGTTCGAATTCTGAATCAGCGGAAAATCGAGCAACTCGACGTCGCCGGCCAGGCCTTTTTCGGGCACAACATCCGGTGAACCTATCACCACAAGTTCTTCCGGGAAAAGCAGATGGCTGCGGACATTGGACCAATTGCCGATGCCACGCAGAACTGCCAGATCGAGATCAGACTTGCTCCAGTCATGATCATGGGAGCAGGGAAACACTTCAAACCAAATTTGCGGATGTGTTCTGGCGATGGTGCTGATTATGCCCGGTGCCCATTTCCGCATCAATGTTGGCGGCAGCCCGATCTTGAGCAGGCTTTGCGTTTTATAGCCGCGCACCGCATCCATCGACACTTCTTCAAGCTTTGCAAGAATGCGCGAGACTTCCTCGTAATAGCTCTGCCCTTCTTCCGTCAGAACCAGACGCGGCCCCGCACGCTCAAACAGTTTAAGCCCCAGAAAAGATTCAAGATTCTGAATCTGGCGGCTAACACCGCTTTGCGTCATGCCGAGATTTTCGGATGCACGCGTGAAGCTCAGATAGCGCACGGAAGCATCAAACGCATGGAGTGCTGAAAGCGAGGGAAGAAAGCGGCGCATCGGGTTTCCTTCAGATTTAATCATGAGTTTAAGTCATGCTTAATCCAATTTTCAATGCTTTTATTTGATGAGAAAGCGCCGCATTCTCATTGAAAAATAAATATAAGGGAACACGATGGACTACGGTGATAGTATCGACCGAAATCTGGTCAGTATCCTGGAAGAAAACGCGCGTCTGCCAGCAAGCGAGCTGGCACGGCGGGTAGGCCTTGCCCGGTCGAGCGTTCAGGAACGCATTGGTCGCCTTGAGCGACGCGGCGTTATATTGGGCTATCGCGCGATCGTCCGCCGTACAAAGGACGACAACAGCATTTCCGCCTATCTGTTCATCACCGCCTCGCAGCGCATTGTGCAGCGTCTGTTTGCAACATTGCGTGCCTATCCGGAGATCCTGACTGCTGATGCCATCAGCGGACCTGCCAACATATTGTGCCGGGTTCATGTCGGTTTTCTTGAGGATCTTGAGGCTTTGATTGAAGAGCTGGCGCAGATCGAAGGGATCGAAAACGTCAGTTACTCGGTGGTACTTTCCAATAAATTCAATAGAGAAAGCAGCCTGGCGCATTCCAGCGCGCAGTAATGCTCGGTTCAAAAAGAGGGAAACAACAATGAATAGACGTGAGTTTATCCAGACAACGCTTTTGGGTGGCACAGCGGTCATGCTTGCACCTGGACTTTCCTGGGCTGTTGACGGCGGTGCTACGCTGAAAGCCATCAAGGATCGGGGTGCGTTGCGCATTGGCGTGTTTAATGGCACCGCTCCATACTATCAAAAAGACCTTGCGACGGGAGAATGGGCAGGCTTTTGCGTTTCCATGGGCAAAGACCTTGCGGAATATATCGGCGTGCCGCTGGAAATGGTCGAAACCACCTGGGGTAATTCCGTCATGGACCTGCAGGGCGGCAAGATCGACATCATGTTCGCATTGAGCAACAATCCTGAGCGTGCCAAGGCTGTCGATTTTACCGAAGCCATGATGGATAACGTCTTTACCATCATTACGAGCAAGGATCGTGAGATCAAAAACTGGGAAGAGCTGAACAAGCCGGAAATCCGTGTAACGGTTGATCTAGGATCAACACAGGATCTCTTCGCCCGCAAGACATTACCGAATTGCACACTCGTTGCGCTCAAAGGAGCGGATGAAACGATCATCGCGCTGCAGTCGGGCCGCGCTGACGCAATCGTGCAGGTTGCGTTAATGTCAGTTGTCACCACGCACAAGCTTGGCAGCAAATACAAGGTCTTCGTTCCTGAGCCACAGGATAGCCAGCCCACCACAATCGGCGTGCGCAAGGATGCAAATGGCGAGTTCCGCGACTACGTCGATGTCTGGCTTAAAAAGCGTCGTGAAGAGGGCAAGGTCAATGAATGGATCGTCAACAGCCTTTCGCTAGTGGGCGTGCAGCCATCAGACTTGCCGCCAACTTTGAAGTTCTGACGCGTCAACCATCATGCAGCATCAGCAAGGATCACTCGGTGTCATCATGCTTGACACCGGCTTCCCGCGTCCGCCTGGAGATGTCGGCAACCCGACATCATGGGAGATGCCGGTAAGGTTCAAAAAGGTTAGCGGAGCATCGCCCGACAAGATCATTCGTCAGGGTGGTGCCGGGCTGATCGAAGATTTTGTCATTGCTGGCGAGGCTCTGATTGTTGAAGGATGTAGGGCGCTCGTTACTTCTTGCGGCTTCATGGCACGCCATCAGAGCACTTTAAGCGGAAAACTGTCGGTGCCAATTGCGACCTCCAGCCTGCTTCAGTTGCCGATGGTCAGCGCATTGGTTGGCCCGCGGCGCACCGTGGGAGTAATCACCTATGATGAAGCAAGCCTTGACGATGCAATCTTCGCTGCCTGTGGTGCCAGCATCGGCACGCCAAGGATTGGTATGCCGGGCGGTGGTGCCTTTCGCGAGTTGATTGAAGGCAGCGGAACTTATGATCGCTCGGCTCTCGAAACTGAAATTACAAAGGCCGCACAAGAGCTGAAGTTACGCGAACCCGATCTTGGTGCCGTTGTTCTTGAGTGCACAAACATGCCGCCATTTGCACAGGCAGTCGCAAAAGCATGTGGCTTGCCGGTGTTCGATGTCCTGTCGTTGGGGCATTGGCTGTTCAGCTCAACGTCTTCCCGTGCCTTCGCCGGGATGTCAGAAAGAGTGAATTAATGGACTATCAATGGGACTTTTCCGGCCTTTGGCAGTATCGGGGATTATTCCTCCAGGGCCTCGCCTATACAGTCGGTTTTACGATTATAACCGTCCTCTCGGGCATATTCGTTGGAACAGTCTTTGCTCTTGGCAGGCTTTCCGGCAACAAAATCATCACCGTGCCCATTATGACGGTTGTTGAGATATTTCGCTGTACGCCGGTGCTGGTGCAGTTGGTCTGGTGCTATTACGCACTTCCCATGTTGATTGGTTTTGAAATTTCGCCTGCGATGGCGGCTTTCATTACGCTTACCTTCTATGGTGCTGCATTTTATGCGGAAATTATTCGTGGTGGCATTGTTTCCATTGATGCAGGCCAGTGGGATGCAGGGCGTGCAATCGGTATGCGCCGTGGCCAGCTCATGGGCAAGATCATATTGCCGCAAGCACTCCGCCGCATGGTGCCGCCACTTGTCAACCAGTCCGTGCTTCAGCTGAAAAACACATCGCTTTTGTCGGTGCTTGCTGTGCCTGATCTTCTTTATCAGGGCCAGCTCGTAACTTCGGCTACCTACCGGCCGCTTGAAACCTACACCCTGATTGCAGTGCTTTATCTCGCAGTTCTCTTCCCTCTGACACGGCTCGCGCATGGGCTGGAAGGCAGGCTGAAATGATGAGCCTGATGAAGCAAGCAAGCCTTGTGGAGATAAGCCATGAATGCTGAACCGATGATCGAAGTGCGTGGGCTGAAAAAGTCTTTCGGCGACATCGAGGTGCTGCGCAATATCAGCCTCACGGTCGAACGCGGGCAGGTGGTTGCGCTTATCGGGCCAAGCGGGTCCGGCAAATCGACATTGCTGCGCAGTCTCAATCTGCTTTCGCTGCCAGACGCGGGTTACATCGCAATTGGTGAGCAGAAGATCGATTTCTCGTCCGGGAACGTGTCGCTCAAGGACAAATATCTCGCGGCATTCCGCGCCAATACCGGGATGGTGTTCCAGAATTTCAATCTGTTTCCCCATATGAGCGTTCTCGATAACGTTATGATCGGGCCGGTCACTGTTCTCAAACAGGACAAGAAGGCTGCCCGCGAACTGGCTATGGAACTATTGGAAAAGGTCGGCCTTGCCGCCCGTGCGGACGCCAGACCAGAACAGCTCTCTGGCGGACAGAAGCAGCGTGTTGCGATTGCAAGGGCGCTCGCCATGCGCCCCGATGTGATGCTGTTTGACGAGGCAACATCGGCGCTTGATCCGGCATTGGTCGGTGAAGTTCTGGCGGTCATTCGGCAATTGGCCGAGCAGGGTATGACGATGATCCTTGTGACCCATGAAATGGCCTTTGCTCGTGATGTCGCGGACAAGGTCATCTTCATGCAGGACGGTTACGTCGTTGAAACCGGTGATGCCCGTCAGGTGATCAATGAGCCGCATGAAGCCGCAACCCGAGAGTTTCTGAGCCATTTCCACGGCGGTCTCGCATAAATGCACGCGCAGAACGGATAAATGTCATGACAGGCAATGTTATTGTCGTCGGGGCTGGCATTATCGGCTCCACCACCGCTTTGCGGCTCGCTGAAGCCGGTTTGAAAGTAACACTGTGCGACGGCTCAGAACCGGGCGGCGAGCAAAGTGCAAGCTACGGAAACGGTGGCTGGATCAGTCCGGCTTCGATCATTCCCATGAGTATGCCCGGCCTGTGGCGACAGGTTCCCGGATTTCTGCTTGATCGCAACGGGCCACTGACCCTTGACTGGAAATCGGTTCCAAGGCTGACACCATGGCTCATGCGTTTCCTGCTCGCAGGGGCCACAAAATCGCGGGTGACAAAAACTGCGGCCAAGCTCAACTGGCTGCTTAATGATGGACCAAAACGCCATCTCGAGCTGGCCAGCAAGACTGGGCAGGAACATCTCATCGTGCAGAAGGGCCTGCTTTACGCCTATCCTGATCGTGCAGCCTTTGAAGCTGAAGCGCTTAGCTGGCAGCTGCGCCGTGATAACGGCGTTCTGTTCGACGAATGGCAGGAAGCAGAACTGCGTGAACGTATTCCGGCGCTTGGAGGCAATTTTCGCTTTGCCATTCATGTGCGGGAGGGCGCCCATTGTCTGGATACCGGAACCTATGTTGCGGGTATCGCCACACAGGCGGAAAAAGCGGGCGTTCATCGGATCCGCAAGAATGTCGTCAGGGTGCTTACCGGTGTTTCGCCGCGTGTTGTCTTCGAGAACAGCGAGAGTATTGCTGCCGATCATATCGTGCTTGCGGCGGGCATTCATTCCGGGAGTATCATGCGTGATCTCGGCTTATATGTGCCGATGCAAAGCGAGCGCGGCTATCATGTAACCTTGCCGATGGCCGAGCTTCCCTTTGATATCCCGATCATGCCGAGCACCGGGCGGATGGGCAATACGCCGACCAATATGGGTTTGCGTCTATCCGGTCAGGTGGAGCTGGCAACGGTGGAGAAAGCGCCCGACTGGCGGCGCTCGGAGGTGCTGCTCAAGCACGCATTGGCGAGCTATCCCAATCTGGCAAAACAGGATCTGCAGCATCTCAAGCTTTGGATGGGGCATCGCCCGTCGCCTGCAGATGGCGTTCCCGTAATAGGTAAACTCACGCAGCATCAGGGGATCGTTGCTGCCTTCGGTCACGGTCATATAGGGATCGCTGCAGCGCCCAAAACGGCCGAAATCGTTCTCGACGCAATCAACAACGTACCCCCGTCAGACAGTGTTTGCGCCTTCTCGCCAGCACGCTTCGGCTGTTAATTATCCCGAACTCTAAGGAATGAAACTATGATGCTTAAAGGTGGCTTCACCAATTATGGCCAGCAGATAGGTGTGCTGATGCTGGACACGATTTTCCCTCGTCCTGCTGGTGATATCGGCAATGCACTGTCCTATGATTTTCCTGTGCGTTACAAGACAGTAAAAGGTGCACATGCCACCCGCATCATGGGCAACAATCCTGATCCAAAACTGATCGAACCATTCATCAATGCGGCACGCGAACTCGAAGCGGAGGGCGTACGCGCCATTACCACAAGCTGTGGTTTTTTGGGGCCGTTCCAGAAAGATATTGCCGCAGCGGTCAACATTCCGGTGTTCACGTCATCATTGATGCAGGCGCCGATTATTCACGCCATGCTGCCACCTGGCAAAGTCATCGGTGTGTTCACTGAGCGAGCACATCACATGAATGATGCACATTTCAAAGGCGTTGGCTGGTCGTCCGATGTTATCCCCGTGCAGGTGCAGGGAATGAAGCAGAATGCCGAGTTTCCGCAGACCTATATTGAAGGTCGCGATTACCTCGACACGGAAGTGCTGAAGGAAGAAATGCTGGAGATGACCCGGGAGTTTATGGCGAGCTGTGAAAATCCGGGCGCTATTCTGTTTGAATGCACCAATATGTGCCCGTTTTCATCGTATGTTGCGGCGGAATCCGGCTTGCCTGTGTTTGATATCAACACGCTGATCAACACGTTCTATCTCGCAGCCAATCCACGTCGTTACATTTAAAACCCTTTTGAATTCTGATTGCAGCGGCAATGTATTTTTAGCCGCTGCGAACGCTCTAAAACCATTTTCATAGAAGCTGACGGGTTGGGCAGGCTTGAAGCAGGCCGTTTCAACATATTCCACCGCCACAGAATAAATTTGCCACAAACCCTACAATTTCAGTCGACTAATCTTTGAGATTTCGTCCCGAAGCCGAGAAACTATTCGAGGCCGGTCCATATTCGTGCGCGTTGCGCGGAAGGGTCCGCCCCAATGCGATGCTCAGCGAAAGTGGATGTGCCGATGCCCTATCAGTTAAGCCTTCTCGACAAGAGCCCGGTAGCACAGGCTGGTAGTGCGGAAACCGCTCTTGCAAATACCGTTTCTTATGCTCAGGCTGCCGAACAGGCGGGCTACAAGCGGTTCTGGGTTGCAGAGCATCATCATGCAGATGAACTGGCCGGGCCTTCGCCCGAGGTGCTTGTTTCTTATCTTCTGGCATCGACAAAGCGGATCAGAATTGGTTCTGGCGGCGTGATGCTGCAGCATTACAGCCCTTACAAAGTTGCCGAAAACTTCAACCTTCTCGCGGCACTTGGGCGCGGGCGCGTTGATCTCGGTGTCGGCAAGGCGCCGGGCGGACTTCCGTTATCAACCAAGGCGTTACAGCAGGAAACGAGCGGCGAAAAGCGCCTCGATTTCAATAGCAAGCTTGAGCAGCTCAGCGCGTTTCTTGGCGGTGATAAAATCGCTTCCGGTCCATTTGAAGGACTGGCCGCAACACCTAAACCACAGATATCTGCGGAAAAATTTGTGCTTGGCGCAAGCCCGGAGAGCGCGTTGCTTGCCGCACATTCCGGCTGGGATTTTGTCTATGCCGGACATTTGAATGGCGATACTGCCAATCTGCAGAAGACGTTCGACGCCTATCGCAATGTGACTGGAAAAGTGCCTGTTCTGGCGCTTGGTGCGGTCGTTGCCAACAGCCAAGACGCGGTTGATGCCGCGGTCTCGAAAATTAAAATCTTCAAGGTTCATCTCGCCTCCGGACAATCAGTTTCAGTTGGCACACAGGAGGCCGCCGCCGAGTTTGCGCGGCAGGCTGGAGAGTCTGATTACCGGGTTGAAGAAAAGCATCCAAATGTGCTCGCAGGCTCGGCAAAGCAGGTGAAGCAGAAGCTCGATGAGCTGCACGAGCAATATGGGGTGACGGAGTTTGTGCTCGAGTTCCCCGCCGTTTCACATGAGCAAAGATTAGCTGCCATCGAAAGCCTCGCAGGCGAACGTCTGGCTATTGCCGCCTGATCCAAAGCCGCTGGCTATAGGGAGTACCTCAAATGAGTTCCAAGCAGATTAGATTCGGTGTGATGCTGCAGGGTGCAGGCGGACATATGAATGCCTGGAAACATCCATCCGGGCCGGCAGATGCCAGCGTGAACCTCCAGTTTTTCATTGATGCGGCACGCAAGTCTGAAGAGGCAGGCATCAGCTTCGCCTTCATCGCAGACGGGCTCTATATCAACGAGATTTCCATTCCGCATTTTCTCAATCGCTTTGAGCCTTTGACTGTCCTTTCGGCGCTCGCAGCGAACACGAAGCGCATTGGCCTCGCAGGCACGGTTTCGACGTCCTATAGTGATCCGTTTACGGTTGCACGACAGTTCGCATCGCTTGATCTCATCTCAGGCGGGCGTGCGGGCTGGAATGTGGTGACATCGCCGCTTGAAGGGTCAGGCCGCAACTATGGCAAGCCACATCCCGAGCACGCTCTGCGTTATGAAATCGCCGATGAATATCTGGAAGTGACCAAAGGTCTTTGGGATTCATGGGATGAAGACGCCTTCGTTCGCGATCGTGAGAGCGGACAGTTTTACAAGCCGGAAGGCTTTCATCGGCTCGATCACAAGGGGCGCTTCTTCTCGGTTGAAGGGCCGCTCAATATCCAGCGCTCACCTCAGGGCCAGCCTGTTATCTTTCAGGCCGGTGCTTCCGAAGCAGGTGTCGGACTTGCGGGCAAACATGCCGACGCCGTCTTCACCAATGCGGTTACCATCAAGGATAGCCAAACATTTTATTCGCAGATCAAAGCAAGTGCGGTTGCCCATGGGCGTTCGCAGGACGATGTCGGCATTTATCCGGGCATCGGCCCCATCGTTGGACGAACCGAAGCTGAAGCCGAAGAGAAATATCAGGCGATCCGCAATCTCGTAAGCATCAACGAAGCGCTGTCCTATCTCGGACGTTTCTTCGACCACCATGATTTCACCGCCTATGATCTCGATGAGCCTTTCCCTGAACTTGGTGACGTCGGCAAGAACAGCTTCCGTTCGACAACCGACCGCATCAAGCGGGACGCGGTTGCTAACAAGCTCAGTCTGCGTGAAGTGGCGCTGAATGTGGCCACACCACGCACGTCTTTCATCGGCACGGCAGAGAAGATTGCCGACGAAATCATTCTCTGGAAAGAGCAGAAGGCTGCCGACGGTTTCATCCTTGGATTCCCGGTAATTGCCGAAGGGCTGGATGATTTCATTGCGCATGTTCTGCCAATTCTGGAAGAGCGCGGATATCATGAAGGCAGCTTGAAACACGATACGCTGCGCGGAAATCTCGGGCTTGAGCATCCGCAGAGCCGTTATGCGAAGCCCGTTGAAAACAATGATGCCGGAAGTCACCGAAAGGGTGCGGCATGAATATTCAGCGGTCGCCAGACGTAAACCGTAAACTGGAAATCGAGGCAGGTCTTGCCTCGTTTATCGATGAGTTTATCGCTTTGCGTCGCGACATTCATACCCATCCGGAACTGGCTTTCAAGGAAACCCGGACGTCTGCTCTGGTGGCAGATTATCTGAAGCAATGGGGCTATGACGTTACAACCGGTGTTGGCGGTTCTGGCGTGGTTGGCACATTGAAGCGTGGCAACTCGAACAAGACCATCGGCATCAGGGCGGATATGGACGCCCTGCCGATTACTGAGGCAACTGGCCTTGATTACGCAAGCAGAAATTCCGGTGTGATGCACGCCTGTGGCCATGATGGACATACGACCGTTTTGCTGGCTGCGGCCCGCTATCTCGCCCAATCCGGTCGCTTTTCCGGCACGGTGCATCTCATTTTCCAGCCGGCTGAGGAGATCGGGGCCGGCGCCCGACGCATGATCGAAGACGGCCTCTTTGAGCGCTTTCCGTGTGACGCCGTTTATGGGCTGCATAACTGGCCTGGTGTCCCTGCAGGAAAGTTCGGCTTTGTCACCGGCCCGGCAATGGCATCGGTAGACCGGGCAAGAATTCGCGTGAATGGACGTGGCGGTCATGGTGCCGAACCACACAAATCGGTCGATCCTGTTGTGGTTGCTTCATCCATTGTTCTGGCCTTGCAAACGGTGGTCGCGCGCAATCTCGATCCGCTTGACATGGGTGTGGTGACGGTGGCCTCCATTCATGGCGGCGATGCGTTGAATGTCATTCCGGCGCATGTCGATCTTGGCATTACCATCCGCTCGTTCTCGCAAGCTGTACGCGAAGAGTTGCGGCGGCGGATTGAAGCCGTCGCGCGTTCACAGGCCGAAAGCTTTGGTGCTGTTGCTGATGTCAATTATCAGTGGGGCTTTCCTGCTTTGATCAACGCAAAAGCCGAGACGGAATTTGCGCGACAGGTCGCGCTCAGCACTTTCCCCACCGGCACAGTTATCGAAGATTTCCGTCCGCGCACGGCAAGCGAGGACTTTGCCTTCATGCTTGAACAGAAGCCGGGAACGTATTTCTTCGTCGGCAATGGCGACAGCGCGGGCCTGCATAACCCCAATTATAATTTCAACGATGAAATCCTGCTTCCAGCCGCGCTGTTTTGGGTTCGGCTGACCGAAGCCTCGCTGATCTGAGATTGCACGATTTCTTCAACATGGATGGCCATCATGGCGGATGAATTTCTCTACACTTCAACGACCGATATTCGTGCAGTGCCGCTGATCGAGGCACTGACAATCGAGTATGACACGCGCTACGGCACCTATTTCAATG
Source organism: Brucella sp. (assembly GCF_032066345.1). Classification (NCBI taxonomy): domain Bacteria; kingdom Pseudomonadati; phylum Pseudomonadota; class Alphaproteobacteria; order Hyphomicrobiales; family Brucellaceae; genus Brucella; species Brucella sp. Next base: position 325,320 of record NZ_DAMBKZ010000003.1, read on the forward strand.
AAGAGGGTGCAGCAGCCGAAATGAACAAATATCCGCCGGAAGCCTTCGCGCCTCCGCACGGCAATTTCCTGCTGTTGCTCCGTGATGGCCAGACAGTCGGTGGCGGTGCATTCATGCGCTATGACGATGTGACAGCCGAATTCAAGCGCATCTGGACGCATAGCGATCTGCGACGGCAAGGTCTTGCTAAAAAGGTGCTTGAAGAGCTGGAAGTGCAGGCACACCGTCAGGGTTACAAGCGCGTTTATCTGACCACTGGTTTTCGGCAGCCAGAAGCCAAAGAGCTGTACTTAAGAAACGGATACACAGCGCTTTTTGATGTCTCGACAGACCCGGAAATTTACGGGACTTTGCCTTTCGAGAAGAATATCGAAAACATCAGACAAGTTGATTTTAACTCTTCCGATACGACTGCAAAGCAGGCGGTATTTGGCTAAGTAAATGCCGTGGCGTCAGGGTGGGTGTTGTAGAAAAAACATCCACTGTAGCCTGTTTAAATAGACTTATTTGTTTTGAAACTCGACGCCTCATCTCCGAAACTCAGGTCGAGTGACTTCCATGACAGACACGTCTGCAGTGAGTCATAAGTTAAATGGCAATTCGGAGCAGCGTTGATCATGGCTATTGCTACAGATTTTGCGGGTACGGACAGGGAGGCAGGCTCTCGCGTAAGTCCCGGCGATTTCAAACATTATCGCATCGTTCCGGCACGTTATCCGGCCCGCGTCGTTGGCACGATCCTGGCCGCAGGCCTGATTATCGCCGTGCTGCAATCGGTCATGACCAACCCTAAATGGGGCTGGCCGGTCTTTGCAGAATGGTTTTTGTCAGAGCCCGTTCTTGTCGGTTTGATGCGAACGCTGTGGCTGACAGCACTTGCAACAGTACTGGGATTTGCGCTGGGAACCGCGCTCGCGCTTGCTCGCGTTTCACGCTCGCCGCTACTATCCGGTCTTTCCTGGGCCTATATCTGGCTGCTGCGATCCATTCCACTGATCGTCCTGCTTCTTGTTCTGAACAATCTCGGCTATCTATATGAAACTGTTAGGCTTGGTGTTCCTTACACGGATATCACTTTTGCCGAATATCCAACCGTTCAGATCCTCAGTCCGTTCGCTGCCGCTCTTCTGGGCTTGAGTCTCAATCAGGCTGCGTTCTCGTCCGAAATCATCCGTGGCGGCATTCTGTCTGTCGATCAGGGGCAGCTCGAAGCTGCCGCCGCTCTCGGCTTGCCACGACGCAGACAAGCCTTCCGCATCGTGCTTCCGCAGGCCATGCGTACGATCCTTCCAACGGGCTTCAACGAAATCATCGGCCTCGCTAAAGGCACATCGATGGTCTACGTGCTCGCGCTGCCGGAACTCTTCTATACGGTGCAGGTCATCTACCGCCGCAACCTCGAAGTCATTCCCCTGCTTATGGTCGCAACCGTCTGGTATCTGATCATCATGACGGTGCTGTCGATCGCGCAATATTACATCGAACGCCATTTCTCGCGCGGTGCATTGCGCAATCCGCCGCCAGCCATTCTGACACGCCTTTTCGCTCGTTTCGTTCCAGCAAAAAGTCCCGTATCGAGCAAAGCGGAGAATGTTGCATCGAGCGAACAGGATTCGCGGATTACCGAAACACTTGCTGTCAGCGGGTTCACCGGCACGCGACGCGGTGCGGTGGATATTCACGGGGTATCGAAGAGCTTCGGCAACAATCTCGTTCTCGACAATGTCAGCCTGCACATCAAGCCCGGTAGTGTGACTGCAATCCTCGGCCCATCGGGTTCGGGCAAGTCGACATTGCTGCGATCCATCAATCATCTGGAGCGCGTGGATGACGGCTTCATCTCGATTGATGACGAACTGCTGGGCTATCGCCAGAGCGGCAACACCCTCTACGAGTTGAAAGAAAAAGACATTCTGAAAAAGCGCGTCGATGTCGGCATGGTGTTTCAGAACTTCAATCTCTTCCCGCATCTGACCGTGCTGGAAAACATCATCGAAGCACCGATGATTGTCCGTGGGTTGAGCCGCGATGCCGCGACCGTGATTGCAAAACGCCTGCTTGCCCGCGTTGGTCTCAGCGAAAAAATCAATGCTTATCCGCGCCAGCTTTCCGGCGGTCAGCAACAGCGTGTCGCCATCGCCCGCACTCTGGCACTCAATCCAAAAGTCATCCTGTTCGACGAACCGACCTCGGCGCTCGACCCGGAACTGGTTGGTGAAGTGCTGGATGTGATCAAGGAGCTTGCACGCTCTGGCACCACGCTTGTCATCGTAACCCATGAGATCGGCTTTGCCCGTGAAGTGGCGGATACGGTGGTGTTCATGGAAGAGGGCCGTATCCTCGAAACCGGCAGGCCAGAGCAGCTGTTCAATGCGGCAACACATCCCCGAACCCGGGAGTTTCTCGCAAAAGTCCTCTGACGCCAGAACACCCGCTTTGTTAAGCGCATTCCGAAAACGGGTTCTCACTTTTCGGGATGCGCTCAGGATCCAAACCACAACTCCCGACACTTACGATTGCCCTGACGGGGCAGTCGACAGGGATTGTTTGTCCAAAATTCAGATTATTCTCAGGAGTCATTCAATGAAATCGGTCAACTACAAGAACGCAATATTGGGCAGCTTTCTGGCAGCAGCAACGCTGTTCAGCGCGCCAGCCTTTTCCGCAGAGCTTGATTTTAGCCCGGAGCAGCCAAACCGTCTGCGCACGGAAAAGAGCGAAGCCGTCGTCAATGCCGTTCCCAAGGATTTCAAGTTTGTGCAGGACGGCAAGTTCGTCGTCGGCATTAATCCCTGGGTGCCTCCGATCAGCACTTATGCAACGGATGCAAAGACTGTCGTGGCTTTCGATCCCGATCTTATTCAGCTGGTTTCCGATACATTGGGTCGTGAGCTTGTGCTGGTGCCAATCGCCTGGGCGGATTGGCCGCTTTCGCTCCAATCTGGCAAGTTCGATGCGGTTATTTCAAATGTGACCGTAACCGAAGAGCGCAAGGAAAAGTTCGACTTTTCAACGTATCGCAAGGATGAGCTTGGCTTTTATGTGAAGGCCGACAGTCCGATCACGTCGCTGAAAGAGCCGAAGGACATTGCGGGTCTCAAAATCATCACCGATCCAGGCACAAATCAGGAAAACATCCTTGTGCAATGGGATAAGCAGAATGTTGAAGCGGGCCTGAAGCCTGTAGAAATTCAGTATTACGACGATGATGCCGTCAAGAGCCTAGCTATTGATTCCGGTCGTGCGGATGCGGTTTTCAGCGTCAATGCAGTGCAGGCCTATGCTGCATCGCAGCACGGCAAAACCAAGCTTGTCGGCACAGTAAGCGGCGGCTGGCCGCAGACGGCCGAGGTGGCAATCACCACACGCAAGGGCAGCGGTCTGGCCGATACGCTGACGCTCTCGCTCAATGAACTCATCAAGAACGGCAAATATCATCAGGTGCTTGAGCGTTGGAGCCTGAGTTCAGAAGCCGTTGATGAGGCCAAAACCAACCCTGCCGGATTGCCGAAAAGCGGATCGTAAGATCCGCTCGTAACAGGGTGAAATCTAAAGAAATCAGGTCATTACACAGAGTTTTACACTCAAGGAGATGGGAATATGACTTATATCAGAAAAGCGGGATACTTCACTGCAGGCCTGATTTCAGGGGCTTTGCTGATGACCAATGCTGCATGGAGTGAGGGCAGATTTGATCTCAGTCCAGAACAGCCAAACCGTTTGCGAGTTGAAAAAATCGATAAGCGTATCGATGAGGTCAAGGACTTCAAATTCGTCAAAGACGGTGTTCTGACCATCGGCATCAGCACCAGCGGGCATCTGCCGCTGCACGACTATGCATCAGATTCCAAGACCGTCATCGGCTACGATGTCGATCTGGCACAGATCATTGCCGATAGTCTCGGGCGCGATCTGGAACTGGTTTCGGTTGCTTGGGCCGATTGGCCTCTTGGGCTTGCTTCGGGCAAATTCGACGCCGTGATTTCCAATGTCACCGTGACGGAAGAGCGGAAGGAGAAGTTCGATTTCTCCACCTATCGCAAGGATGAGCTTGGCTTTTACGTCAAGGCTGACAGCGCGATCAAGGAGCTGAAACAGCCCAAGGACATTGAAGGTCTCAAGATCATCACCGATGCAGGCACCAATCAGGAAAAGGTGCTTTTGGAATGGGATCGTCAGAATGTTGCAGCCGGTCTGAAACCGATTGAGGTGCAATATTACGACGATGACGCGGTCAAGGATCTCGCCATTCAAAGTGGTCGTGCCGATGCGGTGTTCAGCGTGAATGCGACGCAGGCCTATTCCGCTGGCATCAATGGCAAGACCAAGCTGGTTGGCACGGTCAGTGGCGGCTGGCCGATCACCGCTGAGATTGCGGTCACAACGCGCAAGGACAGTGGGCTTGCAGCTCCACTGACCAATGTTCTCAACGATCTGATTGCAAGCGGTGCCTATACCAAGGTTCTTGATACCTGGAGCCTCGGACCAGAAGCCATCACCGAAGCCAAGACAAATCCACAGGGCCTGCCGAAAAGCGGTTCGTGAGGGGCTGGGCTGGCACATGAGGGGACGCATATGCCAGCCCGCTTTAGTTTACACAAATGGAGAACGGTTCATGAGAGCAGGTGCTCTGTTAGTTGCTGCATGGGCGTTGGTAAGCGCTTCATCCCTGCCGGCCTTTTCGGAGGATGATTTTGATTTATCACCCGAGCAGGCTGGTCGCATTCATGTGCAGAAAGATGCCAAGGCAATTGCGGCCATCCCCGCAGATTTCAAATTCGTCACGCCGGGCAAGCTGACTGTTGCCGTTGCGCCAGGTGGTCCGCCGCTGGCGGCCTATGCCACAGATGCCAAGACTGTTGTGGGTGCGGATGCAGACTATGCGTCTGCGATTGCGGAAAGCCTTGGGCTCGAACTTGAAAGTATTCCGGTTGCATGGATCGATTGGCCGCTGGGTCTCGCATCAGGCAAATATGATGCTGTGATATCCAATGTTGGCGTAACGGAAGAGCGCAAGGAAAAGTTCGACTTTTCGACCTACCGGCAAGGCCTGCATGGCTTCTTCGTAAAGGCCGATAGTGGCGTTACCTCCATCAAGGAACCAAAGGATGCGGCAGGCCTTCGCATTATCGTGGGTGCCGGGACCAATCAGGAGCGCATTCTGGTCAAGTGGAGCGAAGAGAATGAGAAGGCGGGGCTGAAACCGCTGGAACTGCAATATTACGATGACGAAGCTGCCAGCCTTCTGGCTCTGCAATCCGGTCGGGCTGATGTAATCGTGCAGCCCCACGCGCAGCTCGTGTTCATCGCCTCCCGCGACAAGAATATCAAACGCGTTGGCACGCTGAGTGCGGGTTGGCCGGATCGCTCGGATGTGGCGATTACAACGCGCAAAGGCAGCGGACTTGCCGATGCACTTACCATTGCCACCAACAGCCTGATCTCAAGCGGAGACTATGCCCGCATTCTCGACCGCTGGCATCTGGAGGAAGAGGCTCTCAAACAATCGGAGACCAACCCGCCCGGATTGCCGAAGTTCAAATAACATTTCTACGCGCATCCCGAAAACCGGCTCCGACTTTGCGGAATGCACTCACATATAAAAGGATAAAACGTGCCAAAATCGGTTGATTATTTCTTTTCCATCGGCTCGCCCTGGTCATATCTCGGGCTTGATACGCTCGAGGAACTGGCAGAGCGGCATGTGGTCGAAATCAAGCCATATCTTGCGACCGTCATCGAGGAAAATGGCGGCATCTTTTCGCGCAATCGTCCGGAAGTCCGTCGCGCTTATGGCACGCAGGATCTCAAGCGCTGGGCCAAGTTTCGCGGCAAACCGCTTTTCATTGATGATCGCCCGGCTCTGAGTGATCCCACACCTGCTTCATTCAGTGTGATTGCGGCTTACCTTGAAGGTCAAAACTGGCTACAGCTGACACGCGTACTTCAACATGCGTTTTGGTCTGAGGCTAAGGATATTGGCAAGCCGGAAGTCCGCAGTGCGGTTGCGGATGAAGCCGGTTTCAACGGTCAGTATCTGGTTGGGCGCGAGAATGATCACGACGTTCAGGCCAAATGGAAATCGGATCGCGAACGTGCCGTCGACAAGGGTGTGTTTGGTTTTCCGACCTATATTTACGATACTGAGACTTATTGGGGACAAGATAATCTCGGCTTTTTGGCGAGCCATCTTCGCGGAGAAACCTATTAAATTCAAATGGCTGCATTAGAAACTTCAGATAATGCAGCCAGTTGCTATATCGGCTGTCAGCGAAGCGCGTATCCACCATCCGGATAAAGGTTCGATCCGGTCACAAACCTGTTTCCCATCAGGTAAAGTACGGTATCGGCAATCTCGGATTCAGTGCCTGGTCTGCCGACAAGCGAATTTTGACGATAGTGTTCATAGGCCATTTCGCGTATTTCCCGCGGACGATTTTGCCAAAGATGGCCGTCGATTGTACCGGGTGAAATCGTGTTCACCCGGATGGGTGCCAGATCAATCGCCAACCCGCGACCGAGCCCTTCGATTGCACTGTTGCAAGCTGCATAAACTGCGCCACCCTTGATTGGTCTTGCGCTGGCTGCACCCGCCATCAAGGTGATCGAACCAGCCTTGTTGAGATGCGGAACAGCGTGTTTCACAGCCCAGTATTGGCCCCAGAACTTTGAACGAAACGGGCTTTCAATTGCCTCTATGTCGTCGCTGTCGAGGCCGACCACAGTGTAAGTGGCCGCCGGGACGAACAGATGATCGAAAGCGCCGATTGCTCTGAAAAATGTCGCGAGAGATTGAATGTCGGAGGTGTCGACTTCCAGTGCGGTTGTTCTCTCTCCCAGAGTTATAGCAGCCAGTTCAAGTCTTGCAGGATCGCGTGCGCCTATAAAGACCTTGCCGCCGGCTTCTACCGCCTTCTTTGCAACGGCAAACCCGATCCCGGTACTTCCACCAATCACGACGATTGTCTTACCTTGCAGTGCTTCTGACATTGCTCATCCTTCACAGCTCTGAAATTGTGTGAAAGGCAATTTATCATGGAGAAAATTTCGCACTTCTGGCATTATTTATATTCAATCACGACAAATATTATCGACAGATGATTTCAAACGAACGGTTCAACGGTATCAGAGCATTTGTTCAGGCTGAGCAATCGGGCAGCTTCGCGGCTGCATCAACCGTATTGGGCCTGTCGCAATCTGCGGTCAGCAAGTCTGTTGCTCGGCTTGAAGATCGTCTCGGTGTGCGGTTGTTTCATCGCACGACCCGCAGTCTAAGCCTGACCGACGAGGGGCGCGTTTATCTTGAAAGTTGCCGTCGGGCGCTTGAAGAGCTTGCGAATGCAGAAACTGCACTTTCTTCCCGCATAGCTGTTCCGTCAGGACGGGTGCGGATTAATCTGCCGGATTTGTTTGGCCGGAAATGCGTGGCACCTTTGTTGATGCAGCTCGCACAAGCCCATCCACAGCTGCATTTTGAAGTGTCATTTGAAAACCGCGTCGTGAACCTCATCGAAGAGGGGTACGACCTTGCGGTGCGGATCGGTGATCTGCCCGATAGTACGGATCTGATTTCTAAACGCGTGGGTCAGCAGGACATCATCATTTGTGCATCCCCCTCTTACATATCGGACTATGGTAAGCCTTTGAAACAGAGTGACGTTCAAGAGCATTTCTGCGTCACGCAGTTTCGTGGTGGGCGGAATGAACCATGGGTCGTTGTAAACGAGCATGGGGAAAAGGTTCGATGCGATATCCGCGCGAACCATAGCTTTGCTGCTTTTGATATGATCGTCGATGCGGGTATTGCTGGCTTGGGGCTTGTTCAGGTACCCCGCTGGCTGGTCGAAGACAAGCTCTTGTCCGGCGCATTGGTTCAGGTTTTGCCGGATATCAGAACGCCTTCGTTGCCGATCCATATCATATGGCCGGGCGGGCGTGTTCTCGCGTCACGCGTGAGAGCAACGATTGATATAATTGCTGAAGGCTTGCGGTAGATCGCGCCGCGCTCGACAGGCGCGGCGCCGCTTAATTTTACTGGCTGGAGAGGCTGTTTCCAGCTGGGGCACCAAGCTCAAAGAGCTTGGAACCTTGCTCGCCATCGATCTCCCGATAACCAATGATCCGAAACCATTTAACGACATCAGGACGGTCAAGCCAGCTTCTGGAATGTATCGGACGGTCGCCGGAAAGCGCCTGAATTTGCTTTATGTGCTTCCGGCAAAAGCGGACGGATCGCGCATTGAAGAAATCTTCCTTCGCTGCAAACAGGGTATCTGTTCCATCATCCGCCTCTTGCCAGGCAATGATCGCCACGACCTTGTCGTCTTCAATCAGTGCATGTGCGCGTCCTTCGCGCAGGTTCATGGTAAGGTTATCATAAGCTGATCTTACGTCTTTCCCGGCCGCGATATATTCTGCTGCCATTCGCTCTGAAAGGTCGTGAAAAACGCTTTCCAGATCACCAACACTTGCCGTGCGTGCTTTCATCTTTCTGACCTCCCTTGGTTATTTTCCTCCGCGCCGAAAGGGGTAATCTGATTATCCCAAGGCTGATCGGATCGATATCTTCAACGTCAAAACGCTGAAGCCGGTTCCATTTTGAAAATATGCCATGTTGGGTTTGTCGATAAAACCCAATAAAGCCAACGCAAGATATTGGGATGGAGTCTAACATTGCTCTGTGACGGGCGCTTAGCACGATGATCCGTGAATCACGGAAATATGAAGCGCAAATTCCTTGAGTGGCGCAGGCTGCGCAATCATATTTCTTAGCTCAATGAGTACGTAGTCGTAAAATCACCGATCTGACAAACGCTCATCGAGAAGCGCCCACCTCATTTCGCAATAGCCTCAGGAACAATCAATTGAACAAGTCTCTTCATCTTACGGCGTTTATGCGCCCTGTAAGCCTGCATACTGGTGCTTGGCGATATCCCGGTGCCTATGCCGACGCGAATTTCAATTTCGAGCATCTGAAGGCTTTCGCCCAGAAACTTGAAGCGGCGAAATTCGACGCATTTTTCATGGCGGATCATCTTGCTGTCCTCAACATGCCGGTCGAGGCACTGAAGCGCAGTCATACGGTTACGTCGTTTGAACCATTCACGCTGCTGTCAGCTCTGGCTGCGGTGACTGACAAGATCGGACTGGCGGCGACTGCTTCCACCACATTTGACGAGCCTTACCATATTGCCAGACGTTTTGCCTCGCTTGACCATATTAGCCAGGGGCGCGCAGCGTGGAACATCGTCACGACGTCCAATCCCGATTCAGCGCTTAATTTCGGCAAGGACGAGCATGTCGAGCATGGCGAACGTTACAAGCGTGCGCGCGAGTTCTATGATGTTGTAACGGGACTTTGGGACAGCTTTGCGGATGATGCATTCATCCGGGATCAGGAAAGCGGCATCTTCTTTGATCCATCCAAGATGCATGTTCTGGATCACCATGGCGATGATTTCAATGTGCGTGGACCACTCAATATAGCGCGTCCCGTACAAGGATGGCCGGTAATTGTTCAGGCTGGTCAATCAGAGCCGGGTCGCCAGCTAGCGGCAGAAACCGCTGAAGTGGTGTTTTGTGCGCCGCGAGACATTGTTGAATCAAAAAAGCTTTATGCTGATTTGAAATCACGGTTGGCCGCAGCCGGTCGCGCGCCATCGTCGTTGAAGATATTGCCTGCAGCCTTTATCGTCCTTGGCGATAGCCTTGAGGAAGCCAAGCAGAAGCGTGCGAAGCTCGATAGTCTTGTTCACTATGATAGCGGTATCGCATCGCTATCGATTGCTCTTGGTCATGATGTATCAGGCTTTGATCCAGACGACTATTTGCCTCAAATTCCTGAAACCAATGCAAGCAAGTCGGGCAGGGCGCAGGTGCTTAAACTGGCCGAAGAGGAAAAGCTGACTGTCCGTCAGCTCGCCCAGCGTTACGGCGGCTATTCGGGTCTTGCTTTCGTCGGAACCGTCGAAAGCGTTGCCGATGAAATGCAGAAATGGCTGGAAGAGGATGCCAGTGACGGCTTCACAGTTGTATTCCCCTTCCTTCCGCAAGGCCTTGATGATGTGGCGGAAAGACTGGTGCCTGAGCTACAGCGCCGTGGTATCTTCCGCACCGATTACGAGGGCAGCACACTGCGTGAACACCTCGGCCTCCCACGCCCTTCAAACCGCTTTTTTGATGGCAGCTAAGCTGTCTGAACTCTGAACCGATGTCGCGGGATGGATCGGTATTTTCAAACCGAGATTGTCCCGCAATGTCGGACCATCATAATCGCTGCGGGCAAGCCCGCGGCGACGAAGCTCCGGCAACACCAGCTCGGCAAAGTCTTCCAGACCTGCCGGGAAGATAGGCGGCATCACATTGAAGCCATCCGCGCCATAGGTTTCAAAACGCTCTTCGAGCGCGTCAGCCACGTCCGTCGCCGTGCCGACGATTTGCAAATGACCACGCGCGCCCGCAACCCGTAGATAAAGTTCTCGAATGGTCAGATTTTCGCGCCGCGCCAATTCAAACAGAAGCTCTTGTCTGCTTTTGCTGCCTTGAGTTTCCGGTAACTCCGGCACGGGACCGTCGAGATTGAACTGCGAAAGGTCGGGGCCGGACCAACCCGAAGACAGAATATTGAGCCCCACAGACGGGTGAATGAGGTTCTGGAGCTGATCGAACTTATCCTGAGCCTCCTGCCTCGTGCGACCAACAACCGGAAAAATGCCCGGCATGATTTTGATATCGTCGGCATCACGGCCATAGTGCGCTGCACGCTGTTTGACATCTTTGTAGAAGGCTGAAGCTTCCTCAACAGTCTGCTGTGCCGTGAAAACAACATCTGCACTTTTTGCTGCCAGTTCCCTTCCAGCCGCCGATGAACCGGCCTGCACGGTCACCGGATGCCCTTGCGGGGAACGCGGCACATTCAACGGTCCCTGAACTGAGAAGTGCTTGCCTTTGTGATCAAGCACATGCCGCTTGTTAGGGTCGAAAAACCGTGCCTGCTCCTTGTCATAAAGAAAGGCATCATCTTCCCAGCTGTTCCATAGCCCCGTGACGACATCGGCAAATTCTTCCGCCCGTTCATAACGGTCGGCATGTTCATAATGACGGTCGAGATTGAAATTGCGCGCCTCAAAGTCGCTGGCCGAGGTCACGAGATTATAGCCTGCACGACCACCACTTAAATGATCAAGCGAGGCAAATTTTCGCGCAATGTGAAACGGCTCATTGAAGCTTGATGAGGCCGTTGCAACAAGACCGATATGGCTGGTGACAGCCGAGAGTGCAGATAAAAGCGTGAGCGGCTCAAACTGTGCTACATAGCTGTGCGCTGTGCGGCTCAGAATTTCGAGATTGTCGCCGCGAGTTCCTGCACCATCGGCAAGAAAAAGCAGATCGAATTTGGCTGCTTCTGCCAGCGAGGCAACGTTGCGGTAATAGTCGAAATTAATGCCAGCATTTGCAACAGCATCCGGGTGCCGCCATGCCGCAATATGGTGGCCGACCGGATAGACGAACAAGCCAAAACGCAGAAAACCCTCACGCTTTGCCATATCAGGCGCTCCGGGCCTGAGATGGTGTTGCAACGGATAAAGCTGGCAGTTCCAGATTGGCGCGGAAGTCAGAACCGATATAATCCGTATCAATCAACGACCGGCGTCGAAGCTCCGGGATCAGACCATTTAGAAGCAAATCTTCCTGATCGGGATTGCCAATGCCGTGCAGTGTTAGAACGTCAACAGCACCCGTATTGAAGCGTTCTTCAATCGCATCAACAAGTTGTTCCGGCGTACCCGCAATCGACCAGTGACCGGTTTCCTGTGCCTCAATAATCAACTGACGCAGGGTCAGACCTTCACGCGCATAGCGGCGGAAGACTTCAACACGGCCCCGGCGGCGGTTAATGCTGGTGACTTCCGGCAGCAGGTTTTCCGGTAGAGACTTGTCGAGCGGCAGATCGCTCAGATCAATATGGCCGCCGAGCATATCTGCAAGTTTGACACGTCCCTGATCATAATCGATTGCCTCATGCTTGTCTTTCAGACGGCGAGCAACATCGGCTTCCGATGAGCCAATCAGCGAATGAAGCGAGTTCATGATGAATGGCAGATTGTTGGCTCGGCCAAACTGTGCTGCTCTGCGGCGCAGCTCGGTGGCAAAGGCCACAGCATCTTCGAGCTTCGGCTGCGACGTATAGACGACTTCAGCATAGCGGGCGCCAACGGTGATGCCCGCATCGGACTGCCCCGCCTGAAACTGAACCGGACGACCCTGCGGCAGAGGTGGCACATTCAGTGGCCCTTCTACGCTGAAATGCTTGCCACGATAGTTGATGGGGTGAAATTTTTCCGGGTGGACAGAGATATTACCCGACGCTTTGCGGGTGATCGCATCACGTTCATTTGCATCATAGAGCGCGTTGACGATCTCGATAAATTCCGCAGCACGTTCATAGCGCTCTTCCGGACTTGGCAGATCGCCGCCGAAATTCTCTTCGCCGACCGAAGAGGTCACGGCATTCCAGCCCGTTCTGCCACCGCTCAAATGATCCAGCGTTCCGATCTGGCGTGCGAGATTATAAGGATGCAAAAATGTTGTTGAGACGGTCGCAATAAGCCCGATATGCGATGTGGCATGTGCCAGCGCTGCAAGCGCGATAACCGGGTCTTGCGTGCCGGTGGTGCCTGCAAGACCCGCCGGGTCAAGTTGCAGGAGGTCGGCAGTAAAAAGACCGGTGATTTTCTCGGCTTCAGCCTTCTTTGCCAACTCTATCGCGCGTTTGAACCCAAAGGTCTTGTCCTGGTCATTGTCCGCGGAAACAACGTTGCTGGCACCGAACAGGGTTTTCAAGCGGCGGGTACGTGTTCTGGTCATGGAAGTATCCTCGTGTTTTATGCCGCGCTTATCGTTGGAACGGCATCCAGCAGGGCGCGTGTGTAATTGTGCTGTGGTTGGGAAAAGACGCGTTCAACAGCGCCGCTTTCAACGATGCGACCGTCCTTCATCACCAGAACGCGGTCTGTCAGATGATGGACGACACCAAGGTCGTGGGAAATGAACAAAAGCGATGTGCCTGAAGCTGCTTGTAGCTCGGCCAAAAGGTCTAGCACCTGAGCCTGCACCGATACATCAAGCGCGCTTACAGGCTCGTCGGCGACCAGCAATTTTGGGCGCGGTGCAAAGGCACGCGCGATGGCGACACGCTGGCGCTGGCCGCCCGACAATTCACGGGGATAGCGCTTGAGAAACTGCGCCCCCAGACGCACGGCATCCAGCACTTCCACCACGCGCTTGCGGCGTTCATCACCATAGATATGAACGGAATCAAGGCTTTCACCGACGATCTTTTCAACCGTGTAACGCGGATCGAACGAACTGAGCGCATCCTGCGCAATCAATTGCATATGCGCACGTTGTTCGCGGCGTTGCTCCTCACGCAGATTGCTCCAGAGCCTGCCATCAATATGTACAGAACCCTGATCGGGTTCTGTAAGGCCAAGCACAATCTTTGCGACAGTGGTTTTGCCGGAGCCGGATTCCCCAACAATGCCGAGCGCTTCGCCAGCTTTCAACGAGAATGAGACATCATTGACGGCCAAAGGCGTGTTGGCTTTGCCATAATGTTTGAACAACCCTTTGGCTTCCAGAACATTGGTGCTCTCATCGATACGCTTTGCTGGTAGGGCCACCCTGACTTGCGGTTGGTGCGACTGTGCTGGCGATAGCCGGTAGCCGCGCGATCCGGCCGACGGTACGGCTTCAAGCAAATGTCGCGTATAGGCTTCCTTCGGCGCATTGAGGATCTGGTTAGTCGAGCCTTCCTCAACGATGCGGCCATTGTGCATGACCAGAACGCGATCGGCCAGCCGTGAGACAACAGCAAGATCATGGCTAATCAACAGAAGTGTGTGTCCCGCCCGGCGACGCTCGGCGAGAAGATCGAGGATTTGCTTCTGAACTGTCGCGTCAAGCGCTGTGGTCGGTTCGTCGGCGATGAGCAGTGACGGAGAACGGGCAACCGCTGTTGCGATCAGTGCGCGTTGCCGCAAACCGCCGGAAAGCTGATGTGGATATTGCAGCAATCTGCGATCAGGGTCGGGAATGCCGACCGAGCGCAGCAATGCCTTGCTGCGATCCGTGACATCCGGCCTTCGGAAGAAGCCCTTGACGCCGAAGGCATCGGAAAGCTGTTGCGAGATACGACGTAGCGGATCGAGCGAAACCAGCGCATCCTGCAGGACAAAACCGATCTTGTTGCCACGAAGACCGCGCCACTCCTTATCGCGGTAATCAAGGACACTCAGACCATCGATCTCGAAAAGGTCAGCCTTGACGATAGCGCTTGGGCCTGAAAGTCCGATCAGTGCTCGTGCGGTCACTGACTTGCCCGAACCGGACTCTCCAACAAGCGCTACCGTCTCACCGGGGTGAATGGTCAAATTGATGCCTTCGACGACTTTGACCAACTGGTCATCGCGTTGAAAGCTGATGGATAGATTGCGGATTTCAACAAGGGGCGTTGTCATGACTGCCTCCGGCCTTCAAAGGCAAGTTGCCAGCGCCGTCCGAGAATGCTGATGGAGATAACGGTGAGTGTGATGGCCAGACCGGGCCAGACGCCAATCCACCATGCAACACGCAGATAATTGCGCGCTTCTGAGAGCATCGCGCCCCATTCGGGAGCTGGCGGCTGCGGTCCCATGCCAAGAAAGCTCAAGCCCGCAGCACTAATGATTGCTGTGCCAAGCCCGATTGTTGCAAGGATTGGTACCTGCGCAATGGCGTGGGGCAATACGTGCCGCAACACGAGGATATGACGCTTCAGCCCAAATGTTTTCGCCTGCTCGACATAACCGCTTTGCGCAATAACAAAGGTCTGCGCGCGCACAACGCGGGCGAAACGCGGAATGATGGCAACCCCAAGCGCAAAGATCAGATTGACGGTGCCCGGACCCGTAAACGAGATGAACACCAGCGCCAGCAGAAGATCGGGAAACGAAGACACCACGTCAAGAAAACGGGAAATTGCTTCATCAATCAGGCCGCGCGATAGTCCAGCCAGCAGCCCTAGAATGGAGCCAGCGATAGCACCGATAGCCACAGCACTAAAGCCGATCAGTACCGAATAGCGCGCACCGTGAACCACGCGTGAAAACACGTCGCGGCCCAAATGATCGGTGCCAAACCAATGTTCTGCTGAAGGCGGCAATTGTGCTTGTAGCGGATCGGCCAGCAACGGATCGGCTGTTGTAAGTAAACCCGGCCAGAGCGTTGCAACGGCAATGAGCGTTAAAAAGAATGATGGCAATGCAAGTGCCGGGCGCGAAAGGACCAATCGGGCCAGATTACGTAAGCTTGTACCAGCCGGTTTTGCCGTCGAGTGCGTTTCAAGTGCGGGGGTGACACTCATGATCTATCTCCGGCCTTCGGTTCTCAGGCGCGGATCAATCAGTAGATAGAGCACATCAACGATGGTGCTCATCACCACATAGATAAACGCCGAGAAAATAGCGACAGCCAGCACCACCGGCAGGTCGTGATAAAGCACTGCATCAACGGTAATGCGGCCAAGACCGGGACGTCCGAACACGGCTTCGGTAATAACAGCGCCTGAAAGAAGTCCACCAATCAGCCAGCCGGTCAGTGTCACTGCGGGCAGCGATGCATGGCGCAAACCATGTCTCAAACGCAGCACAAGATTGCTGGTCCCCCAACTGCGCACAGTCAGCGCAAAGGGTTCTTCCAGTGCGCGTTCCAGACCTTCGCGCAAAACCTGTCCAATCACCGCGCCTAAAGACAAACCAAGCGATAGAGCTGGAAGAACGAGTGCTGCGAAATTCCTGTCCCCCGACACCGGAAACAGCTTGAGTGTGAAGGAGAAGACGAAGAGCAGAACGATGCCAAGCCAGAAGGATGGCGTTGAAATCAGCACAAGTTCTGTGCCCGCAGCAATTGAACGCGGCAGCTTTTTACCGGCTGTCAAAACAGCGCTGCCCACAGCAAAGACGATTGCCACAAAGAGCGCGGCACCCGCGAGCTTTAGCGTCGGCCACATCTGCGAAAACAACAGCTGTGAAACGTCTGTCTGCAGATAATAGGAACGGCCAAAATCGCCATGCAGAATACGTCCGAGATAGGACAGGTATTGCATGAAAATGGGATCATCCAGACCCCATTCTGCGCGAATGGCAGCTTCAACTTCAGGCGTGCGTAACTGCTCGCCAATCAGAATGCTGACGATGTCGCCGGGTGCCAAATGGACGCTGATGAAGCTCAGGGTGATTGCCGCCCAAAGAACCAGCAGGCCTGAGCTTATGCGCAGGGTGATTTGTCCCGTAAGGCTGTTCCGCGGAACTCCGAAACGCCGGGGCAACCAGCTTGCGGGTGCGCGACCGATGGTCGTGGTATTTTCAGCATCCATGATCTGTAGCTCCTCTGTGCCGAAGTCCGCAGGACGGCGTGTTTATTCGCTGCGCCAGATGTCGTAAGCGCTTTCAGGAAGTTGCTTGAATGGGCGGAAGCTGATGCCTTTGACATAGCTTGCAGCTGCAACCTGATCTTCAGGCTCGTACAGCGGCAAGGCATAGGCCTGATCCAAAATGGCGAAGTTTTGCAGCTTGCTATAAAGCTCAAACCGTTTGGTCTGATCGAGCGTTGAGGCGGCTTCATTCAGCCATTGCGCTAATTCAGGTGCTGAAGCGCGGCTGTAATTGATGTAACCGCCCTTATCGAGTGGCAGGTAATGCAGCTCGATATCGATAGCGTCGGTTGGCGTGTTGGAATTGGCAATCGAACCAAATTCGCCGGTCTTTCGGCGATCTGTGTAGGTTCCGGCATCCACATAAACGATTTTGAGATCAATGCCCGCACTCTGACGTGCCTGCGCCTGCAAAGCCTGCAAGAGAACGTCGCGCTGGTCACGCACTGTTGCCTGTGCCTGAATAACTTCGATGGTCAGCGGCTTGCCATCCTTGGTGCGGAAGCCTTCCGCATTGCGTTCGGTCCAGCCCGCTTCATCAAGAAGCTTGTTGGCAAGCTCTGGATTGGCACCGTACTTTCCTTCGATGCTTTTATCGTAGAACTGCGGATCAATAGGCGAAGTGATGCCCCATGCGCGGGTGCGTTCCCCGCGATAGACAGACTTGAGAACGGCATCGACATCAATGGCTGCAACCAGCGCTTTGCGAACATTCAGCTCCTGCGTTGGCCCCCATTCGACATTGAGGAAAAGCGAATAAGGTGTGCCGGTATTCAAGGCCGTCTGATAGGTGAAATCAGGATTGTCCTTGAACAAGGCCGCATCATTGCCGGAAACACCTTCAATGACATCAACCTGACCAGACGTAAGGGCGCCGGTTCTGACCGAGGACTCGCCCAGGAAACGGTAGGTCACTTCATCCAGATAGGCTGGACCCTGATGAGCAGCATTTGCTGGTGCCCAGTTGTAATCCGGGTTTTTTGCGAAGTTGAGTTCCTGTCCTTTGGCATAGCGCTTCAAAATGAAAGGACCGGTTCCTGCAATCTGAGGTCCGCCGGATTTGATTTCGTCTGATTTGAATGCCGCGGGCGAGAGAATTTCCAGGCTGGCAATATAATCAAGAAATGGCGCGTAAATGCCTTTGAGCGTGAAAGTGACGGTGTTTTCGTCAAGCGCTTTCGCTTCTGCAATGCGCGACACTGGCCCGGTGCTTGTGCTGCCGGAATAGGCCGGGTCTTTGAGCGCCGTAATGTTGGCTACGACCGCTTCCGCATTGAATTTTTCGCCGTCCGTAAACTTCACATCATCGCGTAGCGTGAATGTGTAGGTTTTACCGTCGTCCGAAATCTTATGATCTTTCGCAAGCCAAGATACATAACCGCCGTCAGCGGTGCGTGCGAGCAGCGATTCATAAGCATTGCGCAGCAGAAGTTTGGTTTTGTCCTGACCATTGAGTTGCGGATTGAGCGTTGCAGGCTGGGTTTCAACGCCCCAGACCAGCTTGCCACCTTCAACGGGTTTGGCATCTTCCGCGAATGCGATTTTTGGCAGTGCGACCGCTGCGAAAACTGCGGTTCCGAGTGTTAGAAAATATCGGCGATTAAGCATGTATCGGTCTCTCGTAAGAAGGATGAAATTAATCTTGAAGCCAGATGTCGTAGGCGTTTTCCGGAAGCCGCTTGAAAGGGCGGAAACCAATGCCTTGAACGCGGGATGATGCGACGATTTGATCGGCAGGCACGTAGAGCGGCAGGCCATAGGCCTGTTCGAGCAGCGCAAAACGTTGCAATTCTGCGTAAGTCTCAAAGCGCTTTTGGGGATCGAGCGTGGAAGCGCCCTGATCCAGCCATTGGGAGACTTTGGGGTCTTCTGTTCGGCTATAGTTGATCGAGCCGCCCTTATCGCGTGGCAGATAATGGAAATAGATGGTGACGCCGTTTTCTTGCGTCGTGGTCGAGTTTGGAATGATGCCGTATTCGCCGTCTTTCTGACGGCTGGAATAGGTGCCCGCATCGACATATTGCAGCGCAATATCGATGCCCGCATTTTGCCGCGCCTGTGCCTGTACCGCCTGTAACAGAATATCCCGCTGGTCGCGCACGGTGGATTGTGACTGCACAACCTCGATTGTCAGACGTTTGCCGTCTTTGGTGCGGAAGCCGTCGGCATCGCGTTCCGTCCAACCCGCGTCATCGAGAAGCTTATTGGCAAGTTCTGGATTAAACCCGTAAGTGCCTTCAATCGACTTGTCGTAAAAGTCTGTGTCAGCGGGCGTAAGAATGCCCCAAGCACGTTCGCGTTCACCGCGATAAACCGACTGAATAATGCGTTCGACATCGACGGCAGCCAGCACTGCTTTACGGACATTGACGTCGGAAGTGGGTTCGCGGGTGATGTTGAGATAGAGCGTATAAGGCGTTCCGGTGTTGATTGAAGTTTGGTAGCTAAATTCCTGATTATCTTTGAAAAGTTGCGCATCGTTGCCGGAGATACCTTCTGCGGCATCAATCTGCCCGGAAGTAAGTGCGCCGATACGCACTGAGGATTCAGGCAGGAAACGATAGGTCACATCATCGAGATAGGCCGGCCCTTGATGCGCGGCATTTTGGGGCGGCCAATTATAATCCGGGTTTTTAACGAAGCGGATTTCCTGACCCTTGATATAACGGTCGATAACAAAGGGGCCGGTTCCTGCGACTTCTGTTCCACCAGCCTTCAGCTGTGTAGACTCGAATGCTTTGGGCGAGATCAGTTCAATGCCTGCCGCACCATCCAGAAAAGGTGCGTAAACGCGGTCGAGTTTTATAACGACAGTTAGTGGATCAACGGCCGTTACTTCACTGACACGCGCGACATGGCCTGCGCTGATGCTTCCTGAATAAGTAGGTTCTTTGAGTTTGCTAAAGTTGAGAGCAACAGCCGCTGCATCGAATTTCTCACCATCTGAAAACTTCACGCCGTCGCGTAGTTTAAACGTGTAGGTTTTGCCGTCGTCAGAAACTTCATAGCTCTTGGCGAGCCACGGCACATAACCGCCCTCCGGTGTGCGGGCCAAAAGGGATTCATAGCTGTTGCGCAAGATGAGCTTGGCTTTGGCCTGACCGTTCAAATGGGGGTTAAGTGTGCTTGGCTCTGTCTCCACACCCCATGTGAGAGAACCACCGCTGACGGGTTCAGCATTTGCTTTGGCCGAAGTGATTTCGGCTCCAGCAGCGATGATCAGAGTAAGGGCGCTGGCGCCAGCCAGGAAAGCTCGTCTTGTTACCACGTTGAATATCCAGTGTCGGGAAATTGGGAGAGTTTATGCCGCGATTGCCGGGCGATTATTGGCGAGCAGCTCAATGGTTTTGAGACGATGGCTACCTTCTGAAACAGGACAGTCGACAACGAACTCGGCGATGCCCAACTCCCGGTGCAGGCGTTGAAGTTCATTGTGAACATGCAAGGCTGTGCCACGGATCACACGAGGCGTGCGCTCTTCGATGCTGTATTGTGTGGCACCGGCCTGTCGCACATATTCAAGCGCCTGTTCGTGACTGCCGACATTGACCGGCTGCAGGCCCTCGACCGCAACACGGAAGCGACGAATATCGCCTGCCAGTTTTTCCGCCTCGGCATCGCTCTCAGCAACAATAACGCTGACCGCTAAAATGGCAGGGCGGTTCGTAATTGTCCGATAGGCTTCGACCGCTTCTTTGATCGCTGCCGGATCGCCCTGAATATGTCCGGCATAGACGAAGTTCCAATCGATCTGCGCCGCAAGTTCAGCACTTTCGACGCTCGCACCCAGCAGGAAACGTTCAGGTTTTTGCGGCGGAACCGGATAGGCGGCAATGCCGTTTTCATCATCTGATTTCTCTGAACCATGATCGAGAAAGCCATCAAGCTCTGCAAGTTGCTGTTTAAAGGATGGTTTTCGGTCAGGGTCATAAGCCCCTTGCAATGCGCGGGTTGACAGCGGCAAGCCACCTGGCGCTTTTCCGACGCCTAAATCGACTCGTCCCGGGGTAAGTGATGCAAGCAGATTGAAGTTCTCAGCGACTTTATACGCGCTGTAATGCTGCAGCATCACACCGCCCGAACCAATCCGGATATGATGGGTATGAGCCAACAAAAAGCCGATCAGTACCTCTGGTGACGAACTGGCAAGCCCCGGTGAGTTGTGGTGCTCTGCCACCCAGAAACGATGAAAGCCTGCGGCTTCTGCTTTCTGCGCAAGCTTTATCGTGCGGGTCAGCGCCGCCTGGGCTGCTTCGCCGTCATGAATGGGACTTTTATCGAGAAAACTGAGCGCGTAGGGCATTTGATCCTCACCAACAACTTCAATGAGGAGATAATCTATGTTTTTTGTAGAATATTAATCGAGCAACGATCTTCCAATATTTGCACGCTCATTAAACGTTCATGCCGTGCAAACGTGCGAGCAAAGAGGCACCGTTAAGGAGAGATACTGTTCGATGGCAGCTTTATGCTTCCACTCAACACAAGTCGGACAGGATTTGTTTCAGCGGAGGCTTTCTATGGTTGATATTATTGTCCAGTCTTCTCTTTTGGACCCGGCGGCACAGCCGCTTATTGACGGTCTGGTTCATGAATATGACAGCCGTTATGCGAATCTGGACCGACCGGGCGGCGCACGCACAGAAATTCTGCGCTATCCCACAGAGGCATTTGCGGCGCCGCTTGGCGGTTTCCTGCTGCTTCAGCGCGATGGGGAAACCATTGCCGGGGGTGCCTATATGAGCCACGACGATGAAACCGTCGAACTCAAGCGTATCTGGACGGCATCGCATTTGCGTAGGCAGGGACTGGCGCGCCGTATCGTTTTGGCGCTTGAAGAAAGTGCCGGTGAACTAGGTTACACGCGGGCCTATCTCTCGACGGGCTTTCGTCAACCTGAGGCCACAGCGCTTTACATTTCGCTCGGCTATCGCCCGCTCTTCGACACTTCTTTAGATGTTCAGCAATATCGGTCGTTGCCTTTTGAAAAGCACATCGGCACCAAGCTAGGCCAGCAAATCTCCTCGCCGCTCTATCCCGCATCGGCCTCATTTGAAGAGGCAACGCAGCGCGTGCAGGAACGTAAGGCCGTGCAGGAAGCAAAGATACTTGCTCGGCTTCAAAGCTATCGCGAAACCGCTGCGTGAGAAGGGAAACAAGCCATGCCCCTTTCACATATCGAACATTTCGCCTTTCTCATTCCCGGCAGTCATCACGAGAATGATCCCGCACGGGGTTTAGAGGACACACTTCAGCTTTTCGAACATGGAGAGCGACTGGGATATGACAGCGCATGGGTGCGCCAGCGCCATCTGGAGCGCGGCATTTCATCTGCCGCTACCTTCCTCGCTGCCGCTTCGCAGCGAACAAAACGCATCGGTCTTGGCACTGCGGTCATCCAGCTTGGTTATGAAAACCCATTCCGGCTGGCCGAAGATCTTGCAACTGTGGACCTGCTGTCGAACGGCAGGCTGAATGTTGGCGTTTCAGTTGGTGCGCCGCCTTTTGCGCATCTTATCGCAGATTTCGTCGATGCTGCTCCCATCGCTGATTACAGTCATGCGCGTGCAGAAAAACTGGCACAGGCCCTGCGGTCAGAGCCACTTTCGGGCGAGACCGAAGCAGGCAATGCCGCTGGAGCGCAAATCCCGCGTTTAAGACCCTTTGCCAAAGGGCTGACCGACCGCCTGTGGTATGGCGGTGGATCACAGAATTCAGCACGTTGGGCGGGGCAGGCTGGGTTTAATCTTCTGACGGGAAACATTGTCAGCGGTGAGAACACGGACGATTTTCTGATAGCCCAAAAAGCTCTCATAGAACGGTTCCGTCAGGAATGGGTGCATGAGCGTGCGCCGCGTGTCGCACTTGGCCGGGTGATCCTACCCACGGACAGCGCAAGCCCCGATGCGCGCCGTCGCTATGCGGAATTCGCCGCCGAACGCGACAAGCGAACGGGTTTCGCCCATGGTCCGCGCCGCACTTTGTTTCTGCCCGATATTGTGGGCACGACAGAGCAAATTCTGGAAACTTTAGCAGCCGATCCTGTTCTCCCGCTTGTCTCCGAGTTTCGGCTGGAGCTGCCTTACGAATTTCACGCCGAGGATTATGCGCAAATTCTCACAGACTTTGCGCGGCTTCTTCCTGCCTCGGGCGCAAGCAAGCCAGAGCTGAGCGTCGTTCGCGCTGGCTAGTTATCCAATCCATTCAATGACGATCGGAATACAATCATGACGCAGTCTAAAACCCTGCTCTTAGGCGTGGGTATCAGCGCCGCAACCGCACCTCAAACGAGCCTCAAGCAATCGCGGCAGTTCTGGACCGAGCTGACAAAACCGTTCGATGGTGCATTTGCATTTCTGACACTGGAAGATGAGTTCGCAGACAAGGGCGGCGATGGGCTGGATGCCATCTTGCTGGCAAACTGGCTTGCACCGCGTCTCACCAATATTGGTATCATCGCTGGTGCGCCGGTCAATTTTCTGGAACCTTTTCACGTTTCAACAGCCATTGCGACGCTTGATTATGTCAGCGAAGGGCGTGCTGGAATGCTTGTGCAGCAGCTCACAAAACCGCGCAATCTGGAAGCCAGCAAAGCGCTGGGTGCGTTGAATGGTTATCCTTCACTTGATCAACAGGCGCTTAAAACGGACACTCAAGACGCAATCGAGGTTATCCGCAGGCTTTGGGATAGCTGGGAAGACGATGCAGTTATTCGCGATAAGAAAACGCAACGTTTTCTTGATGCATCCAAACTGCACTACATCAACTTTGAAAACGAAATTTTCCGGGTTCTTGGGCCTTCAATCACCCCGCGTCCACCGCAGGGCCAGCCGATTGTAGCCACCACACTTTCAAACCTTGATGAGCTTAATGTAGCCCGTAATGCGGATGTGGTTTTTGTTACAGCGGATGAGCAGCTTATCAGGGCTGCTGGCGTATCCGTGCATGATCGCGCGGCGCCGTTTGTCGTCGCCGATATCGCGCTTTCTGACAAGCTAAGTGTTCAGGAAACGATTGATGCCGTTATCGAGAACCAAGCATGGGGTGCTTCGGGCATAAGGTTGCTCTTGTCTGATCCGCAATCGCAAAGCGATTTCGTTCTCAAAGAACTGCTGCCCGCATTGCAGGCTCGCAAGCTTGTTCACAACGGCGAGGGCACCACGCTGCGGGCGCGGTTTGGTTTGCCTGAAGCAATCAATCGTTATTCAACAGCCGCTTGAGCGAAGGAACCGGGAAAATGACAAAGCTGAAGCAGGTTATTCTCGGAGCGCAGTTTCCGGGCGTCAACAATTTCACCGTATGGAGCGATCCGGCAGCGGGTAGTCAGATCGAGTTTTCTTCGTTCAGGCATTTTGCTGAAACGGTTGAGCGCGGCAAGTTTGATTTCATCTTTCTTGCGGAAGGCTTGCGTGTGCGCGAGCAAAAGGGAAAACTTCACGAGCTTGATGTTGCTGGTCGGCCCAATACGCTGGCCATTCTCACCGCACTCTCTGCAATCACCGAAAATGTGGGCCTTATCGGGACGCTAACAACCACATTCAACGAACCCTATGCGCTTGCGCGGCAGCTTGCGACTTTTGACACTCTCTCCGGTGGGCGTGCAGGCTGGAATGTGGTGACATCACCGGGTGCATTTACTGGCGCGAATTTCCGGCGAGGCGATCATCTGCCCTTCAAGGAACGCTATGAGCGTGCGCGCGAATTTCTTGATGCCGCGCAAAAAATCTGGACTGGAGGTGATTTTGCTTTCAAGGGCAAGCATTTTGACATTGCTGGTCACTCAGATCCGGCACCGCTACCGCAAGGCGCGCCCGTTATTGCGCAGGCTGGCGACTCGCAGGAAGGGCGCGAGCTTGCCGCAAGCCACGCCGATGTCATCTATTCCCGCCATGGTACACTGGAAGCGGGGCAGGAGTTTTATCGCGATGTGAAGCAGCGTTTGGCTCATTATGGGCGCAGTCCGGATTCGCTGAAAATCTTGCCGGGCGCCAATTTCGTGTTGGGCGATACGCAAGAAGATGCGGAAGAAAAGCTGCGCGAAATCCGTCTGCAGCAGGTCAGTCCGAAATCTGCCATTACGTTTCTGGAGCAGGTATGGAACCGTGATCTTTCAAACTATGATCCGGATGGACCACTTCCGGAACTGGAGCCGGATGTTGCACACGAGCAATTGGCTCTCGGGCGCGCCAATCGTTATGATGACCGCGTTGATACGGCGCGTGCATGGCGCGAGCTCGCTGAACGTGACAAACTCAGCATCCGTGACCTGGTCATTAAGGTTACAGCGCGTCAGCAGTTTGTTGGCACGCCGCAGACGATAGCGGACGAAATCAACGCCTATGTGCAGGCTGATGCAGCCGATGGGTTCGTGTTTGCGCCGCATCTTACGCCTGGAGGCTTCGACGAATTCGTTGAAAAGGTTGTACCGATCCTTCAGCACAAAGGCGTGTTCCGCAGCGATTATGCCGGAGAAACATTGAAAGATAATCTCGGCTTATCAGCTTAACAGCCAAGAACAATAAGCAGTGGCGCGTAATTGCGCCGTTGCTGGTTCTAATTTTCTACAAAATCAGTCGAATATAGAAAGCTCATTCTCGGCCAATCTGTCGAGCGCTGCTACCGTGTGGCGGATTGATAAATCTGGAGTAATAAACAGACATGGGATCAACGGTAACATATCTCCGCGAGAGTATTCCGCAGTATGTTGAAGAGCCTGTAGATATCGAGGTTTCTCCAGGTGAACTCAAGGCCGCTATGCGACAGCTAGCGGGTGGGGTAAGCGTTGTTACAGCGGGGTTTGACGAAGGACGCACGGGCGCAACGGTGACGTCAGCGACGGCACTGTCTGTCGATCCTCCAACAATCATCGTGAACATCAACCGTGGTTCGTCGGTCTGGCCGGTGATCAGCCGCCACAACCATTTCTGCGTAAACATTCTGTCTGCTGGTCAGCAGGCTATTGCGGACCGTTTTGCAGGAAAAGATGGCGTGAAGGGCGCTGCCCGATATGAGGGCGCTGCTTGGTACGCTCTCGAAAGCGGCGCGCTGGCGTTGCATGGCGCGTTGGCTTCGGTCGATTGTGCGGTTGAGGACGTTATTGAGCGCCATACCCACGCTATCATTATCGGACGGGCACTGAAGATTGTGACCGGCGGCGGTGAGCCGCTTCTTTATCACGGCGGCGGTTATCGATTGCTCGGGCTGTAATTTAGTTTAAATAGATAATATAAAAAGCCGAAGAATATATTCTTCGGCTTTTGCTTTTTTGAAATTATGGCAAAATTTAAAAGAAATAATTTTCAACTGTCTTTATAATTTTAAATATCAATTCCTGACATTATTTTAATTATATAAATAAGTTCAATCATCTTTCTTTATAAGCAGGGTGATTGCATGACTTCCGAAAATAAGAAATCTTATCTATCTCGGCGTGCTTTTCTGGGGGCATCCGCAGTTGGGCTTGGTGCGGCAGCCATTGGTGGCTCCGATGGCTTTGTGCGCAAGGCATTCGCACAAAGCACCTCATCTTCTCCGAGAGTGATCAAGCTGGCCTGGGGGCAGACGGCTGTGTGTCAGTCGCCAATTTCGGTCGCGCTCAAGAAAGGCTTGTTTGAGAAATATGGCCTGACTGTCGAACCGGTCAATTTCTCTGGCCCAACCGATCAGTTGCTTCAGGCAATTGCCACCGGCAAGGCAGATGGCGGCATCGGCATGGCGCTGCGCTGGCTTAAGCCATTGGAGCAGGGGTTTGACGTATCGCTGACTGTCGGAACGCATGGCGGCTGTATGCGCCTACTGGCAGCACCCGATTCAGGCATCAATTCGATTGCTGATCTGAAGGGCAAAAAGGTTGCCGTCAGCGATCAGGCAAGCCCGATCCGCAACTTCTTCGCCATTCAGGCGGCCAAGCAGGGTATCAATCCCGATACCGAAATCGAATGGCTGCAATATCCGGCTGATCTCTTTGCGGAAGCCCTGAAGAAGGGTGAAGTGCAGGCTGTGGCTGGCGATGATCCGCACGCCTTCCTCCAGCGCGAGCGTGATGGTCTCAAGGAAGTCGCGACCAATCTTGATGGGCAGTATGTCAATTCTGCCTGCTGTGTGCTGGGTCTGCGCGGAAGTCTGGTTCGTGATGAGCCGGAAGTTGCGAGCGCCTTGTCGCGTGCAATCGTAGAAGCACAGGCTTGGACTGCAGCGCATCCAGATGAAAGCGCTGAAATCTTTGCGCCTTTCGTTCCGGGCAATGTCTCTGCAACGGACGTGGCGCGTATCCTGCGCAGTCACACGCATGACCATCATTCGACGGGTGATGCCTTGCGCAAGGATGTCGCTCTGTTCGTGGATGAGCTCAAGATCATCAATGTCATCCGGCCAAATACCAATACGGATGCATTTGCCGAAAAGATCGTCGCCAATGTCATCACCTGACACAATTTATATCTCGTCCAAGGACGACGCGCGGGAGGCTCTGCCCTCCGCGCTTCGTCGCTCGCTATGGCCGTTTGTGGCGGTGATCGCCTGGGCTATCGTCAGTGCGATTTCCGTCTTCCTTCCCAATGTGGTGATTGGCTTTGCAGAGCCGCTTTATGTTCGTGAAACCAATGGCTTGTTCATCGGCTGGACAATCCTTCTGGCAGTCGGTGCAGCATTGGTTGCGGTCTATCCGGCATTTGGCAAAAGGCTGGTTTACTGGTCGCCATGGCTGACGGCTCTGGCGGTGTTTTTTGGTGTTTGGGAATTGCTTACGGCCAAGTTTGCCTGGCTCCCTGTGCCGTTTTTCCAGCCGCCTTCGTCTCTGCTCGAAGTCTATCTCGATGATTGGCCGCGTCTGCTCGACAGCCTGTATAACTCGTTCAAGCTGCTCGCTTCGGGTTTTGTGCTTGGTGCGATTGCTGGTTTTCTGACAGGTGTTTCCATCGGCTGGGTACAGGCAATCGGCTATTGGGTTCATCCGGTGTTGCGGTTTCTGGGGCCAATTCCATCGACTGCACTGCTACCGATGGCATTCTATTTCTTCCCGTCAGGCTTTTCAGCAGCAGTCTTCCTGATCGCGCTTGCAACATGGTTTCCGCTTACGGTTCTGACATGGTCGGGCGTGGCGAGTGTCGATAAAGCCTATTACGATGTTGCCCGCACTTTGGGCGCCAGTCAGTTGTTCCTGATCCTGCGCGTCGCAATTCCTGCAGCATTGCCGCATGTTTTTGTCGGTCTTTTCATGGGGTTGGGTGCATCTTTCTCGGTGCTGGTCGCCGCCGAAATGATGGGCGTCAAGTCTGGTCTCGGCTGGTATCTGCAATGGGCGCAAGGCTGGGCGGCTTACAACAATCTCTATGGCGCGCTCATCATCATGGCGATTGTGTTTTCCGGTCTGATTACGCTGCTCTTTACGGTGCGTGATCGCGTTCTGACTTGGCAGAAGGGGGATGTGAAATGGTGAATGCTGCCCTCAAACAAACGCCTGCCGCCTCCGCTGATGAAAGCCGTGGCTTCCACATTCGGGTTGAGAATGTAAGCCATCGCTTTGGTCTTGAAGGCAAGTCATTGCCGGTTCTCAACCACATTGAGCTTGATGTGCAACCGGGTGAATTTGTTGCCATTCTGGGTCCATCGGGTTGCGGCAAGAGTACGCTTTTGCGGCTCGCTGCCGGTCTGGAGCCGCCAAGTGAAGGGCGGATTCTGGCCGATGGCGAGGAAATCCTCGGTCCTAATCCGTCGCGCGTGGTGGTCTTCCAAGACCCCACACTTTATCCATGGCGCACGGTGCGGGATAATGTGGCTTTGGGGCTCCAGGCGCGTGGCGTGCTGAAAACTCAGGGACACCGCATCGATGAAGCGATTGAACTGGTGGGATTGTCGGCTTTTGCCAATGCCTATCCGCGCCAGCTTTCGGGCGGCATGGCGCAGCGTGCAGCCTTGGCGCGTGCGCTCGTCAATGATCCGAAATTGCTCATTCTGGACGAGCCATTGGGGAAACTCGATTCCCTGACGCGGCTTGCCATGCAGGCTGAGCTTCTGGATCTTTGGCAACGCAACGGCTTTACCACATTGCTCGTCACACATGATGTCGAGGAAGCGCTTTTCCTTGCGCAACGGGTCATCATCTTTGGCAACCGTCCGGCAAGCATCGAAGCCGAACTTAAAGTGGATCTCAGCTATCCACGCCATCGCGGCGATCCGCGACTGGCGGAACTGCGCAGGCAGGCGCTTGCGCATCTTGGGTTGGATGCCGACTGGTAAAATCAGGAAAGAAAAATGTTCAAAAAAGCAATTCTTACAGCGGCCCTTTTATTGGGGTCGATGACGCAACTTTATGCTCATGCGCATCTCGCACAATCCGAGCCAGCCGAAGACGCTGTGCTCAATAAAACGCCTGCCATTGTTTCCATCGAATATACCGAAGCGCTGGAACTCGGCCTTAGCAAACTTGTCCTCAAGGATGAGAGCGGGGCAACTATCGAGACCAGTAAGCCTAAACATATTGACGGCAACACAAAGACGCTCTCGGTCACACCGCCAGCTTTGAAGCCGGGTACTTATACGGTCGAGTGGGGCGCTGCATCGGTCGATACGCACCGCACCGAAGGCGCGTTCAAATTCAAGATTGCTAATTAAGGTTGCCGGGCGCAATGACTGGAATTGATATCGTCATTGCGCTCGTGCGATGCCTCAATCTTGCGGGCCTCGCAATGCTCGCAGGGGCGCTATTTTTTCGCATTTTGCTTGTTCCACGCGGAATAAGTGACGGCAAACTTGCGTCTTTTGTGAGAATTTGGTGTCAACTTTGTGTCTATTCTGTAGCTATCAGTGCTTTTGGACTGGTTCTGTGGGTGCCACTTCAGTTCTCACTGTTGTCTGGTGCGAGTAGTTTTTCTGATGCATTCGCCTTTTTCCCAAGCGGACTTTTAGGCACGGCCTTCGGCATTGCATCGTGCCTGCGCGCATTGGCAATCGTGTTTGCTGCCTTGCTTCTGCCGTATGCGGTAAAGTCTCAAGCCATCCGTATCCTTTTGTTTTTGATAGCTGTTTTCGCGCTTGGTCTTCAGATGCGCATGGGGCACGCTGCAGCATCTGATACTATCTGGCTACCGCTGGCGGTTTCTGCGCATGTGATTGCAGGCGCGCTATGGTTTGGTTCGCTGCCTCCGCTCTATCTTCTTTTACGCGTTTCGCGGGATGAAGGTTTGCAGGCAGCACAGCGGTTTTCGCTATATGGCATTGTTTTTGTTGCAGTTCTTGTTGTTGGTGCCGCAATTGCAGGATGGCTTTTGACAGGTGGTTTGCCGGGGCTGGTTGGTACCACTTACGGCAGGATCATGATCGTGAAGATCGCGCTTCTGGCAGCCATGCTGACACTTGCAGCACTTAATCGTTTCTGGCTGAGCCGTGATGGTAGCAGCGGGCGGGGACTTGGTTATGCGTTGATCCTCGAAGGAACAATTGGTCTTGTAGTGTTTCTCGCGGCGTCACTTCTCGCGACACAACCGCCCGGCGTTCATGAAGACATCACCTGGCCTTTCGCCTATCGTTTGCGCGACAATATTCTGGGTGACGCGTTTCTCGTCGATGCCGCATGGCGGAGCTTTAAGCCACTTCTGCTGGCATTTCTAATCGGTATTGGGTGTCATTTTCTGCCTAAATGGCGATGGCAAGCTATTGTTATCGCGGCAGTTATCGGTTTCGTTTGGTTCCAGCCACCACGCATCGGATTGTTTCTTCAGGATGCTAATGAAGCAAGTTTTCTGCGCTCGCCCACATCCTATACGTCCATCGCAATTGCGCGGGGCGCTGTGGCTTTCGGAGGCAATTGTGCCTCCTGTCATAGCAATGACGGGCGCGGACGCGGTGAGCAAGCAACGGGCGATCCGGTATGGCCACCCGATCTGACAGCACCATTGTTTGCGGATCGCAGTGACGGCGAAATCTTCTGGACGATCATGCATGGCAAGGAGTTGCAAGACGGTCGGCAGTCCATGCCCGGTTTTGAAACAATGTTGGATGCGAAAACCGCGTGGTCGCTAGTGGATTATATCCGCACGATTGCGTCTGCCCGAACGATCAGTATGCCTGCGCCTGATGGTGCGGTTTACCCGGCTGCAAGCCCACGGATTACGATCTATTGCGGGGCTAGACGGCATGAGGTCGGTCGGCAATCCGACAATTTCTGGCTGCTTCTTCTTAAGGGTGAACAGCTTGAGGCCTTTGCTGTCGATAGCAATGGCATCACGGCACAATGCGATGTTTCCGACCAGACTGCGGCTGTGGCTATTCAGCTTCTGACACCAACTGCCGATGGAGCGAGCTTTCTCGTAGATCAGAATGGCTGGATACGTTTTCGATGGTCAGGGCATGAAAGGTTAGAACCTTCAATTCTTGAGACAGCAATCAGCAAGGCTCGTGCGAATCCGGTCAGCCTATCGAATAGGGGACATCATTCATGATGATCCGAGCAGCGTTGCTACGCGAATATAGTTGCAAAGAGGCCTCCTGCAATGGATTGCAAATCTATGTGCCGGGCGAACTAAGTGAATAATTTTCTTAATAAAATTCGGCGGTTGGTGAAAATTAGACGCTGAATTTTGATGCCTGTTGGCAAAAGGGAGTGGATCATGGGTAACATACGCAATGGCTTTTCGGAGCTTGTCGGCAATACGCCTCTTGTTGCTTTCTCACGCCTTCAGAAAAGCAATGACGTTTCTGTGCGGCTTCTCGCAAAAATCGAATATCTCAATCCCGCTGGCAGCATCAAAGACCGTACAGCATGGGGGATTATTCGGGATGCCGAGCGTACCGGTAGGATTAAGCCGGGTGATCTTCTGGTAGATCTGACGAGCGGAAATACCGGCATTGGTATTGCGGCTGTTGCTGCCGCAAAGGGCTATCGGACGAAGTTTTACCTGCGCGATACGATCAGCGAAGACAAAATCAATATCCTGCGTCAGTTCGGGTCTGAAATCGTGCTGATCGACAATGACGAGCTGCTGGAACCGGGAGCGCTGCAAAAGGTGCTTGATCGCATTCGCAGCGAAAATCCGGGCGCTTACTATACGGGTCAGCGGTCCAATCCTGCCAATCCGGCAATTCATTTTGAAACGACCGGCCCGGAAATCTGGCAAGACACGGATGGCGAAGTGGACATTTTGGTCAGTACCGTAGGCACTGGCGGGACCATTTCAGGGGCGGGAAAATACCTGAAAGACAAGAAGCCATCCCTTCGTATCATTCTTGTCGAGCCGACGGCAGATTCTGTGCCTTCTGCCGATAATCCAAAAGCCGAAACCATTGAAGGTGTTCACAAAGTCACCGATATCGATGAGACCATTCTGCCTGAAAACTACGACAAGGCTATTGTCGATGAAATCATTGCTGTGACGACGGAGCAAGCGCGCCGTGCCGCATTATCGGTTGCACGGGAAGAGGGCTTTCTGGTTGGTACGTCTTCCGGAGCAGCGATTGCTGCGACCCTTCAAATTGCAAAGCGCCCGGAAAATGCAGGGAAGACCATCGTTGCCGTTCTGCCTGATAGCGGAGAGCGCTATTTGTCACTGTTTCGAGAACCAGTCATAGCGGATTAGGGGCTGGTTCGATCATAATTAAATTAAACAGAAAATATTGAGCGAGTAGTCAATATTATATAATTTATATCAGTTCTTTTTGTTGAAACAATAGAATATAATTTTGTTTAATTGTGTAATTATATCAATTCTGAATATTATTATATAAAATATTATTTGTCATATATTTTACAATAATTAGATATAATTGCCTTAATCGAATTATCCCTCTGAAATACAACGATTTTGTTTATTGTTAGTGGGGATAATTATGATTCTGAAAAACACTGTAATTGGTTCGGCATTTGCTGTTCTTGGGGTGACACACGCAAATGCAGCCGATGCAATTGTAGCGCCGGAGCCAGAGGCTGTAGAATATGTGCGTGTCTGTGATGCTTACGGAGCAGGCTATTTCTACATTCCGGGAACGGAAACCTGCCTGCGTATCCATGGTTATGTTCGTTACGACCTGAGGGGAGGCGATAACGTCTATTATCGTGGTGCAGGCATCAGCCGTGCTCCGGACGGAAGTGCTTATAATCTGAGCCCGCGTGGTAAGTCCTATGATACCTGGACGAATAATACGCGTTTCACATTACGCACATCGACGGCTTCCGAAACGGAGCTTGGTACACTTTCGACCTTTACTGAAACCCGATTCAATTTCGGTAATGGTGTGGATGCCGGAACGACGCTCAATCGTGCGTTTATCCAGCTTGGCGGTCTGCGCGTGGGCCTTGATGACACGGCATTCTACACATTCACCGGATATTTCGGTGACGTGTTGAATGACGACGTTATCAGTGCTGGTGGTTATCGTACCAATCAGATCAGCTACACTTTCAAGGGCGGCAATGGCTTTTCGGCTATTATCTCTCTTGAACAGGGTAACAACGTCGATGTCGATTGGAATGGCGTGATTGATGACTACACACCACATGTCGTTGCTGGTTTGAAATATGCGCAGAGCTGGGGTTCGATTGCAGGCGTTGCAGCTTATGATGCTGTCAACGAAGAGTGGGCCGGAAAGGTTCGCCTTGATGTTAATGTAACCGACCGCTTCTCGGTCTGGGTGCAGGGTGCATACAAGTCGAACGACGATCATTACGTTCATTACGATGCAAGCGGTGCCGTTGTTCACGATGGTGGCAGCAGCACTTATCGTGGCGTTCGTGTGATTGACAGCTTCTACGGAACGTGGGGCGGTGATTGGGCCGTTTGGGGTGGTGCTAAATTCAAGGCTACCAACAAAGCGGTCTTCAACGTTCAGCTGGCCTATGAGGATGCGGAAACTTTCGCAGCCAGTGCAAACGTTGCTTATCAATTGGTTCCTGGCTTCACCATCACGCCTCAGATTTCCTACACCAAGTGGGATGACAAGAACTCGATCCTGAAAGGTCAGGATGCCTGGCAGGGCGTAGTTCGCTTCCAGCGTTCATTCTAAACTTCATTCAAGATTTGCGTAATCGATGCAGTGGCGGCTCCGGCTGCCACTGTTGTTTTAGCGCACAGGCGAGGGTGGTTTTTCCAGCCATCGTGTTTTTCAAAGGGCTGAAATTTTACATAGCTAAAGGCAATTAGCCTGCTGTGCCTCGTTTTCGCCGCTTGAGAGAGACTACAATGACCACCAAATCGTTATTCGTGAACGCTATTGATAGGAGATGTGATTACGATGCAAACTCAGTCCGATTATCAACACTCTTCATCATCAGGCTACGGCGAAGGCGCACAGGCACGAGGAACAATCGCGTCGTTGCTGGCTGCCGTTGAAATAGCAAAACAGACTGCAAATGAAAGTCTGCGCCGCGCTCAGTCGGCTCCTTTGCCGCACATTGCCGATAATACGATATTCATCGCATTATTCGAGCGTCACCTATCAGATCGTGAAGCCCTATTTTCCAGAATTCGCCAGCTCGACGATGCAAAGGCGTCTTTCAGGGCTTGAGCATAACGAGCAATTCATTCCATAATTGCCGCATAAATTGTAGCATTTCCAGCAAAAGTGCGAAGCGGTTTTGCGTCGGATAATGCATAAAAACAAACAGTTACAGCGGTTCTAACGATTCATTCTTAACTGGAACCGCCGTAATGAGCAAAAATTTGGTAAGCAGGAAGAAGTGTAGTGACTGATTTTGCATCCAGAATGACGCTGACTGAGGAGTTGGTCTCGCTGAGCATTCGGGCAGAAGTGGATCGAGGGCCGGAGCCAAACAGGATTCCGATAACTGATCTGGACGTGCAGGCACTTTCTGAAAAACTTTATCATGAAAGCGGCGATACGCCTCTGTGGGTGTTCGCTTATGGCTCTCTTATCTGGAAACCGGATTTTAATGCCGTTGATTGGCGTTACGGCGGCGTGAAGGGATGGCACCGTTCGTTCTGCCTACGACTTACCCGCTGGCGTGGCACGCAAAGCCAGCCTGGGTTGATGCTCGCGTTGCGACGCGGCGGCAGCTGCAACGGTATCGTGTTTCGGTTGTCTGAAGAGGATCGGCTTGGCCAGATTCAGCGCATGATCCGCCGCGAGATCAGCTCTATAAGTGATGCTTCCAGTATCCGCTGGGTATCCGTCGATACACCGGACGGGCCTGTGCGTGCTTTGACGTTCTGGGCTGGACCACGCGGCGACCGCGTTTTGAACGGCTTACCGCTGGAATGTGTAGCAAGCACTTTGGCGCGAGCATGTGGGCATATTGGTTCCTGCGCGGAATATCTTTATCTGACCGTCAAACATCTGGAAGAAAAAGGCATTCGCGATCGCAATTTGTGGAAGCTTCAGGAACTGTTGGCAGCTGAGATTGCGACACTCTATGAGGTCAACGCCAAAGCATCCGCATGAGCGGTTTGGCCGTCAATACGCGTGAGCCCGAACACCTATCCCTTCCGAATGTGACATTTGGTCTGTAACGATAGACTATTAATCCGCTCGATTTAGTGCAAAAGCAGCATTCATCGGATCGGCGGAGGTTCCATGCTCACAAAAAAGGGGAAATACGGCCTCAAAGCATTGGCTCACCTTGCCTTGCTTGCTCCCGGCGAGAGCGCATTCGTTGCCGAGATTGCCGCCAAAAACAATATTTCCAAGAAGTTTCTCGACGCGATCCTGCTGGAGCTGCGTAACGATGGCATTTTGCGGTCGAAGAAGGGGCCGGGC
Organism: Brucella sp.; assembly: GCF_032066345.1. Lineage (NCBI taxonomy): Bacteria > Pseudomonadati > Pseudomonadota > Alphaproteobacteria > Hyphomicrobiales > Brucellaceae > Brucella > Brucella sp. The sequence continues at coordinate 360,496 of NZ_DAMBKZ010000003.1, forward strand.
GGCGGCTATAGTCTGGCAAAACCTGCCAGTGAAATTAATATCGGGCAGGCGATCCGCGTTCTGGATGGTCCACTCGCACCTATTCGTTGCGCCAGCCGAACAGCTTATGAACCTTGTGAAGACTGTGAAGATCACAAGGCTTGTCAGGTTCGCCGATCAATGCTGCTTGTTCGCGAAGCAATTGTCGGCGTTCTCGATGCCATGACGCTTGAGCAGTTTGCTCGCAACGGCGGCCTTGAAAATGACGGAACTGCGCCTGAATGGGCACAGCTCACGGCCTGATCTGGATCACTTCCGATAGTTGATCCTGTAAGTCAGACTACCTTCAGTAACCTCTTCAATTTCAATAATAATATCACGTATTTCTACGGTCGTCTGATCTTTCGGAAAAGAGAAGGTCTGGCCCGATGCCGGGTAGTTCAAATCTGCGATTGAATAGCCGCGGACTTCAAACTGCATTTCGCCATTTTCAATGCCGAGGAAAGCAATATCGTAGATCGTTCCACTCTCGTCCGGGCTGTAGTCGCCAGCCTTGGGCAGCGCTAGCCCTTTTCCGTAATCACGGGGCGGGATGATTGGATTAGCTGAGAGGACAAATTGCGAGCGCCCGAACGTATCGGTTTCTGGTGCCGGCTGTTCCTGAGACTGCACTTGCGGAGCGGCTTCGACTGCACCAGCGGCCGGACCAGCAATTCCGCTGGCGATTGAACTGCATAGAATGGCTGCAGTAAATGATGACGTCAGGATCAGTGAGCGCAGGACTTTATTCATTTTGCGAACTTTCATGCTCAGGGTCTGATGCTGTCGCTATCGGCGAGGATCGACGACGGCTCGCAATAAAGCTTGGCAACTTCGGTGTCTTTGGTCTCGTTGGTGAAGGCATCAGTCGAAGGATAGACGCGTATTTCACCACTCTTGATGACGCTTGAATCGTCTTTGTCTTGCGTGACAACGAAAGCATAAACATAGTCGCCGCGAGCATAGCCTAGTGCCATGGTCAGATCGGTCGGATGATTGATATTGGTGTCTTTGGTCGAAAACCAGGTGCTGTCGGTTTCAAAATAGAGCTCGGCTTTTTCTGTGCCTGCCGCGTAGGTGTAGTAGGCCTCCTTCTTGTCCGGATTGGCCTTCGGATCGGCAAGGTGGCAAAACTCCGCACGCGCATTTCGCTCTGGAATATTGCACGCAAATTGGGTCTGCCACGGAGGAATACAGTTTGCTGCAGCTGGCAGCGGTATTAGTGCGGCCAAAGTCAATGCAAAGCATATCTTCATGAAAGATCCCCGAATGCGGTCAATCTCTACCGCATCGCAAACCTCCACAGATGAGTCAATGTGTTACGCTGTGGACAATACTCAATTGACCGCGCTTCGATCTTCCGTCTAGTGTCGGCTCAGATGAGGCACCTGGTGCCGGGGCGGGCTGTTAAGAAAGATATCTGATGAATCCAGCATGGACCAAATGGCTTATTAGTTTCGTATTTGGTGTTCTGATAGCGCGCTTCGGATTTGGCCTCATGGCCCCTCTGGTAATGATGCTTTCCCCTGAACGGACGGTCAATCCAGATGGTCTCGATAGTGTAATTATCATCCAGCTGGTCGTTCAGTTTGTTGTAGTGGTGATCTCCACAATCCTGTTGTCGCGGCTGGCAAGTCGCAAGCTGCAAATTGGATGGGGTTGTCTTGTTCTTGGTGCTGTTATCCTGCTTGGCCTGCTTGCCACGCTCTTCATACCGGGGTCGGATTTTGGGTCGCTTGAGGATAATGGTGAAGCCACTGCATTTTTCTTCTGGCTGTTGATCCTCGTGCTGCCAATGTCGATCGGCGGGGGACTGTTGGCCGTTATTGGCTGGATTATGATCCAGCGCGGACGAAAAGAGTTGCCGCGCGGGTAGTTTAGGCAAGTCACGATCTGCATATCTGTAGACCAAACGCCAATTTGTTGGGAAATAATCCACTATCTGCTTTGACTATTGAGCGATTACTGATTGACATCAATCTGTTGAATCGTATTGCAATAAATAAGTTGAATGGCAGATCAGAGTTTTTGGACGGTCGGATGCTTTATGATCCGAAATGAGAACCGCTCCATATTGATGATATTAGAGCGCCGGGCGTCTTGATGGGTGTCCAAAGGTCGCTCTAACACTTTAAAATCAGAGCATGATTTTACCTTAAACTGATCCAGGTTTAAGGAATTATGCTCAGCGGAATGGGGACTTTCGAATGCGTCTGTTGGGTGCGGTTCTTATCGCGAGTTTCATCGCGTCCAATCTTCCAGCCCATGCCGAATTTGAGAGGGAACTCGGCCCACTCGCCTCGGCAGGGTCTTCACAAATCATTCAGGGATGGACCGGAACCAAACAAGACGGTTGGTTTGTCCTCAACAATCAGCAGGCAGGCGGAACCGAGCAGACATTGGTGGTTCAAGCCGGGCCAGCACCTGCCGAAGGTCGTGCTACCAGCGTTAGGATTGCAATCAATTCTTCCAAGCCCGGTGCTTCGCTGGGGCTAATTGCGACAAATCCTGCGAATAGCGCCATTTGCCTGATGGAAGTGATTGCCGATAAGAGTGCCAAGCTCTTCTGCATGGAGAACGGCAAGCGCCAGGACATTGCTACCATCCCGAATGCAGCCAAACTTGACGGCACGGATGTCATCGAAATGGTCGATGTACCCGGTGTGACGCGGTTTCTTCTCAATGGAAGAATGATTGGCGACGTTCAGGGTTCGGCAGCGCTTGGCGCGCAGATCGGCATCATGGCCTATGACACCGGCGTATTTGCGATTACCGATTTCAATATCACATCGGATGGCCAGAATGTGCCTACCCAGCCGGTCACCCCAAGCCAACGAACCGGTGGAGCGCCGCAGACTGCTGATACCGGCGCGCAAACTGCGCCCCAAAATGGCGGCAACGCGCCTCAGCCCGTAGCAGGCTCTGGTGCCCCCTCAGGTCCGCTGCCGGAGTTTGGCGGCGACAGTGGCCGTATCGCTGCAGTTTATTACGGATTGGTGCGCAGCATTTTTGCGCATGAATTCGGACATGCGCTGATTGGAGAATTGCAGCTGCCATCGACTGGCCCCGAAGAAGATGCTGTCGATATTTATTCTGCTTTGCAGATTGTCGAACCGACAATGTATCCGTCCGGTGACAAAGAAATCGACGATATGGCTATCGGAAGCGCGAGCTATGCAGCGCTGCAGTGGTATTATAGTGGCAAAATCAATGAGATGAAGGGCAGCTCACCTTCTCCGTGGCAGGACGAGCATACAGCCGATCTCAAGCGCTTTCGTAATATGCTTTGCATCATGTATGGCGGCAATCCAAAGGTTTTCAGCTCGATTGCCGACGGCGTAAAGCTGGATGAGCGCACTCGTTTTCGCTGCTCTGACGAATTCAACAAGCAAAATCGTGCATGGCGTAAGATTCTTGCCCCTCACACACGTTCTGGCGAATGGCACCCGGAAGGCGAACAACCTGCCAATGCGGCCGGTGCAGCGATCAAAACGGTCTTTCAGCCATCCTCACGTAGAGTTGGCGATTTCTATGCCAGTAAACTTTCAAGCGCTTTGACAGGCTATTTCGATAACTTGTCCCAGACTTATGTGTTGCCGCGACCTTTAACAGTCACGTTCCGCGACTGTGACCAGCTCAACGCATGGTATGATCCGAAAGAAGGATCGATCACCATGTGCTACGACCTGTTCGAACATCTGGCGGTCATGATTTCCGATGTTGAAATGGGAAGTGCTCCAGCAGATTCTGCAGGCCAGCAACCAACTAATGCTTCTGCACCAGCTTCTGGTGGCGCGGCAGGTGCAGTCGTTGATGAATTGCGCGATGATGGCGTTGCGGCGAGCATGGTTCTCTTTCAGTCGCCTTATACCGGCCCAACACCCAACAAACATGCCAGGGCTACAATAATCACAACCGTTGAGGTTGCCAAAATCATCGCGAATGGCCGTAAAACCCTGTTCGTTGATACCAGCGGTCTGCAGGAAACCATGCAGAATGCCTTTTCTTTGCCGGATGCCGGGCGCGATGGAAGCGTTACAGATAGTCTGCAGGAAGCGCTCGACGAATGGCTGAACGAAAAAGCTGGCGGAGACAGAAGTGTTGGCGTGGTATTTTTCGGCAAAGGTATGAACGACCGTTCGTCCTATAATGCCGCATTGCGCTCTGCCACACTCGGCTGGACGACGTTCTGGTATCGTGGCGGACTGGAAGCATGGACAGGAAATGGCTTGCCAGTGAGCAAGTAATTTCTGCGGGTTGATTGTTGATCTCTGTTGATGCAATTGTCGTAATTATATTGCATCAACGGTAATGAACGAATGAACGAGCTCAAAGCCCTCAAGACGTTTCTGCTGGCAGCGGAGAAGCGCAATTTCGCGCAGGTTGCGCGAGAGCTGGATATGACGCCCGCTTCTGTAACGCGAACCATCGCAGCGTTAGAAGAAGAGCTTGGCGTTCAGCTCTTCGTGCGAACGACCCGACAGGTTTCGCTCACGACTGATGGGGCTGTTTTTGCAGCGCGTATCGAACCAGCAGTCAACGCGCTGGAGACGGCGCGACTTGAACTCATGAATGTTCATAAGGCTGATCAAGGGCGTTTGCGGATCAATGCGCCGATGTCACTCGGCCAACAGGTCCTTCCACAAATACTCTCTGCTTTTCGGGATGTTTATCCAAAGATCGAGATTGAATTATCGCTGACCGACCAGATGCTCGACATTGTCGAGCAGGATTTCGATCTTGCGATCCGCATTTCCGGTGCGCCGTCGGATAAATTCACGATCTGGCGCAAGATCATTGAAATCAAACGCATTTTGGTGGCTGCACCCGGTACGCCATTTATAGATGTCGCGTATCCGGGCGAGCTGACATCAGATGGATGTCTGGGCTACAGCTCGGAAAGTCGGCGTGAAAACTGGGCTTTGTCGGATGGAAGTTCGACGGTCAATGTTTCTGCCGGGCGTATGATCAGTGCCAATAATGGTGAAGTGTTGGCCAATATGGCAGCAGATGGGGCAGGGGTCGCCATGCTGCCTGTGTTCATCGTGGCTGAACATTTGCGCACGGGGCGTCTCGTGCATATCCTGCCGGAATGGTCGCCGCCGCAACTTTGGCTTACGCTTTACTATCCGCCATTCCAGAAGTTGCCGCCGCGTATTGCGGCTTTCTCAGATTTCTTTGAGCGCGAGATCAAGGCAATTGTTACCCGGATGATCTGACGTCTAATAGCATGTGTCAAAAACAACAAAAGGCGGAGCCTGAGGGCTTCGCCTTTTTGTATTCTACCGGCT